>CAZKAQ010000028.1:0-34536 GCA_964550655.1 uncultured Granulosicoccaceae bacterium
TTCTGCCGCGCAGACTCCTAGCTCGCAACATTAGACTGTTGTTGCCAGAGCAGTATCCTGTTGTTCGATGGCATGGCAATCTGCCTATGCAATTTCATACCGGTAGCGTTTGCCATGTCTTCAAGTTCTGCGATGTCTCTGATACCCATTTTGGGATCTTCGGATCGCAGTGTTTTATCGAATGCGATATTACCGTCACTGTTATGCAGTCCGTTTTCCTTAAACGGACCATACAAGGCAAACAATCCTTCGGCTGATAAACACCGACTAACAATTTCAAACGTAGCTGCAATCTCATTAATACCCATTATGTGAGCGGTATTGGCAGAGTACACAAAAGAATAAACACGGTTACCCGTTTCAACACAAGCACCGGCCTGCAACTCAGTCGGTGGTTGAATATTTTCACAACCCGACTGCTCGACCACAGCAGCAAGACCTTCAAGGTAGCTACTCTGGTCTGTCACCTGCCACTGTAAATGGCTGAATCGTTGGCACAAATAGACTGCATGCTGGCCCGAACCACTACCGATCTCCAATACCGTGGTGGCTTGCGCCAGGTACTCTGACAATGCATCGCCAATGACCTCTTTATTGCGATCAGCCGCCGCGTTAAAAGGAAGCTCCATTACTCTGGCCTTTACTCTGGCAAAACAAGCGCTACGAAAACCGGCTTCTGTTTACGGTGTACCAGTACCGCCACAGATTTGCCTTTCTCTGTCTCCTGAACCAGTTTGCGAAACTGCGACGCTGACACCACGGATACCTGATCAAACGATACCAGTACATCGCCTTTGACAATACCGGCAACAGCTGCCGGACTGTTGTCCTCAACAGCGCCGATCAGTACGCCGTTTTCTACCTGCAGCGATCGCTTTTGCTCGTCGCTTAGCGGCACCGTTGTCATACCGAGCACTGCTTCACCACTGTCTTCAGGATCAACCGGGTTGTCACGATCCTCAACCAGCTCGCGAATGGTGACGTCTATTGTCATGCGTACCTTGTTGCGAATCAGATCAACGCTGACTATCTCTCCTACCGTCGTATTGCCTAGCAGTGGTGGCAGATCTGAGGATTGATCAATGGCGTGACTACCGAATGACACAATCACATCGCCAACAATCAAGCCGGCATCTGCGGCGGGACTGCCTTCGGTAACTTCTGCGATCAAAGCGCCGGCTGGCCGGTCAAGACCAAAAGACTCTGCCAGTGGCCGGTTGATATCCTGGATCACCACCCCGAGCCAGCCACGGCTGACATAGCCCTGGCCCCGCAGTTGCGAAACAACGGATCGCACGACATTGACAGGAATGGCGAATGAAAGCCCCATGAAACCACCGGAGCGTGAGAAGATCTGCGAGTTAACACCAACAACCTTGCCGTCGAGATCAAACAACGGACCACCCGAGTTACCCGGGTTTACCGCAACGTCGGTTTGAATGAAGGGAACATAATTTTCACTCGGCAGACTGCGGGACAGTGCAGAGACAATGCCCTGAGTTGCCGTGTACTCAAAACCGAACGGCGAACCAATAGCCAGCACCCACTGACCGACTTTAAGTGCGTCTGAGTCGCCCAGCTCAAGCACCGGCAAACCGCTTGCAGCCACTTTGAGCACAGCCACATCGGTACGTTCATCCGAGCCGATTATCTCAGCATCAAATTCGCGCCCGTCCGGCAGACCAACAGTGATGGCCGATGCGTTTTTAATAACATGCGAGTTAGTGACAATATAACCGTCTTCGGTCAAAACAAAACCCGATCCGAATCCGGCAGAAGGTGTCGCCGAGGGTGGAGCACCCCGCTGGTCGGGCAGATCTTCAAAGAAGCGACGAAAGAATTCCGGAAGCTCATCTTCATTAAAGTTTGGCAAGCTATCAGTTTCACTTCCGGAAGTTTGTGTTGCAGAAACGGTCACTTTCACAACCGCACTGCCCTGAATCCTTACCAATCCTTCAAAATCCGGTAAATCTATCGCCTGCGCTTTACTGATAAGACCGAACAATAAAACTCCGCACAGCAGCACCAAAGATAAATTTATGTTGCTAACAGACAGCTTCATTCTGGCAGAGCGGGTCGCAATGTGGGATGATATCGCCGAGTTCCACCGGGCTTTAACACTTCGTGGCATCATTGGCTCCTTGGTTGGGGCAATACTTCGGTTGAACCGGAAGCACTGCGGAATTCATGTCGTATATTCTGACTATTTTTAATCGTTGGAAGCGGCTTCGCCTGTTACAGTAATATAATCGTTTGGGTATCATTCTTTTGGATACCTCCGATCCGCACTTTGTTCCCGGCCTTTCACAGCCCGGAACAAACAATATATGTACGAGTTTAATTCATGCGCATACTACTAGTTGAAGATGATATGGAGGCGGCGGGTTATCTCGTCAAAGGATTGAATGAGATCGGTCATGCTGTTGACCACGCCAATGACGGCGTATCCGGTCTCAGCTATGCCAAGACAAATGCCTACGATTGCATGGTAATCGACCGAATGATGCCACGCAAAGACGGCATCTCAATGATAGAAGACCTCCGTCGCGGCGGAGACAACACACCAGTGCTTATTTTGAGCGCACTGGATGATGTAGATGAACGCGTGACCGGCCTTCGAGCCGGCGGCGACGATTACCTGACCAAACCTTACTCGCTGCCCGAACTGAATGCCCGGCTTCAGGCGTTGTCGCGTCGCGCCCAGCCTGAAAATGCGGTCACCACATTGCGCGTCGCTGACCTGACACTCGACTTACTCAAGCACAAGGTGACCCGCGCCGGCAATAATATCAACCTGCAACCAAGAGAATTCAGACTGCTTGAGTACTTAATGCGTCATGCAGGTCAGGTAGTAACACGCAGCATGCTGCTGGAAAATGTCTGGGATTACCACTTTGACCCGCAGACCAATGTTATCGATGTGCAGATCAGCAGGCTGCGCAGCAAAATCGACAAAGATTTTGAACAACCACTGCTACATACAGTGCGCGGCGCTGGCTACAAACTGGTTGAGGGCTAGTCTTCACTGCCACTGAAGCGGCAGCAATCACAATTAAATCGGTTCCATGTAGCTCGCCCATGTAGCCCGCAATGCGGGCTACATTTGTTTTAACCGCTTTGTTTTGATATCGGCAACACACCCTTGAAACAACAGCAGCGATAAGATCGGCATATGAATATCAAGCTGTTCAGCACCACAGCCTTTCGCCTGACTATTATTTACGCGGCGTTGTTTAGTCTGTTCTCTGCATTTACGCTTGGCTTCATCTACTGGTCGCTGCACGACGAAATTGAATCTCAAATAGACGCACGATTGCGCCTTGAAACAGACTTTCTGGTCAACCTCTACGACACCGGCGCCCTGAATGAGCTGGTCGATGCGATTCAGCAACGCAATGAAGTTGATTCCTATGGGCGATTTTATAAAGTAGAAAGCGACGGCAGCGAACTGGGTGACGGCACCGATGCCGAATGGCCACTCAAGATTAAGTCAGTTCGTACCCATGCAACCAAAACCATGGGCGAGGTAGACAAAGACCTGCCGTCCGACAATCCGCGCACATTTTTACCGGTGCGGGTGGCGCAAACCCAGTTTGCCAACGGTCTGCGACTGACCATCGGTCATGAAATAAGTGATGAACAGGCCCTGCTGGACTACACCTTTGCGCTGGTAGTCGGTGCTACCTGTATTACCCTTATCTTCGCTGTGCTGGGTGGCATATGGATGAGCCTGAGCGTGTTAAAGCGTATCGCGAGCGTAAACCAAACCGCTGGTGAAATCATGAACGGGGCATTTTCAAGACGAATCCCGGTCACCGAAAGACGCGATGAGTTTGACACCATTGCTGTCAAGATTAACCAGATGCTGACCCGTATAGAAGATCTGATGGAAAGCATGCAGCAAGTCACTAACAATGTTGCACACGATTTACGCAGTCCACTCACCAGACTACGAAATCGTCTTGAAGTTACACTGCTGGAACACCGAAGTGATGATGAATACCGCGACACTATCGAGTATTCAATCACCCAGGCGGACGGCATGATTCATACTTTTAACGCCATGCTTTCTATCGCACGGCTGGAAGCGGGCATTGATAAAACCGAGTGGGAACATGTTCACGTAGGTGACCTTGCCGCAGAGCTTGCCGAGCTCTACAGTGCAGTCGCAGAAGATGCAAACCTGATGTTTATCGAACGCATCAATGCCAACCCGGTCTTTTATGGCAACCGCCATCTGTTGGCTCAGGCCATTACTAATCTGTTGGACAATGCCATTAAGTACACGCGTGTCAAAGGAATTATCGGACTTTATTTATCAGGTGACAATCAGGAATTCACTATCACTGTGACTGACAACGGCCCGGGCATTCCACGCCACGAACGCGACCGGGTGCTGCAACGATTTGTCAGACTTGAAAATGAAAGAAACTCCCCAGGTAACGGCCTTGGCTTAAGTCTCGTCACCGCAGTTGCAAGAATACATGGAGCAGAGCTTATGCTGTCAGACAACAGCCCGGGACTCGCTGTCACACTGGGCTTTCGCGGTCGGGTGCTCGAATCCGAAGCTGCCTGATATCAAGTTTGATTGAAAAACGACGTATCCTTCTTAACGATTTACAAATTACGAATTACTATCTGCTGGTGCAGCTGCAGTTACCTCCACTACAATCCACAGGATCGATCCTGTCTGTTTAACTGCCATAACCTGGGTTAAAGATCTGACGCTATGCTTTTGTTGCCTATCATCGCTGTGGTTATCAGTCTTGCACTCCTTGCCATCAGTGCCGACAAATTTGTTGATGGTGCCAGTTCAGTGGCAAAGAATCTCGGTGTCTCGCCATTACTAATCGGCCTGACCGTGGTCAGCTTCGGTACCTCGGCACCGGAGATTTTAATCGCGGTGATGTCAGCTGGTAACGGCAGTTCAGAGATTGCCATCGGTAACGCTATTGGTTCGAACATCGCCAATATCGCGCTGATTCTTGGCGCTGCCAGCTTGTTTATACCCATTCCGGTTGCCAGTGAAGTTCTACGTCGCGAGATACCGCTGTTGTGTGCCGTGGTGCTTTTTTCAAGCGCACTGCTTTTTGATCTTCACCTGTCACGCATTGACGGTGCCGCCGCTATCTTCACACTTTTATTGTGTCTTGGCTGGCTGATCTGGCAGGGCAAAAGCCGACAGGATGACAGCATCAGTGACGAGTACGAAGAAAGTATCGAAAAGACCAATGTAAAAACTGCATGGATCATTACGCTGGTGTCTTTGGTGACACTACTGATCAGCGCGAGAGTGCTGGTCTGGGGTGCTGTCGAGATTGCCCGCGCCGCCAATGTCAGTGAACTGATGATCGGCTTGTCGATTGTTGCAGTCGGCACCAGTCTGCCGGAACTGGCAGCAACCATCGCAAGCCTGCTGCGTCGTGAGTTCGGGCTTGCCATCGGCAACGTGGTTGGCTCGAACCTGTTTAACGCATTGGCCGTGATAGGTATTGTCGCCTTAATGGCACCGGGAGATCTGGATGTCATGATACGCAACCGTGATACGGTAGTGCACATCGCACTGACGATATGTCTGGTGATATTTTGTGTAGGCTTTAAACGTGCGGGTCGGATTAATCGCTTCGAAGGCTTTCTGCTGTTGTCGTCGTTTATTGCCTATCAGTGGTTTTTGTATTCCACCGAAGCCGTCGTATGACAATAATCAAGGCCTCAAATTACTCAATATTCTGTACCTGCTCACGCATTTGTTCGATATAGACTTTTAAATCTACCGCCATCGCCGTGACTTCTGCATCTGCTGACTTTGAACTCAGTGTGTTGGCCTCACGGTTAAATTCCTGCACCAGAAAGTCCAGCCGACGACCTACAGGTTCATCTCGCTTTAAAATATCGCGTAGTTCGCTTAAATGTGCAGTGAGCCGATCGAGCTCCTCAGAGACATCTAGTCTTTGTGAGATATAAACCAGCTCCTGTTCAAGTCTGCCGGCATCGTGGTCGACATCGAGTTCGTCAATTCGTGACATTAATTTTGTTTTTTGTCGTTCGATAGATTGCGGTATCAATACTTTTACTTTTTCAATGATACTGTCAATTGAATCGCAACGCTCGGTAAGCATCTGTGCGGTTTTTTCGCCTTCGCGCTGACGAGTTTCAATGTAGTCTTCCAGTGCCTCATCAAACAGCGTCAGGGCGAGTTGCTGCAGCGGCCCGAAATCCGCCTGTGCCTGACTGACCACACCCGGCCAGCGCAAAATCTCCATCGCCGACACAGGCTGTGTGTCACCGATCGTCTGCTGCAATGATTTTGCGGCATCCGCGACCTGTGATGCCAGTGCATCATTAACAGCGATTTGACTACTGACCTGTTGCGATGGCTTAAAGCGCAGCGACACCTCAATCTTGCCGCGACTCAATCGGGCGTTTATTTTCTCCCGCACCTGTGGTTCGATCAGACGTATTTCATCAGAGATTCGGATTGATACATCAAGATAGCGATGGTTCACCGAACGCATTTCCCACACCAGCGGGCCCCAATCACTAACGGATTCTTTGCGACTGAAAGCAGTCATGCTCTTTAACATAGAATTTTCCTGTTAGAGATCTCGGCTTTAAACGTGGGGAACTGTATCATGGAGGCGGGTTCGATAATAACGAACTCCATAAAACAACCCTACCTATAAAACTCAGGAATTATATGCGCCCCAGCAAACGTGCCAACGACGAACTCAGAACCGTAACGTTTGAAAGAAACTTTACCTGCCACGCGGAAGGCTCCGTACTGGTCAGCTTCGGCAACACCAAAGTACTGTGCAATGCCAGTATTGAAGATCGCGTTCCGCCGTTCTTAAAGGGCAAAGGCAGCGGCTGGGTAACAGCGGAATACGGTATGCTGCCACGCGCCACCAACACCCGTTCCCGCCGCGAAGTCACGAGCGGCAAACAATCCGGCCGCAGCATGGAAATTCAGCGTTTGATCGGCAGGTCGCTCCGCGCCATCATTGATCTCGAAGCACTGGGTGAAAAAACCATCACTATCGACTGCGATGTCATTCAGGCTGACGGTGGCACACGCACCGCATCCATCAGCGGCGCCTACGTTGCATTAAGTGATGCAATTGCCGAGTTGATCAACAACAAAAAAATAAAGAAGAATCCTTTGCATGGTCAGGTGGCAGCCGTCTCGGTTGGTATCTACAACGGTGAATCCGTGCTTGATCTGGACTATGCCGAGGACTCCAATGCAGAAACAGATATGAATGTTGTCATGAATGAAGCGGGTGGCTACATCGAGCTACAAGGCACTGCCGAAGGCCATGCATTTCGTCAAGACGAATTGCAAAGTATGCTGACGCTGGCACACAAAGGCATTGGAGAAATTATTCAAGTGCAAAACGGTTCTCTAAACAGTTAAGCCCTAATATAGTTAAGCAATGAACAGCCTGACAGACAATCCGACCGCGAGTAATGCCGCAACAGACACACTCAGGTGCGTACTGGCAAGCGGCAACCAGGGTAAACTCAAAGAACTTTCCGGTGCACTGGCGGAGCTCAACATTGAATTGGTTTCTCAGTCCGAATTCAATGTCACCGAAGCTATAGAGGATGCCACAACATTCGTTGAGAATGCTTTAATCAAAGCAAAGCATGCAAGCGACTCTACCGGGCTCAGTGCATTGGCGGATGATTCCGGTCTTGTGGTACCGGCCTTAAAAGGTGAGCCGGGTATACATTCAGCGCGCTTTGCCATGGCTGACAATGCCACTATCAAACCAACCGATCAGGACAACATAAATAAGCTGCTCCAGGTACTAGCACCAATGCCGGAAAATGCACGCGCCGCCTACTTTGTCTGTTCTCTGGTTTTTCTGCGCCACGCAAAAGACCCGGAACCGATCATCGCAAACGGTATCTGGCATGGCAGAATACTACAGCATGCTGAAGGTGATGCAGGCTTTGGTTATGATCCGGTGTTTTATTGTCCGCAGGTGGGTATGACTGCTGCTGCCATGGGTAGTGTTAAAAAAAGTGCGGTAAGTCACCGCGCCATTGCGTTGCGGGAACTCAAACAAAAACTCTCGCAAAGTACTTACTGACTCCTCAGTAAGGATAATCCAACCGTGAGACACTTTACCGAATACCCTCCACTGACACTTTATATTCACTTTCCATGGTGTGTAAAAAAGTGTCCGTACTGCGACTTCAATTCTCATGCAGTTAAAAATGAAATTCCGGAGGCGCAGTACATTGATTCACTAATCAATGACCTCGAGCAACATGCACCGGATATCTGGAGTCGTTCGGTTGAGTCCGTGTTTATCGGCGGCGGTACACCGAGTCTGATCAGCAGCGCCGGCATTGACCGCATTATGAGCCAGGTGCGTGCACTGACCAAACTGGAACCTCGAGCTGAAATTACCATGGAAGCAAATCCCGGTACGGTTGAACAACAGCGCTTTAGCGAGTACCGCAACAACGGCATCAATCGACTATCAATAGGTATACAAAGCTTCAACGATAAGCACTTAAGCAAGCTTGGTAGAATTCACGATGCTGCAGAAGCTGTTACTGCCTGTGAAACTGCCATGGCGGCAGGCTTCAGTAATTACAATATCGATCTGATGCATGGGTTACCCGATCAATCTGTCGACGAGGCTATTGCAGATGTGGCACAGGCTATCGACTTAAGCCCGACGCATTTGTCTTATTATCAACTGACACTCGAACCCAACACCCTGTTTGCTGCAAAACCACCGCGTCTGCCTGAAGAAGACACGCTTGCCGATATACAGGATCAGGGCAAATCACTTATTGCCTCAGCAGGTTTTGAACAATACGAAGTTTCAGCTTACGCATCCAATGCAAAGCGGTGCCGTCATAATCTGAATTACTGGTTGTTCGGTGACTATCTGGGCATAGGTGCCGGCGCACATTCGAAGCTGAGCTTTCCGGCACACAACACCATTGTCCGACATAGCAAAGCCAGACATCCAACCGACTATATGAAAACTGCATCAACACCTGAAAGAATCAGGGGTGAATCACAGCTATCCGAAGTCGATGCCAGACTTGAATTTATGATGAATGCACTGCGCCTGAATGACGGCTTTAGTGTGCAGGAATTCGAAGGGCGTACCGGAGAACCCATCTCAACAGTACGCAGTCTGCTTGATCGGGCTGAGAGTGATGGTCTAATCGAACGAGACCTGCAGCAAATAAAAACTTCCGCACTCGGTGCCCGCCATCTGGATACCTTACTCCAGCGCTTTATGCCGGAAGAGCAAAACGGTGAAACAAAATCAGCTTTGACCGATACAGTGATTCCGATTGTTGGCCTGCCCTGAGTATCTGGCCCGAGTAATGGAAGAGTACGACATTGACTGCCCCTACTGTGGCGAGCAAATTAATATCCTGATTGATTGTTCGATTCAGAATCAGGACTACATCGAGGACTGTCAGGTCTGTTGTTCTCCGATTATGATCCGCGTCACTGTCGATGCCGGGAATCAGATTGATTCAGTTACCGTGCATCAGGAAAACGAATAAGCCGCCGCCAATCACCGTTTAGTCTTGTTCTAATTGAAAAAGACACCATGTTCACCTATACTGGCTGGCTGGATCGCCAGTACACAATTAACCCGGTATAACCAAGTCGCCTGCTCCACCGCCGCAATTCGGGGTATAAAACCCACGGGTTCCGGGCCGGTCAGCTCACACGCGAAGGAACAATAATGAAAGCAGATACTCATCCCAAATACGAAGAAATCGCCGTTGCATGCAGCTGTGGCAACTCGTTTAAAACACGCTCAACCATCGGCAAAGACCTGAACGTTGAAGTATGTTCTGCCTGCCATCCGTTCTACACCGGTAAACAAAAGATTCTCGACTCAGCCGGTCAGGTTGACAAGTTCAAGCGCCGTTACGGCAAGAAATAGATCCTTTATCGCATTACCGGCATTGTTGTGGTGATGCCAATGATTTCAGCGAAACACTCGCCAATCGTTTTACAGGAATGCCGGCTTTAGCCGGCATTTTTTATGAAACCCTGCATTGCTGCAAAGTCTGATTCGGATGCTTTTTATCTGATAGACAGCAGCATCTATATCTTTCGCAGCTGGCATTCCTTACCAGCCAGCATCACAGATGCAAATGGCTGTCAGGCGAATGCCGTGTTCGGTTTTATCGAATTTCTCTACCAACTGATCTCGCGCCGCAAGCCGAGACTGATTGCCTGCGCCTTTGACGAAAGCCTCGGCACTTCAACTCGCAACGACATCTATCCGGACTACAAGGCCAATCGCAGCCCCGCACCTGACGAACTTAAACAACAGTTCAGATGGTGCAAAGCTTTCACTGAAGCCATTGGCATTGCGGCTCCGGCCAGTGGCACACTCGAGGCCGACGATATCATTGGCACACTCGCCGGAATCGCTCAGAAACAAAACACCCACTGCGTCATTGTTACAGCCGACAAGGATCTTTGTCAGTTTGTTCGCGAGGGGGACGCCGTCTGGGACTTTGCGCGCGACACATGGATGGATGCCAGGCTTATCGAAAAGCGCTTCGGGGTCCGACCACAACAGATCGCAGATTCTCTTGCCCTGACCGGCGACAAGGTAGACAACGTTCCGGGCGTCCCGGGTGTCGGTACCGCAACCGCTGCGAGATTGTTGATAAAATGGGGTAACCTGACAGCTCTGCTGGATAACACTGAGAAAGTCCCGCTAATGAAATTCCGTGGTGCAAGGCGGGTTGCGGAGTTACTTGAAACACACGCCGAGACAATTTACCTGGCCAGACGATTAACCGGACTGATTACCGATAATACGCTGAGCAGCAATCTCACGCGCTACACAATCACCCCGGACACTGCCGCCCTGGAAACGGTGTTTGAGCAACTGGGTTTTAGCGAGAAACGCCGACAAAGATGGCTCAACCTCCTCGAAAAAATACCAACAGAAGCCTAAACCGGCATAGAAAAGCGGCACGCCCAAAACATCCACAGACGATGAGACGTGATCGGGTTGATGAGGCACAAGACGCCAGGCTTATTTTGCTGAACAAACCTTTTGGTTATGTCAGTCAGTTCAGCGGCGATGACAAAACACTGGCCGATCTGATTGCCGACAAAGATGTCTACCCGGCTGGCAGGCTCGATAAAGACAGTGAGGGGCTGTTGTTGCTAACCAACCATGGATCACTGCAACACCGGATCTCACATCCAAAAATGAAATTGCTCAAGCATTACTGGGTGCAGGTGGAGGGTGATATTACGGATCATGCAATCAAACAGCTGATCGACGGGGTTCGATTGAAAGACGGTCCTGCCAAAGCGGTTTTTGCCGAAAGGATTAGCCCACCTGAGGTCTGGTCGAGAAACCCGCCGGTACGCTATCGCGCCAGCATCCCGGACAGCTGGATTGATATCACGCTCAATGAGGGCCGCAACCGGCAGGTCAGACGCATGACCGCGGCAGCGGGTTTCCCGACATTGCGACTGATTCGGCACCGGATAGGCGACTGGGATATCGCCAATTTAGAAAGTGGTAAATATCATACAATTTCACTTTCAGCGAGGGCTCTCGAACAAATTCGGGGTTGATTTTTAACGATTCAATGACCCGGGAGTGGACAAAATATAATGTAAAACATTATCTCTTCAGCCCGAATACTCTTGATTCGCCAAGATAAACAATCCACGATACAGCCTGAATTTGCTTTGATTGCTGTGACTTAGGGTCACATTTTAGTTTTTGCTTTCAATGACATCCATAACCAATGTTGCTGAAGGCGAAACTAGATAGCCAGTCAGTTGTTTTTTTCCAACAAACAGAGCAAACAAGCAGTTCAATAAAACCAACGCGACCTGCTGGTTTTGCCAGAAAGATTCAGGCACGTGTTGAATCCTTAAAATTTAAGTTTGGTGAATTGTCCTTCGGAGGGACTTACCCTGATGAAACTAACTAAAAATGTCGGAGCACTGGCATCAGCGGCGGTGATAATCGCCTCAATATCTGCTTGTTCAACCGCTGATAAATTGAAGGATGGTGTGACTGGCGCGGGAACCAACGCACTGGGGGGCGACACTGCCCTCGCAGCTGAAAAAAACAAGCTTGAATCTCAGGCTGCAGCACTGAAGGCACGCGAGGCAGAACTGGCCAGGCGTGAATCCGCACTGGCCAACAAAAGCAACGCACTACAAGCTGCCAGTGCACCTGCTGCTCCCGGCGCAAACTACGGTGCAGGTGATCTGTTGCCACCAGGTGCCAAACCCGGCCAGTGCTTCACACGCCTTTGGGTAGAACCGAAATACGACACAGTTTCTGAACGTATTCTGGTTGAAGATGCGAGCGAGCGAATTGAAATTATTCCAGCTAAGTTCACCACTTCCAAACAACGCGTGCTCGTCAAAGAAGCGACTGAAAAGCTGGTTACCGTACCGGCAACCTTCAAAACAGTGAAAGAACGTGTACTGGTAAAGCCGGCAACTAAAAAGATTGTTCAGATAGATCCAACCTATGACACAGTCACCCAGCGAGTGCTGGACAAGCCTGCGCACACCACCTGGAAGAAAGGTACAGGTCCTATCCAGAAGATCGACGAGACAACTGGAGAAATCATGTGCCTGGTAGAGGTACCGGCGACCTATAAATCCGTGAAAAAGCGTGTTCTCAAGAAAGCCGCCAGCACCCGGGTTGAGGAAATTCCTGCAGTCTATGACACGATTGAAAAAAGAGTTATCGCAACTCCGCCAACTACTCGCAAAGTAGCGGTTCCTGCAGTGTATAAAAACATCACTGTAACAAAAGAAGCAACTCCAGCCGCAGAGCGACGCGTTAAAGTGCCGGCAAAATACGCGACAGTCACCAAGCGCAAGCTGGTTAAAGAAGGCAAGCTGGATTGGCGTGAAATTCTTTGCGACACCAACATAACGCGCGATCGCATCGGTGCAATACAGCGAGCACTGCTGGCTGAGGGCCACAATCCTGGTAAAATCGATGGCGTTGTTGGTGCAGACACCATGCGCGCAGTAAACGCCTTTCAAAGACAAAAAGGCCTGCCAGTCGATGAATACCTGAATATTGCGACAGTTCGTGCATTAGGTGTATCACCGAAGTAAAATGCATCGGGAATTTCCCGACCAAAACGCTGTAACCGGGCCCGCGTTGTCTCGACGCGGGCTTTTTCTTTTTTTACTTCCAACTTGTCATAAAAATGATACACTGCGATCAACACTCGCCGCGGGTTTTCGGACGTGAGACAGGGATTCTTACTTCAATTGGGTGTTTTCTGACGTAGAGGTACCCCGATGAGACCACAGTGCATCGCCATTTAATCAAAGTCATCGCTTCGCTAACGGCACTGCTTGTGCTGATTACTGCACCAGCAAGTGCTGAAAGCGTCAGTGATGTCGAATTAATCAGCGTCGAAAAACTGGACTCGGATCAGACACGAATTACTGTGCTTATTGGTTCGCGTGTAGAACGTCTGCTGATGACACCGAACGCCGATCTCAATAATCTGCCTATCGTCAACGCTGACGGCATTTTTCTCCAGCAAAGCAGCACAGCCTATACGGGCATCATTGAGTCATTTCCAAATTCGTGGGCCAGAGTCGTTATTGATGGCGACTATATAGCAGGCACCATCTACGCACATGGCTTCAGCACACATTTTACCTCCGAACCCACTTCCGGTTTAACCACCGCCAGTGTGTCGGCAGAACCACTTACCCCGCCACCTGATACAGCCGGCAATTTAATTTCACGACGCTCCATCTTAAGTGCAGCCGTAGATGAGATTTCTGTTCCGGTTAGCGAAAGGCTCACTCAAACGGTTGGCGATGTCACTCAGGTGATGCGCATTGGCGTGGTTGTCGATGCACTTTATGAACAGGCACTGGGCGGACGCGGTTTAAGCAACGCGATTTCAACCATCAATTCGGTCGATGGCCTCTATCGGGAGAAATTCGGACTTGCCTTGAAAGTTGACGTGGTTGTACTGGTCGATGACGAAAATTTTCTGTCGCTTGACCAGCTGTCAGACTTTGAACGGGCCACATCAACGCTAAAAGACCATCTCGATTTATTTCGCCAATATCGAATTGACACCGATCTGTTGCCCGATGACCTTGGCCTTGTGCATTTATTTACCGGAGTGCAGTCATCAGATCAGTCCATTGGTCTTGCATTCAGCGGAGCAGCCTGTCGCACTGATGGTCATGATGTCAGCGTGTCGCGGCCGTTTATATTCCCTGCAATTTTAGCAGCACATGAAATCGGCCATAACCTCGGCGCTGATCACGATGACACCACTGAGTGCAGAGACGTAAGCACCAACCTGATGTACTCCTCTATCAGCGCTACAACCACCCGGGAGTTCTCAAGCTGCAGCGCTGAAATGATCAATACCCGTCTGCAGCAAAGTACTTGTTTAACTGGAGTGTTGGATATCGACTTACAGGTAGAGCAGCTGGAATCCAATCAGATAGAAATCAATGTCAGCAACCTTGATGAAACACGCGCTTTTCCATCGGCAACTTTGTTTGTTGATCTGGAAAACGCCAGCGTTACAGAAGCGCCGGCAATTTGTGAACTGGAAAACCCATCCAGCCTGACATGTCTTATCCCTGCCACATTCGCAGGAGACACACAGTCTATCGCGGTAAAGCTGCGCCTTGAACCTGATCTTGAGCGCTCGGTGGCCATGCGTCTTGAGCCGACTGGTTTCTTTGACCTGAATGAGACCAACAATGCTATAGAACTGATTATACCTGGTGATCCAACGCCATTAGCGAGCCCCGCCGGTGAGGTAGTCACCACTCAGGGCGGTACAAGCGATGTAGATACAGCTTTTGACGACACAGATGCAGCTATAGATAACATAGCGTCCAGTGGAGGCGGAGGTGGAGGAGGTTCTACCGGATTGCCGTTACTGTCAGCTTTGTTTGCAGCGGGCTGGTTTAAGCGGCAACGAAAATCATAGTCAATTGCTGTCAGCACCTGACCTGCGCCCTAGTCAATAAAACCCACTAAAACCGCCTGTTGACCGAAGCTTCCGCGATAGCGACCAGTGCATCCTTGTATTTACTGTGAGGCAAACACGTAAGATCCTGTACTGCAAAATTCACCTGCTGCTGCGCCTGCTCAACTGTGCGCTCTATTGCGCCTGACTGACAGACTAATTCAACTATCTGCTGTACATCGCCATCGGGCAATTGACGCTGCTCCTGCGCTGACACCAGCGCCTGACGAATCTGTTCGCCGCCAGCTTTGTCGCAAGACTGCAGCGCATAGATGAGTGGCAACGTCGGCTTGCCTTCAGCCAGATCATCACCGGCATTTTTACCAATTTCATCGCTCTTTGCCGTGTAGTCGAGCGCATCGTCGATTAACTGAAAAGCCAGACCCAACCTCGCACCAAAGCGCGCCATCGACTGCTCAGTGTCGGCACTGGAAGCAGCTAACACAGAACCCAGTTGAGTCGCAGCTTCAAACAACTTGCCGGTTTTAGCAGCAATGACTTCCGTATAGTGCTCAACGCTGACCTCTGTTTCACCAATATTCATCAGCTGCATCACTTCGCCGGCAGCAATTGTGTTTGTTGCTGAGGAGAGAATTTCCATGACGCGCATCTGGCCCACTTCAACCATCATTTCAAACGAACGAGAGTATAGAAAGTCGCCCACCAGCACGGCTGCCTCATTGCCCCAGACCGTGTTTGCAGTTTCACGCCCTCGTCGCAGGCTTGATGAATCCACCACATCATCGTGGAGCAATGTCGCGGTATGAATGAATTCGACAACCGCTGCAATATTGGTGTGGTGCCTGCCCTGATAGCCCTGCGCCAGCGCTGACAGCAACACCAGCTTCGGACGCAGGCGTTTTCCGCCGGCACCAATAATGTAGTGTCCCATCTGATTGATCAGTACCACGTCAGATTGCAAAGCCTGCTGAATTTTCTGATTAACGTCAGACATTGGTTGCGCGATCAGGCTCTCAATGTCGACTTCGGCAATTTTTGCTTCAGAAGGACTGTCTGTAACTGAATCCGGATCACGGTTGTCCGGTAATTTTGCCGGGCTGGCAGTGGCTTCCGTTTGACTCATTTTGAATGGCGGACTATCATTAAAGGCTTTTCTGCTGTTTAGAGAAGCCCGTCCGGTAGTATCCGGGGAGTCTTCAGCGTTTCAGGCAACGGCGCTCGGCGCCGGTCACTTGATAATCTCTACCCAGAGCTAAGCAAGCGACACACAAATTATCGTTCTATCGTCTTCCAGACGCTAGCAAAAGTTTCAATGAAGGCGATCTTTTCGCCGGGATAACAAACATGGCACATAAAAAAGCAGGCGGTAGTACTCGCAATGGCCGCGATTCAGAGTCTAAACGCCTCGGTGTAAAAAAATACGGCGGCGAAGCAGTACTTGCCGGCAATATACTCATCCGACAACGCGGCACAAAAGTACACGCTGGCACAAATGTGGGTGTCGGTAAGGATCACACACTGTTTGCCAAATCGAATGGTGTCGTGAAATTCCATACCGGCGGCCCGAAAAACCGCAAATTTGTCAGTGTGGTCGCAGGTTCGTAGCAGCCCCGGCAACCCAGGCTCTGACAAAAACCCCGCGCTGCGGGGTTTTTTATTGGGCGGATATCAAGAGCTTTTCATGAAATTCATTGATGAATCGAAGATTAAGGTCATTGCCGGCGACGGTGGCAACGGCTGTCTGAGTTTTCGTCGTGAAAAGTATGTACCACGCGGCGGACCTGACGGTGGCGACGGCGGCAACGGCGGCAGCGTCTACCTGGTGGGCGATTCAAACATCAATACACTGGTCGATTTTCGCCACACGCGAACCTACGCGGCTGAACGCGGCCGCAATGGCGGTGGTGCCAACTGCACCGGTCGCGCCGGCAGTGACAAAGAGATTCCGGTACCGGTCGGAACCGTCGCCACAGACCACAACACAGACGAAGTGATTGGCGATATCGTCGAAGACGGGCAGAAACTTTTAGTCGCCAAAGGCGGCGTTCACGGCCTCGGCAATGCACGCTTTAAAAGTGCCACCAACAGAGCGCCACGCAAAACTACCAACGGTACTCCCGGTGACAGACGCGAGCTGATGCTGGAACTGAAACTACTTGCAGATGTAGGCTTGCTGGGCTATCCAAATGCCGGCAAGTCGTCTTTGATCCGCAAGGTGTCCGCTGCCAAACCACGTGTTGCAGACTACCCCTTTACAACGTTGCATCCGAACCTTGGCGTGGTCAGTCTTGAATCCCATAGAAGCTTTGTGATGGCAGACATACCCGGCCTGATCGAAGGTGCCGCCGAAGGACTCGGCCTCGGGATCCGTTTTTTACGTCACCTGGCCCGAACCGGCTTGCTATTACATATCATTGATCTTGCCACGTTTGATGATCAGGACCCTGCCAAAGCAGCGCTTTCACTAATTAAAGAGCTGGAAAAATTTGATCAGCAGCTACTGGATAAACCGCGTTGGGTGGTCTTTAACAAACTGGACTTAATGCCTGAACGTGAATGGCAGGAAAAAACCCGCGAGACTCTGAAACTACTCAACTGGGAAGGACCGTGGTACAGCATTTCTGCAGTCGATGGCAGAGGTACTGATAAATTGTGTGCGGACATCATGCAATATATCGAGGCAAAGCGGGAACAACTTCAGGAACAGGAAAAAACCCTGACCAGTCGCAGTGTGACTTACCCTGAGCCAACTCTCGAAAGTGAAGCAGCAGACTATGACGCCGCCGACTATGACAATGAAGAATTCGACCCGGACCAGCCATAGCAGCGCTCGCACTACAAAGTTTTCTGCATTAATGAAGATGTAAGTTGTCTGGACATTCAATCCCATGCAAATCAGACCAGATCAAAAAAAAACAAAGACAAAAAAGCGCTGGGTCGTAAAGATCGGCAGCGCATTGATCACCGCTGACAACACCGGTCTGCATCTGGACAATATTCATCGTTGGTGCAAACAATTTGTAGCACTTATGGCAGACGATGTTGAACTGGTACTGGTTTCATCAGGCTCGATCGCGGAAGGCATGCATCGATTGAAGTGGACAAAACGGCCAACAGCGCTACATGAGCTGCAGGCTGCAGCTGCGGTCGGTCAAATGGGTTTGGTCAAAGCCTATGAATCGGAATTGAAAGCGCACGGCAGGCACACGGCTCAAATTCTCTTAACCCACGATGACCTTGGCAATCGCAAAAGATACCTCAATGCCAAAAGCACACTCGGTACACTGCTGGCTATGGGTGTGCTGCCGGTTATCAATGAAAACGACACTGTAACCACTGACGAGATTCGCGTTGGTGACAACGACAATCTCGCAGCCCTTGTTGCCAATCTGATCTCAGCTGATCAACTGATTATTCTCACTGATCAACAGGGCCTGTTTAACAAAAACCCTGACAAACACGCTGACGCCGAACTGATCGCTAATGCCACCGCCGGAGATCAGACCCTTTTTGAGATCGCAGGACCCAGTAACAATAAATTTGCAATCGGCGGTATGCAGACAAAAATACTCGCAGCAGAACGCGCTGCTCGATCCGGAACCCATACCATCATCGCCTCGGGACGCGAGCCCGATGTGTTACTGAGACTGCATAACAATGAAGCGTTAGGTACACGGCTACAGGCGACACATAAAAAGCTGGTTGCACACAAACTTTGGCTTGCAAATCAACTCAAGGCAAAAGGCGCACTGATTGTCGACAGCGGAGCTTTTAACAGACTCAAAGACGGTGACGCGAGTCTGTTACCAGTCGGGGTGACCGGAGTTGAGGGAGAATTCCGACGTGGTGAGCTGGTGTCGATCCGCTCTGACGGAGGTTTGGAGATAGCGCGCGGACTGGTTAACTACAACGCGACCGAGGCAGCTCTACTGGTGGGGTGTCACAGCGACAAGATCAACGAGAGGCTCGGATATGTCCATGAACCTGAGCTGGTTAACCGGGACAATATGGTGGCGGTCAATGCCGAACACCAATAACAACGGTTTGCCGTGCGATTCTGCTAAAGCTGCCAGGCACAACAGTACAGGTTCAGCTGCCGCACTCACGTCGAGTCAACGACTATTAAAAGGAGTTGCCTCCGGGTTCCAAAATAGCCCCCGGTTTTTACAATGCCTGCTTTTACAGTGCCTGAATACGGGCGTTCAGCCGACTCTTGTAACGCGCCGCTTTATTTTTGTGCACCAGGCCTTTTCTGGCCATGCTGTCGAGCACGGGGACTGCAGCTGTATAAGCCGTCGACGCGGCCTCTTTGTCACCAGAACCAATTGCCGCCACAACACGCTTAACATGGGTACGCATCATCGAACGCATACCGGCGTTGCGGGTTCTTCTTGTTTCTGCCTGACGAGCACGCTTTTTTGCTTGCGGGGAATTCGCCAACTCTTTCTCCTAGAGAAATTGAAAATCCAGCCGAACAGTATCGTCCGTGCACCGTCTCTTGTCAACCAAAACTCTGACCATCCACACCTCGACGTGACACCGCCTGCCGAGAGCTTTGCAGGTGCTGTCGGGTGAAATTTAACCTGCTACGCTCGGGCAGCATTGTCAGCGGCATGACTTTTCTGTCGCGGATCCTTGGCTTTGTGCGGGATCAGGTTTTTGCCATCACTTTTGGTGCCGGGTCTCTGACAGATGCTTTTCTGGTTGCCTTCAAGATACCCAATTTCCTGCGTCGTCTATTTGCCGAAGGTGCGTTTGCACAATCCTTTGTGCCAGTATTTTCAGAGTACAGGGAAACCCGTTCGCCCGAGGCGCTGCAGGCACTGGCAGCGTCGGTCAGTGGCACACTCGGCTGGATTGTTTTAACGCTGAGTATCATCGGCAGTGTTTTCGCACCAGCGCTGATAGCTTTGTTTGCACCCGGCTTTGAAACCGGTGGTGAGCGCGCCGAGACAGCAACCGCTTTGCTGCGAATTACGTTTCCGTATCTGTTTTTTATCTCCCTGGTTGCCTACTGCGGCAGCGTCTTGAACACGTTTCAGAAATTCGCGGTACCGGCATTTACACCGGTGCTTTTAAACCTCTGTCTGATTAGCGCCGCGTTGTGGGGGACTTCGTTTTTTCAAGTGCCGGTGGCAGCACTTGCCTGGGGCGTATTTGCCGCAGGTGTCGCACAATTGTTGTTTCAGCTGCCTTCGATGTATCGGCTCGGCTTACTGAAAATGCCACGATGGGGCTGGAAAGACAGTGGTGTACAGAAAATTCTGAAGTTGATGCTACCGGCGATTCTGGGTTCATCGGTCAGCCAGATCAATCTGTTGCTCGATACTATTATCGCGTCTTTTCTTATCGCCGGCAGCCTGAGCTGGCTGTATTTCGCAGACCGGCTGGTGGAATTTCCACTCGGTGTTTTCGGCATCGCTATCGCAACAGTGATGCTGCCGCGCTTATCGTCCGCACATGCCGGTAGCAACGTCGACGATTTCGATCGCACCATGAGCTGGGGCTTTCGAATGGCGGTGCTACTGGCGCTGCCCGCCTCGGTGGCCTTGCTGTTACTGGCGGTACCTTTGATATCAACTTTATTTGCCTACGGCGAGTTCGATGCGATGGACACCAGTATGTCTGCCTGGGCGCTGCGGGCCTACGCCCTGGCACTACCGGGTATGGTATTGGTGAAGATTTTTGCACCTGCGTTCTTTGCCCGTCAGAACACTCGTACACCGGTACGGATAGGTATTATCGCTATGATCAGCAACATGGCGTACAACATCGTTTTTGTCGGTGCCATGATGCTCGCCTCCTTACCCATTGCACATACCGGTCTGGCATTGGCGACCGCGTTATCTGCCAATCAAAATGCCTTAATGCTCTACCGGCAACTGAAAAAAGATTCTCTATACAAACTACAGGCAAGCGAAATCAAAACCACAAAGCGTGCGGCCATAGCAACCGCCGCGATGGCATTGGTGATCTGGTTTTTGACCCCGATTGCCGAGCACTGGTCAACGATGCAGGCAATTGAACGTGTCACACACTTAGCCGGTATAATCGCAGCGTCAGTCGCCACCTACGGCATCACCCTGTTTGCTACAGGTTTCCGACCCGGTGACTACAGTGTGTAACCAGAACAATAACTGACAATCATCACAGGCAACTTCTTTTTAGTGAAACTCATACGCGGCCTGCACAACCTAAGCGATCATCATCGCGGTTGTGCAGTAACAATCGGTAATTTTGATGGTGTACATATCGGCCATCAACATCTGCTCAAAACGGTTTGCGATCAGGCGAAAGACTTATCGCTGCGTGCCTGTGTGGTTAGTTTCGAACCGCTGCCAGTCGAATATTTTGTCGCAGCAGACAAACGCCCCTACCGATTGACCAATTGTCGGGAGAAAATCGTACAGCTGACATCGCAGAACCTCGATCAGCTGTTACTGCTGAAATTTAACCGGCATCTGGCAAATTCCACAGCGGATACGTTCATCAAAAAAGTGCTGATAGATGGCCTCAACACAAAATACCTGCTGATCGGAGATGACTTTCGTTTCGGCAAAGATCGATCCGGCAATTTTGCCACCCTGCAGCAGGCCAGTCAGCAATTCGGATTCACCCTGCAACAGGCAAAGACCCTCTGCCATGACACTCAGGCCTGCAATGACACTCAGACCAGCCAGCGCGTATCGAGCACACGGGTACGTGACCTTTTATCAGACGGCAATCTCGGTGCTGCAGCAGAATTGCTCGGTCGGGACTATTCTATTGAAGGGCGAGTGGAATACGGTGCACAGCTCGGCCGCACCATCGGCTTTCCAACGGCTAATATAGCGCTCAAAGGCCACAACCCGCCGCTGCGAGGGGTCTATGCCGTGTCTGTAACGGGCCATGGTGATAAGAAGCTACAGGGCATTGCGAATATTGGCGTAAAACCCACTGTCAAAGGCCTGCGGCTTAGCCTTGAAGTTTATGTTCTTGACTTTAACTCGGACCTCTACCGCCAACGATTGCGAGTGACATTTTTGCATAAACTCAGAGATGAGAAAAAATTTGCAGGGCTCGATGAACTCAAGGCTGCTATTGCAACCGATGAACAAAACGCCCGACAATGGTTTACCAGCAAGACATAGCACTTTCTCAAACCGATTTAATCCAGCACTGACAGACAGAGACTCCAGGTGAGTAATTACAAACATACGCTAAATCTGCCTAAAACCGATTTCCCGATGCGTGGAAATCTGGCCAATAAAGAACCAGAGACCCTGGCTCGCTGGCAAGAGCTGGACATCTACAAAAAAATTCGCAGCGCATCAGCTAATCGCGATAAACAATTTGTCCTGCACGATGGCCCTCCGTATGCGAACGGCGACATTCATATCGGTCATGCAGTGAATAAAGTCATTAAAGATATGATCGTAAAGAGCAAACAGCTCGATGGTTACGACTCACCTTATATTCCCGGCTGGGACTGCCACGGTCTGCCGATTGAAAACAAGGTTGAATCTGAAATCGGAAAACCCGGTGAAGACATCGATGAAGCAACCTTTAGAGCACGCTGCCGTGAGTACGCGGCTGAGCAAATAGACGGTCAGCGGGAAGACTTTAAAAGACTTGGTGTCTTCGGTGAGTGGGATAACCCCTATCTGACCATGGCTTACGAGAACGAAGCCGGCATTGTCAGATCGCTCGGACAAATGATAAAAAAAGGCCATGTCTATAAAGGCACCAAACCGGTTTACTGGAGTGTTGGTGCACGCTCTGCCCTTGCAGAAGCAGAAGTTGAATACAAGGACAAAAAATCCACCTCTATTGATGTCCGGTTTAGCGCAGTGGATAACGCAGCCCTTCATAGTGCCTGCAACAGTGATCGCACAGATCTGCCACTGTCTGTAATTATCTGGACAACAACACCATGGACCATCCCCGGCAACCTCGGGGTGGCTCTTCATCCCGAGCTTGAATACTCGGTTATCGAGTGTGATCTTGGTAACGGTCCGGAGTGCATTGTTCTGGCGACTGAACTCATTAAAGACTGCATGAATCGCTACAGCTGCGAAACCTTTAAAGCCATCTCCACTTTCGAAGGTGCAGCACTCGAGAAACACCAACTGCAACATCCTTTTTATGATCGTACATCGTTAGTGGTACTGGGCGACTATGTCACCACAGAAGCAGGCACCGGTGCGGTGCACACCGCACCTGATCATGGTGTTGACGACTTTATCACCGGTAAAAAATACGATCTTGGTTTATTGAATAATGTCAGCGCGACCGGCACCTATGAATCTTATGTGGAAAAATTTGCGGGTGAACATGTCTACAAAGTTGAAGCACATATTCTGGAAGAACTGACAAACGCGAAAAAGCTGGTGCTCAGTGAATCATTCATGCACAGCTATCCACATTGCTGGCGCACCGGCACACCTATTATTTTCCGTGCTACACCTCAGTGGTTTGTAAGTATGGAAAAAGAAAACCTCAGACGCGATGCACTGGCCGCCATTAAAACCGTCCGCTGGGTGCCAGCCTGGGGCGAAGCACGTATCGACAGCATGATTGATAAACGACCTGACTGGTGTATCTCCAGACAACGCTACTGGGGTGTGCCTATTCCTTTGTTTATCCACAAAGAGAGTGGTGAACCACATCCCGACACGCTTGAACTACTGGAGCAGGCGGCACAGCACATCGAAAAAGGCGGCATACAAGCCTGGTTTGATCTAGGCACAGAAGATTTTATAAAAAAAGATGCTGATCAATACGAGAAGTCGACTGATGTGCTTGATGTCTGGTTTGATTCCGGTACTACTTACTCGCATGTATTAGAGAAGCGCGGCCAGCCCTACCCTGCTGATATGTATCTGGAGGGTTCTGATCAGCATCGCGGATGGTTTCATTCATCACTGTTAACCAGTACATCTATCAATGGTATCGCGCCTTACAGGCAGGTATTGACGCATGGATTCACTGTCGATGCCAAGGGTCGCAAAATGTCGAAGTCCGTCGGCAACGTTATCGCACCGCAAAAAGTTATGAAAACACTGGGCGCAGATATCATACGACTATGGGTATGTTCTGCAGACTACAGTGGTGAGATGAGTGTCTCTGATGAAATTCTCAATCGCATGTCAGACTCCTATCGACGTATCAGAAACACTATCAGATTCCTGTTAGCCAATACCAACGGTTTTAATCCGGCAAGCGATTTAATTCCAATAGAAGAAATGCTTGCACTGGATCAGTGGGCAATTGATCGCACACTGGCACTGCAGAATGACATACGCACAGCATTTGATGACTATCAATTCCATGTTGTTTATCAGCGACTGCATAACTTCTGCACCACGGAACTGGGTGGGTTCTATCTGGATATCGTAAAAGACAGACAGTACACCACCAAAGCCGACAGTCACGCACGACGCTCTGCCCAGTCTGCGATGTATCATATTGCAGAGGCCATGACTCGCTGGATTGCACCGGTACTGAGCTTCACAGCAGAGGAGATATGGAATCACCTGCCAGGCGAACGCAGTGAGACTGTTTTTACTGAAACCTATTACACGCGGCTCAAACCACTCAACGACAATGCACTCTACAGTATTGAAGAGTGGGATCAGCTGGTCACAGTGCGAATAGCGGTAGCAAAGTCACTTGAAAAACTACGTGTAGAGAAAAAGATCGGCGGACCACTGGATGCTGAAGTGACGCTGTACTGTGATGAAACTACACAATCGATACTTGGCAGACTTGGTGATGAACTGCGCTTTTTGCTGATTACTTCAGAAGCTACAGTGAAACCACTGGCTGATAAAACCAATAGCGCTGAAAAAGCGGATACTGACAACGTCGAAGTCTGGATCGAAGCCATGGCCTCAGACGCTCCAAAGTGCGGTCGATGCTGGCATCACAGAACGGATGTTGGCAGTGACGCAAATCACCCCGAGCTCTGTAGTCGCTGTGTGCAGAATATCGACGGTGATGGCGAACCTCGCCGCCATACCTAATCAAATGACTCGGCCAACGACAAAAACATACTCATGAAGAAGATTTATTTCAGCATTGCCATCATTGCAATCGTGCTTGATCAGATCACCAAATACATCGCAAGCTCACAGTTGGGTATACATGAACAGAATCCGGTGATGCCATTCTTTAACTTCACCCTGATGCACAACTATGGTGCTGCATTCAGCTTTCTGGCCAATGCCGGTGGCTGGCAACGATGGTTCTTCACCATTGTGGCTGTGGTTATTAGCATTGTGCTGACCATCTGGCTGTTCCGTTTAAAAAACCACGAGAAATGGCTCGGTTTCGGGCTGGCTCTGGTACTCGGTGGCGCAGTCGGCAATGTCATTGATCGCATCAGGTTTGGTTATGTCGTCGACTTTATTCAATGGTTCGCCAACTGGAAGGGCAATACCTACTACTGGCCTTCGTTTAATATCGCAGATTCTGCGATCTTGGTCGGTACCGCTTTAATCATAATCAGTTCTTTTTTTGTAGACGAAGATCCAAAAGAAGACTCTGCAAGCAAACACTAATAGTTGAGAATACTATGGAAATTTTGATGGCCAACCCGAGAGGGTTCTGTGCAGGTGTTGACCGTGCGATCGAAATTGTAGAACGTGCACTCGAGCTATTCGGTGCACCAATCTATGTTCGTCATGAAGTTGTCCACAATAAGTACGTGGTAGATGGCTTGCGCGACAAGGGTGCAATTTTCGTTGATGAACTGCATGAGGTGCCAGACGACAGTACGGTAATTTTTTCTGCTCACGGTGTATCGCGTGCAGTGGAGAGCGAAGCCGAGTCTCGTCAATTACAAGTCTTTGACGCCACCTGCCCACTGGTAACTAAAGTGCATATTGAAGTCATTAAATATGCAAAAGAAGGTCGTGAGGTGATTCTCATAGGTCATGCCGGGCACCCGGAAGTAGAAGGCACCATGGGACGCTATGAAACCCGGTGGGGTGGTCGTATTTTGTTAATCGAAAAGCCCGAAGATGTAGATTCACTAGAAGTGAAAGACCCGGCCCGCCTCGCCTTTGTATCGCAAACCACACTCTCTGTTGACGATACGCACGACATCATCGAAAGGCTCAAGCAGCGTTTTCCAGCCATTGCAGCACCACGCAAGGACGATATCTGCTACGCCACCCAGAATCGACAGGATGCTGTGAAAGTGCTCTGCAAAAGCGCCGATATTCTATTGGTTGTCGGGGCACAAAACAGCTCCAACTCTAATCGTTTGCGCGAACTCGGAGAACGTGCCGGTATACCGTCGTATCTGATTACCGATGCAGCGGCAATCAAGGACGAGTGGCTGAAAGGCCGGCAGAAGATCGGCGTGACAGCCGGCGCATCAGCACCGGAGGAGTTGGTACAACAGGTGATTACGCATCTTGGGGTTTGCGGTGCAACAAATGTGAATGAAGTCGCAGGTGCAATTGAGACGGTGTCTTTCAGCATACCAAAACCCTTGAGACGTATAGAAATGCCTGCTGGTAGTAACTGAAAAAAGTCCGCTGGCTGCACATTTTACAGCACCCAGGTGACTCATCCTGACTGTATGACCATTGGTCACGCCGCCCTGCCACAACTCACTACAAAAAAACCTAAACCTTCAGCTTCGCCCGCCGATGGAAAGCTATAGCAACAATAAATTAATGGGCGTAGACCGTGTTCAATTTCGACTCCAAACCTTCAGCATCCGCCGAAACAGAAGACAATGACTTCAGTGAAATGATGGCGCTTGCAGCTCGCTTGTCACCGATTTCGGATCTTAACGAAGCAAACCGGTTGACGATCTGTAAATCGACAACCACCGTTAACATGAATCGTTCAACCTCCCTTGCTGCAAACAAGGAGCACCGATGGTTCACTTATGTCCTCGACGGGCAGGTTGAAGTTCGCAATGCCAAAGACAAGGACGACACACAGGCTGTTGAGGCCAACACCAGCCGCGCCTTACAGCCGGTACTGAAAGAATTTACTCAACATCACTCCATCAATACCAAAACCACAGCGACCCTTGTGCGATTCGGCCAGGAGCTGTTCGAGATTCTGTTAAAAGAACAACAGAAGAACGCAACCAAAGTCCACGACGTACGGGTATACGAAAAAGACAACATCATATTTGATAGTATTGTTGAGTCGTTTGAACAACGCTCTATGGCTCTCAGCTGCAAGAGTGAAGTAACCCGGAAAATCGCGGCACTGATTAACCGTGGCACAACAGGCATACCTGAGCTGTCACTGGCGTTGGCAGCAGACCCGGCGTTAACTGCGCACACAATGCACGAAGCCAACAAGCTGACTGCAGGTGAAACCACTCAAACGATGCGTGGTGCTATAACACGACTCGGTGTTGAAAGTGTCAATCAACTCGCTTTGAAGATCCCTTCCGAGCAAGGATGGCAGGCAGCCAATCCGGCTATTGAACAACAGATGGCAAGTTATCAGCGACGCGCCACCCTGACTGCTGCGATCTGTAAAGTGTTCGCCAAGTCCATACCACATCTGACTGATGAACGGGCTCACCTGGTGGGTTTGATGGCAGACATCGGCGAACTGGCAGTAATCGGTCACGCTAACAAGCACGCCGATGAATTCGCCGATGCTGAATCTCTGCAGAGCTCATCACGTAATCTGCGCGAAGCCGTGGGGAGTTGGCTCCTTGGTGCATGGGGGTTCAACGAGAACTTTATCGAGGCTGCAGAATCGGCGCGCGATTTTTATCGCAATCACACCGGTGAAATAACCTATGCGGATCTGGTTACCGCGGCGTTGCTGACAATTGAGAGTCAATTGCCAGAGGAAGAAAACAAGTCTGTGCCAAGCGTGGTTAACCTGTTGCTACCAAGAAAGCTTCAGCAAGCTGGGATAGATTTGCAAAATCCGCAACAAATCCTTGAGCAGGCAGCGGCTGAGCTGAACGAACTACAAGAACTGCTGCAACAGTAAGAACTTCCACGGGTCGGTAGCTTTCTGCCGACCCGAAATACTCCCCAGGCCGTGACGACACGGTAAAAATACCTCCCCCGCATGTTATACTGCACGGTACTTTCAGGTACCGATCGCGAGCTATTCTGACACTCGCTTTTGCATTATCAATCAGGGAGACTCCCGAGTGCACATCAAACAGCTGGGTCTGTTCTGTTTACTAATCGGTTCACTGGCACTTTCCGCTTGTGCGGGGGTGATTACCAAACCAGTCAAACCGACAATAGAACTGGTCAGTGTCAGACCACTCAACATCAATGCAGCCGAACAAAAATTACGATTTCAACTGAGAATGATAAATCCTAACGGGTTTGACATTCCCGTCGAGGCAATCAATTTCGTTGCCCGCTTCAACGACACTAACATTGCAAACGGCAAAAGCACCCAGTCTGTCATTGTTCCCGCCAACAGCGAAGCTTTGTTGTCTCTGGATGTTACAGCAGGCCTTGATCGTCTTGCCAGCACGCTGAAGACATTACTACAAGGAAAATCTCTCAACCTCGACTATGAGCTGTCAGGCACCGTGCAGGTAGCGACCTGGCCTACGCCAATCCCGTTTGATGTAATAGGTGCAATGGATTTAACAGACAGTTAGCGGATAAACTCTCCTCTGGCAGTTCAAAACATTTGGCAGTTCAAAACATTAAACCCAAAAAATGCACGTCGGTAATTTGCAGGCGAAGCAAGCAGCAACTAACAATAAGGTTCTAAATAAATGCTCCGTCCTGTCACACAAGAAGCCCGGGTTACGCCACCTGCGGCGCGTCCAGAATTCAGCTACACCGACTTTGCCAGACAACTGGCTCACCAACCGGCCACCACAGGGGCAATTGCACCCTCATCTAAATCACTGGCAAAAAAGGTCATCAGGCACGCGAGTTTAGCCAATGCGAAAACCGTCGTTGAGCTGGGACCCGGCACAGGTGTTTTTACAGAACAAATACTGCGAGGCCTGAACTGCAAGCAGAAATTTTTTGCGATAGAACTGAATCGAACATTTGTTACTGCTACAAAAAACCGCTGCCCCGATGCTTCTGTCTATCACGCGGCAGCGACAACACTGCCTGTGTGGCTTAAACAAAACAATTGCACTCACACAGACAGGATTATTTCAAGTCTGCCCTGGACAATATTTGATGAGACGGATCAGAATGAAATGATGGATGTCATCAGTAACGCGCTTCCACCGGGTGGTGTGTTTGTATCTATTGTCTATCTGGGTGCCAGGTACCGATCGCGCGGCAGATATTTTATCAATAACCTGAATAGTCACTTTTCATCTGTAAGCAGCACACCGATCGTGTGGCTGAACCTTCCTCCGACGCAAATTTATCGCTGTGTAAAGTAACAATGCAATTGAATACATCTTCATTTATTTTGTTAAAAAAACTCTCTGCCAGAAACCGAGTGCAGAAAAATGCAGGTGTTATCGCTAAACATCAGGAGCCTTCAAGGGAACCGAAAACAAAGTCAAAATCACATGCACAACGTTTTCAGGACTGGATTTCCCCAAAGCCTAAGGAAATCGAGGCTTTTCCAGGTGAGCATGAGATTTTTCGAAAAGGATTATTTCTCGTTACAGACACACGTATTGCCTACATAGACCCGTTAGATCGCATGCTGAAAACCTATATGTTTGAACATATGATCAGCCTGCACAAACATTTTTATCGAACCACTGCTTTTAATCGCCGTCTTTGCAAAGGCTTGTTGATTCTATGCATACTGGTGTTTTTCGTTACTCTCACGATTGATCTTTTAGACAATAAATCCAGTGGTTTTATTTTCGTCTACCTTCTTCTGTTTGCCAGCATACTGCTTGGCATTAAAGTGTGGAATGACATGAAACCCTGGTACGTTATACACTGGCGCATGAGTGATCACACCTACGGTGAGATACTACAGGAACCTCTGCTGGGTGAACGACTGACAGGCGATACCTCACGCGAAGTTTTTATGACTGAACTCGCAAATGCGATGAATCAAGCCCTGTCTGCCAAAGCATGGTGGCCGGCATCAACACAACAGGCATCCAATAACAAAACACGAGAGACAGCCTCAACTTTCAACCAAACTACTACAGATAAATCAGCGTCTGGTTCCAACGATAAATCTTCAACACAGTTGAAGCTTGTCACTGAAAACTACCAGTGATTATTCACAGCATTTAAGCGAACACCGGCTTTGCTTATTTCTGCCAGCCCGGGCTATCAGAATCGTAGGTTACAGATAAGGGTGCATGATCAGAGAAGCGTTGATCACGGTAGACCGAAGCTTTTTTAACGGCACTTGCCAATCCGGGTGTCGTGATCTGATAATCAATCCGCCAGCCCGTATTATTCGCGTAAGCCTGACCGCGATTTGACCACCAGGTATATTCATGTTCCTTCTGCGGCAAAGCTCGAAAAGCGTCGACAAATCCATGCTTATCGAACAGTTGCGTCAGCCATTCTCTCTCTTCAGGCAAAAATCCCGAATTTTTCTGATTACCACGCCAATTGCGGATATCAGCTTTGGTATGGGCGATATTCCAGTCACCACAAACAATGGTTTGACGCCTCCTTCTCTTAAGTTTCAGCAAATGTGGCAGCATGATATCCATCATACGAATTTTGAACTCCTGCCGAATATCACCGGATGATCCTGACGGCATATAAAGCGACACCACTGATAGCTTTGCAAAATTCACTTCCAGATAGCGGCCCTCTCGATCAATCAGCTCATCGCCGATGCCGTGAATAACTTTCTCAGGCTTGTGCCTGGTATAGACAGCCACTCCACTGTAGCCCGGCTTTTCAGCGTCGCACAAATACCGTTGATAACCCTTCGGATGAAACAACTCATCGCTCAGTTGATGTTCCTGCGCCTTGGTTTCCTGCAAACAAATCACATCAGCACGTTGATTTTTCATCCAGTCATAAAAGCCTTTCCTGGCCGCTGAACGTATGCCGTTGCAGTTTAATGTGATGACTTTCATGTTTTATCCGGATAACAGGTGACAGGTTGCGTAATAAACAGGGCCAGCATCGTTTTTTTCAGCAGCTAATACAGCCTTACGTCTGGCCACATTGCATTACAAAACATAAAAAAACAGATCATTCCAGGTCGACGCTCAATTATTTTTCCGATCAACCGCTATAACTTCTAGGATCAGAAAAACGCTGGAGCGAGTTGCCAGTTCACCGAAGTCAATTCTTGACGAATCCGGATTTTCGAGAATGAATAAGTCAGAACAACATAATGCGATGCGAAACAAAGGGAAACTTTCGCCTGCAAACGCGGTGAATCACTGGCTGACACGCGCGACCTCGGTAATCGCTGTAGTAACGGTTGCCGCTATGATAACTTCCCCAGCCAGCGCACGCTGGTATAAATGGGTCGACGAGAACGGTAACATTTCCTATCAGGATCGACCGCCTCCCTCGAGTTTTGAGGAGACTACTCAGGTAATCAGTCAGCAGGGTGTGACTCTCGAAACTATTCCAGGCAAACAGGAACAATTGCGACTGGATCGTGAGGCTCAACGTGAGAAAGAGAAAAAGCAGCGCGACGAAGCGCTACTCAGAGCCTTTCCCAATGAATCCGATCTGATCACCTCGCGAGACAAACGCGTGACGCATATTGATGGTTCTATCGCACGTATGCATGAACAGCTGGTAATTCTCAACAACCGGCTCTTCTCTATTGAGAAACGTATCGCGCAACGGGTAGAGAGATCATTGAGTCCAAGTGATGCACATGAGTCAGACCGCATTGCAGTTTTGCGCAGTATCGACAGTACCGATGCATTGATTACATCAAAGTTGCGCGAGAGAAGACAACTCATTATTCAGTACGATCGCGACATACTGCGCTATCGTCAATTGAAATCCACCAGCGCATCAACTGCTGTTTATAGCGACTAGTTATCGCCGCGAGAATTTGGCCGGGATTAATCCGACCGCGCAGACAGCTGATGCTACTGGTTTGATTTGATCTGAGTACCCACACCGGCATCGGTGAAAAGCTCCAGCAACACTGCATTCTCAACCCTGCCGTCAAGCACGGTAGCGGTTGCCACACCATTCTTTACGGCTTCCAGTGCACAGTGCACTTTGGGCAGCATGCCGCCGTAAATCGTGCCATTGTCTATCAGGGAATCAATATCCGCTGGCAGTAAGCCGGACAGCAGCGTGCCGTGCTTATCGAGAATGCCGGCAGTATCTGTCAGTAAGAGGAGTTTTTCTGCTGCTAACTCCGACGCTACCGCGCTGGCTACCAGATCAGCATTGATATTATAACTGCGACCATCCCTGCCAACACCTATCGGTGCGATAACCGGTATAAAACCACCCTCGCGCAAGGTGTCAATGATCGACCGGTTCACTGATTCAACCTCACCGACCTGACCAAGATCGGCATCACCCTCAAGCACCATCGGCACGGCATTAATCAATCCGCCGTCCTTACCTGTGAGACCCACCGCCGGACAGCCAACCTGACTTAACAAAGAGACGATGCTTTTGTTCACCTGCGCACCAAGCACCATCTCGACGACATCCATGGTCTCTGCATCAGTGACACGCATGCCTTGCACGGTTTCGGTTTTTTTGCCGAGCTGGGAAAGCAGTTGTTTGATTTGTGGGCCACCACCGTGCACCACAACGGTGTGGATACCAATTTGATTCATCAGTGCAATATTACTGGCAAAACTTCGCTTTAACGCCTCGTCAGACATCGCGTGGCCGCCATACTTGACCACAATCGTCTCGCCGGAAAACTTCTGTATGTAGGGCAGCGCCTCGTTGAGGACACGGGCGGTATGATGTGCAGCAGTTGTATCCAAGGGGTTCTCCAGTAACCCCTTAAATTAACTGACTCAGCGGCTGATCAATTTGATCAGCAGTTTTCAGATCAGGAAGTGGGGCTTAAAAAGGCAACTCAATACTCGGATCCACTTTCAGCATCGCTGTACGGAAACTCGATTGAATCTGTTCAAGGTCTGATTGTGAATCAGCTTCGAATCGAATTACAAGCGATGGTGTGGTATTCGAGGCACGTACCAGTCCCCAGCCATGATCAAAGTCAGCTCGTATGCCGTCAATCGTGGTCAATTTTGCACCGGCAAAGTCAGCACTGTCGACGAACGACTGCATAAATTTGTGGTGCTCTCCCTCGGCAAACTTGATACCCAGCTCAGGAGTGTTAACGCTATCGGGGATCTCAGCGAAGATTTCGCTGACAGAGCGATTATCGCGCGAGACAATCTCCAGCAGCCTCGCCGCTGAATAAAGTGCATCATCAAACCCGTACCAGCGTTCTTTAAAGAAAATATGCCCGCTCATCTCACCACCGAGTGCCGCACCAGTCTCTTTGATCCGCGCTTTCACAAAAGAGTGCCCGGTCTTCCACATCTCCGGCTCACCGCCCGCCTCACTGATGGCCCTGGGTAACAAAGTTGAGCATTTCACATCAAAGATAATTTTTGCACCCGGGTTACGATCAAGGATGTCACGCGAATACAAAATCATTTGCCTGTCCGGCCAGATTATCTGCCCCTTGTCATCGATGACACCAACACGGTCACCATCGCCATCAAACGCAAGACCAAGATCGAGTTTTTCTTTTTCAACCAGCGCCATGATGTCCTGTAGATTTTCTACTTTGGCAGGATCCGGGTGGTGATTCGGAAAGTTGCCGTCCACTTCTGCAAACAACTCGTGAACTTCACAACCAAGTTTAGTAAAAAGTCTGGTTGCACAAACTCCCGCAACACCGTTGCCACAGTCACTGGCAACTCGCATTTTGCGTGTTAATTTGATGTCACCAATAATGCGATCAAGGTAGGCATCGAGTACATCGGTTTCGGAGTAACTACCTTCACCACTGGCAAGATCGTCATTGACAATGCGCTGATAGAGTTGCTGGATACCTTCACCAAACAAGGTATCGCCACCGATCATCATTTTAAGACCATTATACTCGGGCGGATTATGACTCCCGGTAACCATGATGCCGGTACCGGTTTCAAGGTGATAGGTTGAAAAATACAGCACAGGCGTGGGAACCATGCCGATGTTAATGACATCGCAGCCGGCGCTCTGAATACCTCTGCTGAGCGCTGCAATAAGATCGGGACCAGACAATCGTCCGTCCCGCGCCAGATTCACTACTTTCTGCCCACGTGCCAAAGCCTCACTGGCGAAAGCTCTGCCAATCTGCTCGCACGCATCCGGAGTCAGTGCATCAGCGACAACGCCGCGGATGTCATATGCCCGAAAAATAGACGCATCAATATTCATTTATAACAATCTCTTCAGTTTATATTGTTTAGATTCAGGCAACTGATTCCGTAGTACCGGGCAACTCTGCACCCATGACCGATGCAGGAAACCCGCCAAGAACCACCGGAAACAGTATAGGCACGGTTTTCGGTGTAACGTAGCGCACCTTGATAAAACTTGTGAACATTAACCCGGACTATTCACGAAATCGACGGCATCTCGGTTGATCTTTAACCTGCATTATTCATGAGGATTCGGCACCCAGAGTCATTATCGCTAAACAGGT
>CAZKAQ010000029.1:0-34287 GCA_964550655.1 uncultured Granulosicoccaceae bacterium
AGACGTTCTGTTACTCGGCAGTTCCGATGGCAGCGTAGAAAAACTGGTTCGCTAGTGGGTCGTGCGGGAAGTTCGATAACAGACTTTTCACAGCCACAGTTGTCATAGCAAGGCGAAAAAATGCAGGCATAGCAGGGCCTACGTCGAATCCAAGCCTTATCAATGAGGGCAACGCAGCTATGGCGACTGTGGCTTCGATCCGTGTTACCGAACTTTCCAAACGACCCACTACCCTGCATCTGACGGGCCGCCGTCGTTCTGTGCATGATAGGCCGCAAACAAAGCTTGCACAGGCACGCCCTCTATTGTCATGCCATCAAGCTTGGCGTTGGATATTTCAACATTGCTTAAATCGACGTCGTTAAGAACACTGTCTTTTAAAGACACATCGGTGATAGCGGAGCGCTTCATGTTGACGTCTTCAAACTTACTGTCTGAAAGATTAATATCTACAAACACCGAGTTTTTAATATTCGCATTGGTCAGTTTTATCATGAAAACTTCCACTAAAAATGGCGTTACTCGCCAACAATGATATCGTTATGAACCGCTGAGCGAGTCTCGGGAATAGAGCAGTTATCAACATCATGGTAAGTGTATACCAGTGATTTCTTGACAATACTCGCTTCGTTCTGACCTGCTGCATGAAAAGTACGACAGTGAAAGAACAATGTATCACCGGCTTCGAGCTGCGCTGGTACAGCCTGCTCTATCAAGGTTCTGTTTTCCTGAATATCACTGCGCAGGAACAGAGCTGCATCCAGCCGGCCCCGTTCCAGATTCAATCGGTGCGAGCCGGGTATTAACAACAGGCCGCCATTTTCCGATCGCTCAGGTCCGAGTGCGAGCCAGACACTGATTAACTCCGGATGATCAAAAGACCAGTAGCGAATATCCTGATGCCACGAAGTCACACTGCTGAAACCGGGATGCTTGGTCATCACGCAGTTATGATGATTCTGTGACACCATCACCCGGTTACAGTTGAGCATCAGTTTCAAGCGGGAGACGACTTCTGTGCTGTTGGCCCATTGCCTGAAAACCGCGTCACGGGTGTAGGCATTCAGCAGCCGCCTTGGTGTCTGCCCGCCGGGTGCGATCTTACTTTCCGGTGCACCCGGATAATGCACATCGGCTTCATATTCGACAGGTGCAAGCGCCGGGTTGACAGAATCATCAACAACTTGATTCATCGTGGTTATCAGTTCTTTACCGGCAAGGCCGCGTTCAATCAGAAAACCATCTTCATGAAAACTGCTTAATTGCGCTGCTGTTAATACATCAGACATTAAGTGACCTTTTTGTTGCGTTGAGTACCTGCTGCTGTATCAATGCTGTTTTCAGATTCAACAGCTGTGGCATAGCGTAACTCAAGCTCTTTCACAACAGAGTTGGCAAACAACGCAGAGGCGACTGGCAGGATTCTACCCTTTAACTGAGCGACATATAAATTTCCTCCCGGTAAAGCACGTTCTTCGATCTCACGACTGACTATTTGATTATCGGTATCAGTGCCGGCATTGTCGGGCCTGAGACCTATCGGTAACTGAAACGATATACAGTCTTCATGAATCAGATAATTTTTTATAAAATCAAAATTATCCGATTCAATAATTTTTTTCAGTTCATCACCTTTACGAAGCATCGCATCATCAAGGATAAAACGCATACCATTGCTTGCGGTAGGCAGAACCACAGAGGCGGACAACAGATCACTCCAACTCAGTTTTTGTTTAGACACCAGTGGATGAGACGCAGACATAATCGCTCTTACACGCTGTTCAACTCTGCCGAGCGGTTGAAACTCAGCCGTTCTGAATGGTTCAAACACTACCGATATGTCAGCATCAAATGAGGTTAATTGTTCTATCGCTTCTTTTCGATCACAAACCTTCACGCTGAAGGTCACAGCAGGATGTTCCTTGCGATAAAGTGCGATCTGCTCAGATATAAAATGTGGCAACAGCGCCTGACCACAAACAATAGAAACGTGTCCGCGCCGGGCGCCACTCAAGTCCGCAATCTGTGAACGCACGCGCTCCATATCTGCGATCTGTGAGCGGATGTGCTGAATCATCAGCTCACCGGCCGTGCTTAGACGCACGCCACGCGGCAATCGCTCGAAAATAGGCACACCAAGCTCATCTTCCATTGCCAGTATGCGACGGTTCAGTGCTGTCGAGGTGATTGCCAGCTTGTCTGCAGCACGTCGAATCGAGCCGCTACGTGCGACGGTATCAATGTAGTGAAGTGGCAATAAATACCTCATATAACCAAGCCTTTATCGGGGAATTCTTGTGGAGGATGCATTTTATGCATCACTCCAGTGCAAAATTAGCAGAATACAATATCACTCGCAGTGATTATCGTCCATGAGACACAAAAATTCCGTCTTTCTGCCATTCCGGTGTTCGGATGGCCGGCAGCACATCAGGAGAATCTGTTGAAAAAAATCACCGCGATTATCAAGCCCTTCTTGCTGGATGACGTTCGCGACGCGCTGGGAGAAATTGGCGTTCGGGGAATCACCGTCACCGAAGTGAAAGGATTCGGACGCCAGAAAGGCCACACTGAACTCTACCGCGGCGCCGAGTACGTTGTGGACTTTCTGCCTAAAACGCAAATCGATGCTGTCGTCGACGACCAACTGGTGGACACAGTCGTTGAGTCGATACGTAAAGCTGCCAGCACCGGAAAGATCGGTGATGGAAAAATTTTTATCACTGACGTCGAGCATGCAGTACGCATTAGAACCGGTGAGACGGGCGACTCGGCCCTCTAAACTCCAGAATTAAGAGAAAGCATCATGCAAGAACAAATTTTTGAACTGCAGTACGCCATCGATACATTTTACTTCCTGGTTTGCGGGGCACTGGTGATGTGGATGGCAGCAGGTTTTGCCATGCTTGAAGCAGGTTTGGTGAGAACTAAAAGTACCACTGAAATTCTGACTAAAAACGTCGCACTGTATTCGATTTCCTGTGTCATGTATCTGCTGGTGGGCTACCAGTTAATGTACGGTGGCGGCTACCTGTTGGCAGGCATTGAAAACGATGGCGCTGAGCAGGCAGGTGATCTTGTGGCCAGCGTTTTAGCTGAATCGCAAGCGGCAGGATTCAGTGGTGATTCCGTCTACTCTAATGCTTCAGACTTTTTCTTCCAGGTAGTTTTTGTCGCCACCGCTATGTCAATTATTTCGGGTGCTGTGGCTGAACGAATGAAACTCTGGGCTTTTCTGCTGTTCTGCGTCGTCATGACCGGCTTCATCTACCCGATGGAAGGCAGCTGGACCTGGGGCGGTCAGTCAGTATTCGGCCTGTTCGAACTATCAGTTGACGGTGTTGGTTTCTCCGACTTCGCAGGCTCGGGCATTGTTCACCTGGCAGGGGCCGCCGCTGCTCTGGCAGGAGTAATACTGCTCGGTTCGCGCAAGGGAAAGTTTGGACCGAACGGTCAGATCTATGCGATTCCCGGTGCCAATCTGCCGTTGGCGACACTCGGTACTTTTATTCTCTGGATGGGATGGTTCGGCTTTAACGGCGGCTCGGTACTGAAGCTTGGTGATATCTCCAATGCCAATGCTGTTGCCGTTGTTTTCCTGAATACCAATACCGCCGCTGCAGCCGGCGCTATATCAGCACTGATCGTTGCAAGACTGATGTTCGGCAAAGCAGATTTGACCATGACACTCAACGGTGCTCTGGCGGGTCTTGTGGCAATCACTGCAGAACCTTCAACACCTACTCCGGCACTTGCTTCGTTGTTTGGCGCTGTTGCAGGGGCGATTGTTGTCTATTCGATCATCGCACTTGAAAAGCTCCGGCTTGATGATCCGGTTGGTGCAATTTCGGTTCATGGCGTTGTGGGTATTTTCGGTCTGATGATCGTGCCGCTCACCAACCCCGATACCTCGTTCGCCGCTCAGGCAATGGGAGCGGCCGTGATCTTCACCTGGGTGTTTGTCGCTTCATTTGTGGTCTGGCTGATCATTAAGCTTATTTTCGGTATCAGAATATCTGCCGAGGATGAGTATGAAGGTGCAGACGTCAGTGAATGTGGCATGGAAGCATACCCGGAGTTTACAAACTGAGCTTTCCCGCCGGCTAACAAAAAGGCCTGCCCGGAGACTCCGGGCAGGCCTTTTTTATATAGCTATAAAACTACTTACGACTGACACTTTCAATGACTATCGTCTGTGTTGGTACATCCGACCTGAACCGACCAGCCGCACCGGTTTTCACAGCGGCAATCTTGTCGACCACATCCTTGCCTGACACAACGGTACCAAATACCGCATATTGTTTATCGAGGAACGCGTTGTCGGCAACATTGATGAAAAACTGCGCAGTCGCCGAGTCCCATACCTGGGTCCTTGCCATCGCGATAGTGTATTTTAGATTTTTCAATCCGTTTGCCGCTTCATTTTTAATTGGATCTCGGGTTGCTTTTTTCTGCAGCTCCCGATCAAAGCCTCCACCCTGCACCATGAAGTCGTCTATTACGCGATGAAATATGGTGCCTTCGTAGTGACCGCTGTCTGCATAGGCTAAAAAATTCTCAACGCTGACCGGTGCTTTTTCTGCATCCAGTGATAATTCGATATCGCCCTCTGAGGTTTTCAAGAGTACAAGCGTGCCGGAAGATGGAGCTGCCGTGCCGGTGTCAGCCTGTGGCTGTTTAGTGTCCTGTGCTTCACTGCTACAAGCAGCGATCAGCATCAGACTCAGAGTAATAAAAACTCCTCTGACGGCGTTCGTGAAGGTGTGAGTCTGTAAAAGTTGCATAGATCTACCCGTTTGAAAATTGTGGTGTAATTGGTAAAAGCCTAGTAGCGCTAACGGCCGGGTCATGCTCGCACGGGAAGTTTCAGTCAATTCATCTCCAACCTTACCGCGCAACTGACAATCCGACCGGCAAAAAGCTAACACAGTGTTATATCATTATCCCGGCGCCTTCCCGAGCATTTCTTTGTGAATCAATCATTACTGATCCGTTGTGCGCCGGCAATTTTCCTGTTGCTCTGGTCGGGAGGCTTCACTGTCGCCAAAATCGGTATTGCCGATGCCGATCCGTTGACATTGTTGGCACTGCGCTATTTCTGTGTTTTGTTATTGCTGCTGCCGCTGTTCCTGATTACCAGACCACAGCTTCCGAACAACCGAAGCCAGTGGCTGCATCTGGTTATTGTCGGTTTTTTAATTCAGGTCACCTACTTTGGTGCCGCATGGACGGCATTTTCCCTCGGTGGTTCTGCAGGTGCTGTCGCGCTGATCACATCACTGCAACCGATACTGGTCGCTGTGGTCATGCCCGGGCTGTCTGAGGAGAAGGTCGGTACGGTAAAGTGGCTTGGCTTGCTGCTTGGCCTTACAGGCGCGGTACTCGTGATTACCGGCAATACCAGCGTGCAGCCTGTGAGTCTGATCGTGGTTGTGTTCTCAGTCATCGCCTTGCTCTCTTTTACCGCGGCGACAGTTTGGGAAAAACGCTTCGGCACCGAGCACCACCCGCTCACCAGCAATGTCGTTCAATACGCCGTCGGGTTTCTTTTTACCCTGCCATTGGCGGCAGTATTTGAACCCATGAATATCAATGTCACCATACCGTTTCTAATAGCACTGGCCTATTTGGTGATCTGTAATTCGATTCTGGCTATCAGCTTGCTGTTGATGATGATAAGACGGGGCGAGGCAACAAAAGTCTCAGCATTGTTCTTTCTGGTACCACCGGTATCAGCCGTCATCGCCTGGTGGTTTTTAAATGAACAGATGACCCTGATCGCATGGGCCGGTATGGCGGTGGCAGCGACTGGTGTGTGGCTTGTCAGCAGACAAAAAAGCAATACCTGAGCGGTCGAGACTTATGCTGCTGCAGGCAACCAGAATGAAAAGCGCGTACCGTTACCTGTGTTTTCAACTCGCAGCGTATCACCGTGCAGTTCTACAATACGCTGTGCGATCGCAAGACCGAGACCTGCATTTCCCTTTTCATTGTGTTCGTTATCTGCACGATGGAACCGCCTGAAGATCTTGGTCAACTCTTCCGGCGCGATACCTGGCCCATTGTCTTCAACCTTCACCAGTACTTTGTTCTGTGCTTCATCAGGCTCAAGTGTTATCGCCACCTCCCCATTCTCGGGTGTGTACTGTATGGCGTTAGTCAGAAGATTACTAATCACTCGATCCAGCAGTGCCAGTTCGCCTTTCACCCGGATTGGCTTGTTCATTCCAAAACATTCGAGTTTAATATTTTTGGCAGTGACCTGCGGCAGACAACCTTGCTGTACGTCACCAACTACCTCAGACATGGAAACAGTTTCCATCTGCAGGGTTTCAGCACGGTCTTCAAGCTTGGCAAGTTCAAACAAGTCACTGATCAAAGCTTTCAATCGGTTGCTGTGTTTCAATGCTATGCCGAGATATTGCTCACGTTGCTCAACGCCAAGTTTATCTTTCTTGTGCAACACCATTTCGAGATAGCCCTGGGTAGCGGTCAATGGCGTGCGCAGATCGTGTGAAATATTGGCTATAAATCTGCGTCTGTTTTTGTCCTGCTCTTCGAGCAAATGGATTTGATCAACAATTCGAGTAGCCATTTCATCATAGCTTGCACCCAGGCGCGAAATCTCATCATCTGAGGTATCTGCAGAAAACTCCCCATAACCCAGGTTGTTTCGAAAACCGGAATTTCGAAAGGCTTCAATTTCAGAGCTCAGCAATTGCAGCCTTGATGTAATACGCCTGAAAACATAGAGACCTGCCAACAGCGACACCAGTAAACTTCCCAGTAGTGCCGAGACACCGATAGTTGAGATTAACTTACGCGGACTGTCCTGACCCTGAGCTTCAAGCGTTACATAAAGATAGCCTAATAGCTCTTTATCGCGCTTGATCTCGGCCACAGAAAAAGTCACCGGAGAATCTTCAGAGAGCGGATCTTCAGCATACAGCGGGAATGTTCTGTCAAGGCTTAGAAACGCCTGCAGAGCATCAAGAGATATCTTGTTACGCTGCAAAGGTATTCTCTCTACCGAGCTTGAAACAACCCCACCCTCCGGATTGAGCAAATATAAATGCACTTCAGGATTAACAATGGACATCGTACGGAATAGCTGCTCAATCAAATGCCCGTCAATACGACCGCTGACAGTCTGGGTAATTTCATTAGACAGGTTGAGCGCTATATGTGCGTTTTCCCGCTGCGCATCAGCGATGGTATAAGAGCGGGTCAGATAGTATGCAATCGCCGAATAGGTAATTGCCGTTACAAACAGCAATATAATCAGTGCCAGTGCAAGCTTGGCATAAAGCGATTTAATCAATGACTAATACTCTGTGAGTTACTCCGTGGCGAACTCATATCCGACACCCCAACGAGTCAGGATATATTCGGGCTCCCCGGCATTCTTTTCTATTTTGGTGCGCAAACGGTTAATGTGTGAGTTGACCGTATGATGGTAACCCTCATAGTGGTAACCCCAGACTTTATCGAGCAGGTCCATTCTGGAAAACACTTTACCGGGATTAGTAATGAAATGTAGCAGCAAATCATATTCCTTGGGTGTTAGATCGACTTCCTTATCACTGACATAAATACGCCGACTTTGCGTTTGAACCTTGAGATCTTTAAATTCAAGTGATTGATCAGCCCCGACACTGGCAGCCGTGGATACGTTGGCCCGCCTCAACATCGCCTTTACACGGGCCAGCAGTTCCATCATGCTGAATGGTTTTGTAATGTAGTCATCAGCACCCAGCTCGAGCCCGAGAACCCGATCCATCTCTGAAACTTTGGCGGTCAGCATCATGATGGGTATTTGACGATTTGCCGCCCGGACAGTACGACAAATCTCAAGACCATCAACTTCCGGCAGCATCACATCAAGCAACAGCAGGTCGAATATTTCGTTGGTCACCACCTCGAGCGCTTCCCGACCGTTGGAAATCCAACGGCACTCCACGTCAATGTCCTGCAATTGCAGCGACACGAGCTGCGCCAGATCCTGATCATCTTCAACTAAAAGAACTTTTTTCACTTGAGTGCACCTGAACTGTTAAAGAATTAACCCTACTCTGACCGGAACTACGGGAACATAGTTCCGGACGCAGGCAACAGAGTGGTTAAAACGAGATACAGATTATATATACTGGCCAACCGCGGAATTTCTGATCTCAAATGCCACTGAAAAATATTGTTGTTACCAACGCGACACAGAACAATTTAAAACACCTCGATATCAAAATTCCCCACGGCGAGCTGGTGGTAATCACAGGTGTCAGCGGTTCCGGCAAATCATCACTGGCCTTCGATACCATCTACGCGGAAGGGCAGCGCCGCTATGTTGAGACATTCTCGCCTTACGCCAGGCAATTTCTCGACCGCATGGACAAACCCAAAGTTGATCGAATAGACGGAATTCCACCGGCGATCGCAATTGATCAGACCAACCCTGTACGCACGTCACGCTCGACAGTGGGCACAATGACGGAACTCAATGATCATCTGAAACTCCTGTTTGCCCGCGCCGCCAGTCTGCACTGTCCCGGTTGTGGTAAAAAAGTTACACGCGATACACCGGATCAAATTGTCACTGATATGCTGTCAGAGAAAAAATCCGACGCCAAAACACAACGCGCCACACAACGCGCCATGGTGACATTCACCGTCGCGGTACCGGATAACTTCAGCAAGGATGAAATTGAAACGTGGCTGCGAAAACAGGGCTACACCAGAATTCACAAACATCGCAAACAATCCATTGAAATAATTCAGGATCGCTTCCGCACAACGAAAGAAAATAAAGGTCGTATTACCGAGGCACTCGAGGCGGCATTCAAACACGGCCGTGGTAAAGCCAGCTGGTATCCGGTTGATGAAGACCGCAAAGCTGGCAAAGCCACACACTTCTCGTCTGATTTTATTTGTACCACCTGCGACAAAAGATTCAAAGAATCCACTGCCAGTCTTTTCTCTTTTAATTCACCGGTAGGCGCCTGTGAAGCATGCCGTGGTTTCGGGCGTACAATGGGGATCGACTACAACCTGGTTGTACCGGATGAATCACTGACTCTCGCCGGCGGTGCTATTAAACCGTGGCAGACAAAAACCAATGAAATCTGCCAGAGAGACTTATTAAAGTTTGCTAAAAAACATGGCATTCCAACCACAGTTCCGTGGAAAAAGCTGACTGCAGGACAAAAAAAATGGGTACTGCAGGGCGAAGGTGAGTGGGATGGCAAGCACTGGTACGGTGTAAAGCGATTTTTCCAATGGCTGGACACACGCAGCTACAAGATGCACGTGCGGGTATTGTTGTCCAAATACCGCTCCTACACACCGTGCGTTACCTGCAATGGCGCGAGACTAAAACCGGAAGCACTGTGGTGGCGGGTCGGTACCGCAAAAAACGCAGCAGGTGTCATCAAACCCGAGGACCGGTTTGTACCCAAAGGCACAACATTGCCGCAATCAAAATTGAAAAAACTACCCGGCTTGATTTTACATGACGTCATGCAACTTCCATTGAGTGACTGCATCAGGTTCTTTGATTCACTTGAACTGCCTGCCCCGCTCGATGAAGCAACATCTATGTTGATGGAAGAGATCAACTCCCGTATCAAATACCTGAATGACGTTGGCCTCGGTTATCTGACACTCGACAGACAATCGCGAACGCTTAGCGGCGGCGAAGTTCAACGCATTAACCTGACAACTGCGCTCGGCACATCATTGGTCAACACGCTGTTTGTACTGGATGAGCCGAGCATCGGTTTACATCCACGGGACATCGACCGGGTTATCGATGTACTGAGACGGCTTCGTGATTCAGGCAATTCACTGCTTGTTGTCGAACACGACCCGCAAATAATACTCGCCGCTGACAAAGTCATTGATATGGGACCGGGGCCGGGCAGCCATGGCGGGGAGATTTCCTTTTTTGGCAGTATTAGTAAACTCGCATCGACTAAAAAATCATTAACTGCCGCCTACCTTAAACGCGAACAAACACTGGAGCGTCGAAAAACCAAAAACCAGACCAGACAAAAAACACAAGCTAGTATCACAGTTAAAGGCGCCAGCGAACATAACCTTAAATCCATTGATGTTGAGTTTCCACTGAATCAACTGGTCTGTGTTACAGGTGTCAGCGGTTCCGGAAAATCTACACTGATACAAGATACTTTATACAAGGCACTGTGCCGCATCAAAGGCAAACCCTCTGAACTTGCAGGTGAACACAAATCCGTCACCGGTCATCAACAGGTTGATGAAGTCGTGATGGTCGACCAGTCACCGATAGGTAAATCGGCACGTTCCAATCCGGTGAGCTATACCGGAGCGTTTGACGGTATAAGAAAACTGTTTGCCGAAGACCCGGAAGCCAAAAGGCGTGGCTACACCGCAAGCAGCTTTAGTTTTAACTCCGGTATGCGTTGCCCGACCTGCTCCGGCAACGGATTCGAACATGTGGAAATGCAATTTCTGAGTGATGTCTACCTGCGTTGCCATGCCTGTAACGGCAGCCGATATCGCGAAGAATTGCTCGACATTAAACTGGTACACCCGGATACAGGTTTATCTATCAGCATATCGGACGCGCTGAAAATGACTGTAGATGATGCCGTAGAGTTCTTTTCAGCCTACAAAGAGGTGCTAAAAGCACTGCAGCCGTTAATTGATGTTGGGCTGGGTTACCTGACACTTGGACAACCTGTACCAACCCTCAGCGGCGGGGAAGCACAGCGACTAAAACTTGCTTCTCATCTTGCAAAAGCAAAAAAAACAGCCAGATCAAACGCCGATAAAAAACTCTTTCTGTTTGATGAACCGACAACAGGCTTACACTTTGATGACATCAAAAAGCTTCTATTCGCCTTCGACCAGCTACTTGAGGAAGGTCATTCACTGATCGTTGTTGAACACAATCTCGATGTCATCAGTAACGCCGACTGGATTATCGACCTCGGCCCTGAAGGTGGAGACGCGGGCGGAGAGATTATTGGTGTCGGTACGATTGCAACTATCAAACGCCTGAAAAAGAGTCACACCGGAAAATCACTTACCGATTACGAAAACGCCATTGATGAATTCAGTCGCGCGAAGTCGGCACTTGCCAATGTAGCAGAAGACTCGAGCGTATACACAGACAACAATATCAGTGTTGTCTGTGCTCGCGAGCATAATCTTAAAGGCATCGATGTACAGATTCCACATGACAAGTACACCGTAATTACCGGCTTGAGTGGCAGCGGTAAAAGCACACTCGCATTCGACATTCTGTTCAACGAAGGTCAGCGCCGCTATCTCGAATCACTCAACGCCTATGCCAGACAATTTGTGCAGCCAGCTTCACGTCCGGATGTGGATGCTATTCTGGGAATACCGCCAACGGTCGCTATTGAACAGCGCACCAGTCGTGGTGGTCGCAAGAGTACTGTTGCGACCATGACAGAGCTCTATCACTTTATGCGCTTGCTGTTCGTCAAGCTCGGTACACAACACTGCCCCGATTGCGAACAAGCAATTGACGCACAAACGCTTGAAGGCATACAGGATCAGATCAGCAGAACCCATAAAGGTAAAAAAATAATGGTGTTCGCACCATTGATTGTTGCACGCAAAGGCTACTATACCGATCTCGCCAAATGGGCCGACAAACGCGGCTTTGACAACCTGCGGGTAGATGGCGACATCATTCCGGTTGACCCGTGGCCGAGACTCAGTCGCTTCACTGAACACGATATCGATCTGCCAATCGGCGAGATTACCATTAACGCCCGCAATGAAAAGAAAACAGCAGAGCTGCTACAGCGTGCGCTTGACTATGGCAAAGGTGTGCTGAAAATTTCAGCTTCAGGCAAGGCAGGCACCAAAGACGAATTATTTTCCATTAAGCGTGCCTGCCTGAACTGTGGCACGAGCTTTCCGGAACTGGATCCACGTCTTTTCTCCTACAACTCTAAACATGGCTGGTGTGAGGACTGTTTCGGCACTGGCATCTACAGTGCCGAGTTCGAGGAAGAGCAAAGCGGTGAGGAAGACCATTGGTTACAGGAAGACGAAACGGAGGTTACCTGTCAGGCCTGTGCAGGCAGGCGACTTAATCCGGTGGCCCTTGCAGTTATCTACCAGAAAAAGAACATCGCCGAACTCAATGAGTTATCTATCAGTGAATCCGGCGAGTGGTTCGGCAAATTAAAGTTAAAAGGGCGTGAGTCAGAAATTGCCAGAGACATACTGGTAGAGATAAATTCACGGCTGAACTTTTTAAACCAGATTGGTCTTTCCTACCTGACTCTGGATCGTGCTGCACCGACACTCAGCGGTGGTGAAGCGCAGCGTATCAGACTGGCTTCACAGCTCGGCTCAAACCTGCAGGGTGTTTGCTATATCCTCGATGAACCGACCATTGGTCTGCACTCAAGAGATAACCGGTTGTTGCTGAATACGCTCAAGGATCTCGGTTCAAAGGGCAATACCATTGTGGTTGTAGAACATGATGAAGACACTATACGAAGTGCAGATCATATTATTGATCTTGGTCCCGGTGCCGGCATAGATGGCGGCAAAGTAGTTGCCAGAGGTACGCTGAAGCAGTTGATAAAGAATCCTGACTCTGTCACCGGCAGCGCTATTGCGAAGCCGAAGTCCCACCCTTATTTTCCGACCCGTAAAGCCGACAATATAGCGATCACTATAAAGGCCGCAACTCACAACAACCTCAGAAAGGTTGATGTAAAAATACCACTGCAAAAACTGGTCTCTGTCACTGGTGTATCCGGCAGTGGTAAAAGTACGCTGGTGCGCAGCGTGCTTGGTAACAACTTAAGACAGCTGCTCAGCCGCGAAAACAAAAAGAAAAAAGTCAAAATTTCAGGCGCTGCAAGTATTACCGGCTGGCAGACAGTATCACGTATTCTGGAAGTCGATCAGACGCCGATTGGCAAGACCCCTCGCTCCTGTCCTGCCACCTATATCGGTTTCTGGGACAATATCAGGCGAATATTCGCAGATGCTACTGAAGCAAGAGTGCGTGGCTATTCGGCAAGCCGCTTTTCATTCAATGTGGCAGAGGGACGCTGCGCAAGTTGTGATGGCCAGGGCATGACCAAAGTCGAGATGAGTTTCCTGCCGGATGTTAAAGTTGCCTGCGAAGTCTGCAAGGGAGCGCGCTTTAATTCAGAAACACTTGGTGTGCTCTATAAAGGCAAATCAATCGGTGATGTACTACAGATGAGCATCGATGAAGCAGTCGAATTTTTCAGCGCTCATAAAAATGTCGCTCACCCTTTGCAATTACTGCAAAACGTCGGGCTCGGCTACCTGACACTTGGCCAGCAAAGTCCGACATTATCCGGTGGAGAAGCACAACGAATCAAACTGGTCTCGGAGCTTTCAAAAGCAGGTACCGGCAAGGAAGACAGACAAGGCAGAAAGCTTGCACATACACTCTATGTACTGGATGAACCGACAGTCGGGCTGCATATGGCCGATGTCGATAAACTTATCGGCGTACTCCATCAGTTGGTAGAAGCCGGTAACAGTGTTATTGTGATTGAGCACAATCTTGAGCTGATCGCCAATTCTGACTGGGTTATAGATATGGGCCCGGAAGGAGGTGACGGCGGAGGTCGAATAATCGCACAAGGTGTACCCGCTAAAATTGTCAGATCAAAAAAATCTCATACGGCGCCGTTCCTTGAAAAATTACTCAGCTGATGACATGGTTCACAGCGGGTGTTTCACCACACTTACCAGTGTTTTCAGCGCTGTCGTTGTGACAATACTGGCTGAGTATATCTATCAATTTCACAATAGAGTTATTCTGCTATGGCAGACAGTGCAAGTATCAAAAATAGCGATATTGAAGTATTAAGCCAGTCTATCGAATGGCTCGACAATGGCTATACAGTAGAGCTGGTGACTGTTGCAAAAACCTGGGGTTCATCTCCAAGGCCTCCCGGCTCAATCGCTGCGGTACGCAGCGACGGCCATCTGGTCGGCTCTGTCTCTGGCGGTTGCATTGAAAAGCAGCTCGCTGTACGCATAGACGATGCTCAACGAGTAAGAGCCTTTTCGCATGAAATCACAAATGATGAGGCACGTCGCTTCGGCTTGCCGTGCGGCGGTCATCTTGAACTGGTATTCGAAAAACTGACTGACTCCAGTGAGCTTAAAAATATTCTACAGGCGATCGATGAACGCCGGCGGCTTGCAAGAACGGTCAATCTGTCCGATGCAAGTCAGGTCAGCTATGAAGAAGTAGATCGCAGCGTCGATTTTCACTATGACGAAACCCGAATACGAAAAGTTTTTGGCCCCGGTTGGCGGATGTTGTTGATTGGCGCCGGTCAGTTATCCCGCTTCGTAGCGCAGTTTGCACAAACGCTCGACTACGATGTTATCGTCTGTGAACCCAGAGAAGAGTACGCAAGCAGCTTTAATGTACCCGGCTGTAAGCTGGTCTCTCTACTGCCCGATGAAGCGGTGCTTGAGCATGCAACAGATCATCACAGTGTGGTTTTGGCACTAACCCACGACTCAAACCTCGACGACTCGGCACTGATTGAAGCGTTGCCATCAAACGCCTGGTATGTTGGCGCACTCGGTTCAAAAGCAAACAATGAACGGCGCAGGAAACGTCTGGCAGAAATTGGTGTTGAAAATGTTGACAGATTGCACGGCCCGGTCGGACTTAATATCGGTAGCCGCAGTGCAGCAGAAATTGCTATTTCAATTATCGCTGAGCTGGTGCAACTACGTAACAAATCTGACAGAGCAAATCGAACCGATTCAAGTCCATAGACGCAGCCCTTAAAAACGACATAAGAAGCCGCGCATCGACGTTTTTGAGGCTTGACGCAAACAATAGCTACCCATCGGCATAGTTTCAATCAGGTGCAGTTGCAAGATTAAGTACTATCGTCGATACTTCGGCAAAATACATTTTGGTGGCAGCTTATGAATCAGGAAGCAAAAATACATTTACATCTCGATCGCGTACTGCAGCCGATCGAGAGCGCCAATGGACTTCCGAACGAGTGTTACACCAGCCCCAATGCTTTTGAACTCGATCGCGATCAGGTAATGACTGACAGCTGGATCTGTGTCGGCTTCGGCTCAGATGTGCCGGAAAGCTGGGCTGTACCGATTAACTTTATGGGCTACCCGATTCTTCTTACCAGAAGTGCTGATGGAGAGCTGCGAGTTTTTCACAATGTCTGCAGCCATAGAGGTATGCAACTGGTGCTCGAAGCGGGCAAACTGGGTACCGGACTAATCCGCTGTAAGTATCACAGTTGGGCCTATGATTTTGAAGGCAACCTTAAAGGCACACCACTGATTGGCGGTACTGATAAAAATACGCACAAAGATTTTGATCCGACAGTCAACGGCTTAAGAACTATTCGCAGCAAACTCTGGATGGACAATATTTTCATCAATCTGTCAGGTGATGCCGAACCCTTTGAAGACTTTATTACTCCACTGTTAAGCCGATGGAGTAAGTGGGTCACTCCAGAGACATTAGAAGAACTCGTACCCGGCCGCGACACAAAAATGGAACTGGTCGTTAAAAGCAACTGGAAACTCGCCATAGAAAATTTCCTTGAAGCCTATCATTTGCCATGGGTACACCCGGGGCTTAATTCTTATTCACCACTGGAAAAACACTACGATATAGAACGCGGAGAAAATTTCGCAGGCCAGGGTTCAAGCAGCTATACCACGCCGGCAGCTGACACTGGTAAAATCAGCAGCTGGCCGGATGGTGAGAAACATTTTGCAGAGTATCCGGTTTTGTATCCAAATACTTTACTCGGCCTGCAGTCAGATCATTTTTTCTCAATGACCATTCTGCCTATCGATGAGACGACATCACTGGAACGTGTACAACTGATGTTCCTTGGCGATGTAGCCACCGATGATGACTACGCAGAACACAGAGCCTCAATGGTAAGTTCGTGGACCGAGGTTTTCAGTGAAGATATTTTTGCAGTTGAAGCTATGCAGTCCGGCAGACAATCACCAGCATACGAAGGTGGCGTGTTCTCACCGGTAATGGATCAGCACACACTGCACTTTCACCAGTGGATCGCCAGAAGATTATCTGCTAACGCGTAAGACACCTGCGATCGCCGACTATGCGATCTTGAGGCTCGCGCCACCTGATGCATCACTTGTGAGAGTATCGAATGGTACTTCCTCGGCAACAGCCGAGCCTTGTGCGAAATCGACACTAAGTACTTTTAAAGCCTGCAGACAATCAGTACTTTCTACTTGCTCAGCAATCGTAGTGAGCCCCATAGAAGATGCAAAACTATGAATTGACTGGACCAGTGCCTGATCTGCGTTGAGGGCGTTTCCATTCAACTCACTCTGATCAAGATTGGCGATCAAGCTACTATCGATTTTTAAAGTAGTGATAGAAATAGATTTTAACAGCTCAAATGATGTTAAACCTGCACCAAAGTCATCTAACGCAACCTCGGCACCGATAGATCGTAATTCACGACAGAACGCTTCCGAAACGGTGGGCTTGCTCAATAGATCACTTTCTTGTAAGTCAAAGCATAACCGGGCAGGGTCTACATCGAAAAGCTGAATCTGCTCCTTCAGGAATAATAGAAAGTTATCAGATTTTATAGTTTGCGAAGACAGATTAATTGAAAATTTATCCTCAGTATACTGAGGCAACAGGGTTGCCAGCCTGCTTAACGTAGTTTGCACCACCCATCTGTCAATACTCTCGGCAAGCTCGTATCGTACCGCTGACTTCATAAATGCTACCGGCGAAATTAATTCACCATTCTCATTCAGCCGAAGCAGCACTTCATGCGTATCAATGCTGCCATCAAGCAGCGATACAACAGGTTGTGCCAGCAACTCAAAGCTGTCTGTCTCTAACGCAGCTTTCAAACGTGGCAACCACATTGAATTCTGATCAGCCTTTTTCCGACTGTCACCAACTGATCGCTCACAAACGCTGTTTCTTCCACGATGCTTGGCGTCAAAGCAAGCAGCATCAGCAGACTTAATTACATCATCAAAACTAACTTCTCCGGGTACAAAATATACGAAACCAACGCTGCAACGCACTGGAAAAATATGTCCGCCATATTCAAAAAAGAATGACTGGAAGTAGCTCTGAATTCGCCCCGTTACCTGACTTGCCGCGGCTCGGGAGCAATTGCGTAAAACGATTCCGAACTCATCACCACCCAGACGGGCTACCAGATCATCTTCTCTTACGATAGTCGTAAAAGTATCCGCAACTCTCATCAGCAGATCATCACCGGCATCATGACCGCAGGTATCGTTGACTTCCTTGAATCGATCAAGATCAATAAAACACAGCACATGTCCGGGATCGATCAATGCGTTATCAACAGTTTCCAGGGTGGTAACGAGCTTTTGTAGTTTATCCTCAAAGTTCTGCCTGTTCGCAAGACCAGTCAGTGCATCATGATTGGCCTTGTAGATAAGTTCCTGGGTAAGAGTGTATTCAACACTGACATCCCGTAGCACCAGAACATGCCCGGAATCTTCACCATTCAAACCTTTTAATTTTGATTCTTTTTTGTTGATGTATCTGCGCGAGTTGTCTGCCGCATGCAATATCAGATTTCCGTCTTCCTCTGTATGTACAACAACGGAGTCAACTTCCCGGCCCTGCATACTGCTCTCGCTACAACCAAGCAACACCTCGGCAGATTCATTAGCATAGAGAATTTTCCCCTGAACATCTGTGGTTATCACTGCATCATCGATAGAAGCAAGTGTCACTGCGGCGCGGTATCGGGCATGGTACAGTTTCTCGCTCTCTATACGCTGCATTTTCGTTGCGTGGCGCTTCTTTATAACCAGCTGCATTATGGTTAAAAAGATCAGCGCCAGAAAAATACCTGCTAAACACAGCAGAAGCAACAGACCGGATGGAATACCCGCAGGCGTACTAATTTCCAGTAAAAGAGATTTACCGCCCAGCGAAAAACTGTTAAGCCACTTGTTATTATCGAACCATTTGCCAAACTTTAGTTCGGTGCCATCAGTTGCAGGCCGTAAATAAAGCTCTTCAGAAATGGATTCTGATACAAATTCGCCTTGCTCACTGAATATACTGAGCTGGATACGATAATTTTCTATTTCAACACCACCGGATGATGCCATTTCATCCAGATCGAGCTCCAGCATATAGCCACGTGTCGTATCAACATCACTGTTCCCTGTTCGCAATAACAACAACTCACCGGGTCTGTTCCAATATTCAGGCAAGGAAGTAATACTTGTCTGTCTGAATGATTTGGCCGAAGCCATATTGCGCGTATCACTGAAGAAATTCAGGTCATAGCCTGTGAGATCAGTAAAGGAAGCCTTATTAGAAAAAAAACGTGACTTATAGACTGTCAGTGGTAAATAGGTCTTTCGCGTAGCAGAATCATTCCCCAGACTGATTTCGCCGTTGTGATCCAGATACCACAGTCCGTTTACACCAGAGTCAGTGTCTGCAAGCAGCGCTTCGTGATCAGACATCTCACCGTGGGAGAGCTCTTCAAAGCGGCCAAGAGCTGATACATACTCGTAGCTCCCAAGTACATCAGAAAAATGCGCGTTAATCTGAGTATGATTAACATTGGTGTAGTTTGACGCAACAAGGGAAGTAACCACACCATCAGCAACGCTGATCCCGCTGTGCAACACAGCAGCAATATTCTGTGCTTCCGCCTCGAACTGGCGCTTCGCTATTTGCAAAGTAGCCATACTGCCAATGCCGGCTACCGCTAAAAACACAACAATAGCTAACAGTACAATGAATAATTTCTTGACTACAACACTATTTAATATATAACTGCCAGGCATATCTTTTATCACAGAAAAGCGAATGGCAGACTATTGGCGCCGGTTTTTATCACTTTGAATCATCCAATCCCTGGGAACAATTCCCCTTACTATCAATTAGCTTACGACTTCGTGGTTTTTTTCTTCAAAATGAATAACCATTTCCTGCTCGATTGCACATAAACATGAATATGATTTATAACCTGGCCATCGAAACACCAGTTTCAGGCGGATTTGCTTCGTAATGGAATCCATAATGGATAAAAACAGCATCCTCAATGAAAGTGAGAACTGGCACACCTCCGGTTGGTACACTGCCACCACCTGCACCGGTCCACCCCTGAACAATTACTCAACAAAATCACGTGAGCACCCCTGTCATGAGTGAAATCGATCTACTTTCTGAAGGTCTGGCGGAATGCGGGTACATTGCCGGGGAAGAGCTCGCTACCACCCTGCACCTGTCAACAGCACTCGAGCGACCGATTCTGCTGGAGGGTGACGCCGGCGTCGGTAAAACTGCTATTGCATCCGCACTGGCTCAACACCTGGGGCACAAACTAATACGTCTGCAATGTTATGAAGGTCTGGACAGCAGCATGGCTCTGTACGAATGGAATTATCAGAAACAGCTGATGACCGTACGTCTGCGTGAGCAGGCAGGAGATACGGTAGCATCGGTAGAGGAAGAAATTTTTTCAGAAACCTACCTGTTGAAACGTCCTCTGCTGCGCGCTATCTCATCAGAACAACCCGCCGTACTACTGATAGATGAACTGGATCGTGCAGACGACGAATTCGAGGCTTTTCTACTTGAAGTACTGGCAGAGTTTCAGATCACTATTCCTGAAATCGGAACCATACAATCAAAGCACAACCCGGTTGTTATTTTAACTTCAAATGCTACACGAGACCTGAGTGATGCACTACGTCGTCGTTGTCTGTATCACTTTGTCGATTATCCATCGTATGAGAAAGAAATACAGATACTGTTAAAGCACCTGCCACACTTGCCGCATGATCTGGCCAGCTCGACTGTCGGCTTTATACAAAACTTACGCCAGCAGGATCTTAAAAAAATACCGGGAATAGCAGAATCACTTGACTGGGCAAGTGCTCTGCTACACATGCAGGTAACTGATCTAAAAAATTCACTGCCTGCAATAGAAAAAACTTTAAGTTGTCTGCTGAAAACACGCTCAGACAGAGAACAGGTAAATCAGGAATGGCTGGAAGCGGTCATGTCTTATTCACCCGACACAACATCAGAGACTGCCTGACATGAGACGTAGTGAACCAGACACTACGCAACCTCTGCACGAGCTACGCAAAGATACATTCGTTTCAAATCGCTTGTTTGATTTTGTTAATTTCCTGCGCTTCAACGGATTTAATTTAAGTGCCAACGATATAAAAGCAGCTCATATTGTCACAACTAACGGCGCTCTGGCATCTGAGCACTATTTACTCAATGCCTTAAGAGCAATTTTTTGCCAGGGTAAAAGCCAATGGCAGGAGTTTCCACTCTTGTTCCAGGTGTTCTGGAGAATGCCTGAAACAGTTAATGATCGAACAGGTAGTGACTCTCAGAACCAGGCGCGCCGCGGCTCGCAGGCAACCGGCTTGTCTTATTTTTCAGAGTCACAGGCTGAGGATCAGGCACTCACAGGTCTTCAGCGGACAGCGGAACTCTATTCAGGTGGTGCAAGTGATGCGAGTACGCTTTCACAGCGCGATTTCAGATTTGTATTTAACCCGCATGATATGCGACGCATTGAACGCATTGTCGATGATCTGTCCCGACGCATGCAAAAACGACTCAGACGTCGGGCCAGGCATGACCGTAACCGCGGCAAGCTCGATGTTCGTAAAACCGCCCGTACAAGTATTCGTTATAACGGTTGGCCGTTTGAGCTGCACTATCGTCGCAAGCAACGCTCACCGGTCAGATTTTTACTACTACTCGATGTCAGTCAGTCTATGGAGATCTATAGCTATTTGTTTTTACGATTTGCAAGAGGCCTGCTGCAGGCTTTTAAAGAGACGGACGCCTATGCTTTTCACACAGACTTGATTCATATTGGAGATGAATTGCGGGACAAAAACACCCATCGACTCGAGTCACGGCTGAAGAATCTGTCCAGTGGCTGGCTGGGCGGTACACGCATTGCGGAGTCTCTGAAAAATTTCAATCAACAATATGCAAATCGATCAGTCCAAAAAGACACGATCATTATCATCTTCAGTGATGGCTATGACAGCGGTGACCCTGAAGATCTGGTTACAGAGGTTTTAAGCCTGAAATCGATCAGCCGCAAGATGGTCTGGGTTAATCCTCTGCTGGGCAGAGGTACCAATGCCGAGCCATTGCCTGTTGAAAAGTCTTTATTTGCGGTACTGCCACACCTTGATCTATACACCAGCGCACATAGTATAAATTCATTGAAAAACATTGAACCTGCTTTCCGCTATCGATAGCTTCTGATGTATTAACAACACCCGGCGGATATCATCGCGGTTGAAAACCGCTTGAAAAAGAAGCAGGCAAAAAAAAAGCCCGCTGTGTGCGGGCTTTTTGATACTTGTAGTTTGCGTCTAACGCTTTGAGAACTGCGTTGCGCGACGGGCTTTACGCAGACCGACTTTCTTACGTTCTACTTCACGAGCATCACGAGTCAGGAAACCCGCTTTGCGAAGTTCAGAACGATTCTCGGAATCGTATTGCAACAGTGCTCTGGCAATACCATGTCGAATTGCACCTGCCTGACCGCTGTTACCACCACCGGATACGCTGATGTTGAAATCAAACTTGTCTTTGACTTCAAGAGTCTCAAGCGGCTGACGCACAATCATGCGAGCAGTCTCACGACCGAAATACTCATCGAGCGGGCGACTGTTCACTGTGATGTCGCCTTTACCGGCGCGCATGAAAACTCGAGCGCTGGAAGATTTTCGGCGACCTGTGCCGTAGTAGTGCTGCTGGGCCATAAACTATGTAACCTTAATCTGTTCGGTTGATACCGTTCGGCTGTCGAGCCTACTTGATCTCAAGTGGTTCCGGCATCTGCGCCGCATGACGATGCTCGGCACCAGGATAAATTTTAAGCTTCTTGATCATCGCTCTGCCAAGCGCATTCTTTGGCAGCATGCCTTTAACAGCCAGCTGGATGGGGCGCCCCGGAGCGCGTTGCTGCATTTTCTCAAAGCTGACTGACTTCAGGTTGCCGATGTAGCCTGTGTGATGATGATAGATTTTGTCGGTTGCCTTTTTTCCGGTAACCGCGACCTTCTCAGCGTTGATGACCACAATGTAGTCGCCGGTATCAACGTGCGGTGTGTACTCCGGCTTGTGCTTGCCGCGTAAAATCCTGGCGCACTCACTAGCCAGTCGACCCAGGGTTTTACCCTCGGCATCAACTATGAACCACTGGCGTTTTACCTCGGCCGGCTTGGCACTGAAGGTTTTCATCGCAACTCCGTAAACAGGGGATCGAACATTTAGCTCGGAAAAGCCCTCCATTTTAGAAGACAAACTGCTATTTCACAAGCCCTACTGCACTCGCCCGATACACAAAGTGCTGTAAATCGACAGCATTGAGCTTGATCAGGTGAGATTGAATTAAAACGACGCGGCCTGAAAACAGGCCGCGTCTAACCACCGTAGGAGGATGGAGGAGGAAATCTATCTCTCTATGATAGCACCAATCTGTTGTCACGCAAACCGGTCTGATGATTTGGCTATTACAAAATTTTTAATAAAATCCGTGTATTAGCCAGTTTTTTCCACTAACTACATGAGATTTGCGCTGGATCACACATAAAATTTGAGAATACTGACGCTTTTGACTCATCATTAATAATTATGTGGCCTGCTGGTGACCGTCGGTCATCACTTAGCCGTCTGCCTCAACCGTCTGCCAGGGAATCAGGAGAAATTTCCACCCGATAGGTAATTTCAACTGTTGGCTCGAGCATTTTTGACGCTGAGCAATATTTTTCGGCAGACATAGACACCGCCCGATTAACCTGTTTTTCTGACAGGTCATTGCCCGACACCTGAAACACCATCTCCACCCGGGTGAACACTGCAGGCACGGCATCGGCGCGCTCTGCCTCAAGCAACACCTCACAATTGCTCACATTTTGGCGCGCTTTTTTCAACATTAGCACCACATCGAAAGCGGAACAGGCGCCGAGACCAATCAATACCGATTCCATCGGGCGAATACCAAGGTTCCTTCCGCCATGTTCGGGTGATCCGTCCAGCACAATGCTGTGACCACTCCCCGATTCGGCAACGAAGCTCATGTGATCGAGCCATTTCACTCTTGCTTGCATTGGATTTTGCGCTCAGTTAACCAGTAGTTCAGCGGATAATGTGAGTTGTATCAACTTAAGTAAATAAAAAAACTCCGAAGCACACCAGATTTCCACTCTGAGAACGGTTTTTGCTCCGTCATTGACGTAAACGCATAAAGCGCTCGACAAAGTGCTACTAATACCCGGAGAACGGAACATGCTTCCACCACGTACTACCCCTCCTAAATCGGAGTGGCTTGAGACCTTACTACGGCATAGCCACCGCAGACAATATCCAGCAAAAACCACCATCATTCATCATGGTGATAAGCCGGACACACTCTACTACATGGTCGATGGATCAGTCAGTGTAGTTATCGAAGATGACGAAGGACGGGAGATAGTGCTCGCTTACCTGAATAACGGTGACTTCTTTGGCGAGATGGGTTTGTTCGAAGAAGACAGCGAACGCAGCGCCTGGGTGGTTGCTCGCAACAAATGCGAAGTCGCTGAAATCAACTACGAACAGTTTCGACGTTTGGCCGATCAGTCACCCGAGATTCTATTCGCGTTAACAACACAAATGGCATCACGTCTGCGCAAGACCAGCACCAAAGTACGCGATCTGGCATTTCTTGATGTTACCGGTCGTGTTGCATCCACCTTGCTGGATCTTGCTAAACAACCTGATTCGATTACCCATCCGGACGGCATGCAAATCCGCATCACACGTCAGGAAATCGCTCGCATTGTTGGTTGCTCCAGAGAAATGGTTGGACGAGTTCTTAAAGATCTCGAAGATCGCGGGCTAATCCATGCACGTGGCAAAACCATGGTGATTTACGGTACCCGCTAGTCCAGTTTAAAAGTAGTTTATCTCTAGAAGATGTACTTAATCACCCACCTCATAAAGGTGGGTGATTTTTTTGTGTCCGGAAAAAGTCTTCTCGGTAGTTTGACAGTGACTTCATCAGCAAGGCACGTTCTCTATTCGCTAACCCGGAAAGAATAATTCCTGCATCTTCAAACCCGGTTCTTCAGCTCGCATAAAAGCCTCGCCTACCAGAAAGGCATTAACGCTCTTGCTGCGCATCACGGCGACATCTTCAACTGTCAGAATCCCGCTTTCAGTCACCACCAGGCAGTCAGGTGGTATTTGAGCAAGTAAATCCAGCGTGGTATCAAGTGACACCTCAAAAGTACGAAGATCCCGGTTGTTGATGCCTACCAGCGAGGGAGAAACCGCAAGCGCGCGATCCAGCTCCTCTGCATCATGTGCTTCAATCAGAACATCCATACCCAGATGCATGGCAAGTCCGTTAAGTTCTGCCATTTGTGCATCACCCAATGCCGCTACAATCAACAAAATGCAATCGGCGGTCAAGGCTCGTGCTTCATACACCTGATATTCATCAACAATAAAATCTTTTCGGATAACCGGCAGTTCACAGGCATCACGCGCAGCTTTCAGATACTCAGGCGCACCCTGAAAAAAATCTTTGTCTGTCAGTACTGACAAACAGGCAGCACCCGCGTCACTGTAACTCCGTGCTATCGCCGCAGGGTCGAAATTTTCACGAATAACTCCTTTACTTGGTGAGGCTTTTTTTATCTCTGCAATAATCGCCGGATCACCCTGCGCGATACGCTTTTGCATGGCTTCTATAAAGCCGCGTGGCGCCGAGGCATCAGCTGCAATTTGAGATACCTGGCGCAGGCTTGTTTTCTCACATGCAGCAGTGATTTCTTCAAGCTTGCGAGCCAGTATCTTCTTTAAAATGTCCGGTGTATCGTGAGGCATCAAATAGTATCTTTTTATTTAGCAGTTATTACTGCAGGTAATCAGCTCTTCGAGCTTCAAAGCGGCGCTGCCATTGGCGATCAGTTCTATCGCCTTGTCAACACCTTGTTCGTGGGTATCAGTAATACCGGCTATGTAAATCGCAGCACCCGCGTTAAGTGCAACAATATCTCGTGCCGGACCTTCTTCATTTGCCAGTACCCGCTTCATCATGTCGAGGCTCCCGGCAGCACTTTCTACTCTGATCAATGCAGTGTCTGATTGCTTCATTGAAAACTGTGCAGGCTCAATTGTCCGGCTTTTAACCTGACCTTCGCGCAATTCAGCCACACGGGTTTTGGATCCGATGCTGATCTCATCCATACCATCCTCTGCATGCACTACCATCGCTCGCACACTGCCAAGCTTTGCCAGTACTTCTGCTATCGGTTCTACCAGATGATCGCTGTAGACCCCGATCAACTGCCTCGGCGCAGACGCGGGGTTAGTCAACGGACCGAGTACGTTAAAGATTGTTCTCATTCCCAGATCTTTTCGAGGTCCGATAGCATGTCGCATAGCACCGTGGTGTTTTGGAGCGAACATAAAACCGAGACCAACGCTATCAACACACTTTGCTACCTGCGCGGCATCAAGATCAATTTTGACACCCGCCGCCTCAAGTACGTCAGCAGCACCGGAGCTGCTGGAAACAGCACGGTTACCGTGTTTGGCTACTTTTATACCAGCGGCGGCCGCAACCAGTGAGCTACAGGTTGATACATTAAAAGTACTGCTGCCATCTCCACCCGTGCCAACAATATCTACAAGCTCCCGGCTTTCACAGGTGACACCAGTGGCAAGCTCCCGCATTACTGTCGCAGCTGCCGCAATTTCTTCAACCGACTCTCCTTTCATGCGCAATGCGACAAGCAAGCCGCCAATCTGTGCATCAGTGCATTCCCCGGACATGATCTTGCGCATTGTCTGCACCATTTCATCTGCGGTTAGTGCATTGCCATCCACTACTTTGGCAACAGCCTGTTGAATACTGATAGTTTCACTCATGTCATTCTGCCTTGTTCTTTACCAGAATTTTTTTGTGTCCGGCTTATCGGTAACGAGCTGTGTCGCCTGTCAATCATTGGGCTAGCTGTTGGCAGTTAAAAACTGCTGCAACATTTCGTGCCCATGATCCGTCATGATCGACTCCGGATGAAACTGTACACCTTCCACCGCCATCGTCCTGTGCAGCACTCCCATTATTTCTTCTATCTCTCCAGTTGGAGTTTGCGTCCAAGCGGTTATTTCGAGACACTCCGGCAGACTTTCTTTTTCAATCACTAATGAGTGATATCGAGTCACAGTGACAGGATTCGGTAAACCTTTAAACAGCCCCGTATTATTATGATAAACCGCTGAAGTTTTGCCATGCATAATAGAACCGGCACGAACAATTCTTCCGCCGAAAGCGGCCGCAATACACTGATGGCCGAGACAGACGCCAAGTATCGGCACTGTACCGGCACATTGTTTAATCAGTTCAACCGAAATACCCGCTTCATTCGGCGTACAGGGTCCGGGTGATATCACCAGACAGGCAGGCTTTTGTTCGCAAACTTGCTGTACTGATGTCTGATCATTGCGAACCACGGTGACACTCGCGCCGAGTTCTTCAAGATACTGCACCAGGTTAAATGTAAAAGAGTCGTAGTTGTCGAGCATCAATAGCATCAGAGACACCCCTCACCGGATTTGCGCGACTCATTAAGTCGATCTGACTGAGGTAATTGATCAAGCCCTGCGGCGGCAAGCGTTGCCGCTCTGAAAACTGCACGGGCTTTATTAAGTGTTTCATCCCACTCACTGAGTGGCACGGAGTCATAGACAACACCTGCACCCGCCTGAATAGTCAACTCGCCGTCTTTGATCACTGCAGTTCGAATTGCAATGGCCGTGTCCATATTACCATTGAAAGACAAATACCCCACCGCCCCTGAGTAGATGCCACGCTTAACCGGTTCCAGCTCATTGATTATTTGCATCGCCCGTATCTTGGGCGCACCACTGACCGTGCCAGCCGGAAAAGTGGCTCGCAACACATCCATTGCACTTATACCCGGCTTTAGCTTACCGGTTACATTTGAAACAATGTGCATGACGTGCGAATAACGTTCTATGTTCATCTTTTCGGTAAGTTTGACCGTGCCCGTTTCAGACACACGACCTGCATCGTTACGACCGAGATCAATCAGCATTAGATGCTCGGCCAGCTCTTTGGGATCGGCCAGCAGGCTCTCCTCGTGCGCTTTATCCTCAGCTTCGGTTAATCCTCGAGGTCTGGTGCCGGCAATCGGTCGAACAGTGACCGAGTCATCTTCGAGTCGTACCAGAATCTCGGGAGACGAACCGACAATCTGATAGTCACCCAGATCAAGATAGTACATATAGGGTGACGGATTCAGCATCCGAAGTGCCCGATACATATCTAACGGTGGTGCATTAAAAGGTGCTGTCATCCGCTGCGACAACACAACCTGCATACAGTCGCCAGCGATAATGTAGTCGCGCACACGCTCGACCCCATCCATAAAACTGTTCTGTCCAAAGCCGGAGCTAAAGCTATTCTCATTGAGATGTTGTCTTTGATCAGAACAAACATCCACATGAGAGTACTCTGGTATCGGGCCCCGCAACAGGGCTTCTATTGAGTCCAGACGTTGCCCGCCAGCTATGTCAGCATCATTATCGTCGGTGTGAACATGTACGATTATCATTGCCGTACCGTTCAAATTATCAAAGACGACCACCTCTTCAGACACCATCAACAGAATGTCCGGGGTTACCAGCGGATCAGGCAAATTGTCCTTAAAAATAGTTGGTTCTATGAAATTTATCGTCTCATAGCCGAAGAAGCCAACCAGTCCACCGGTAAAGCGCAACTGTGAAAAAGGTTCCGGCAACTCATCGCATTCAAATGTCGCATGGAATTTTTCAACCCAGCTGAGTGGATCATCGACCGATTCCTGATGCAGTACTTCACAGTCACGTTCAATTGATAACGCTTTACCATTAAACCTGACAATGTCGCGACATGGCAGACCGATGATCGAGTAACGTCCCCATTTATCGCCTCCGGTAACTGACTCAAAAAGGTAGGTACCGGAGCAATTGGCAACTTTAAGATAGGTAGAAAGCGGTGTTTCGAGATCTGCCAGAATTTCGCGTATTAGAGCCCGGCGCTTAACCGGTTGGTGATGTGCAGTCTGGTTGAGGTAGTCTTTCATGATTTTCAGCGTAAATAGAGACAATAACGGATGAGTGATTCGCAACAACAGGTATTGCGCTTCGCCAACCGGAAGCCGCAGTGAACGCGGCTGATGTCACTTTATGCTGATTCATGGAAGTTCAAAACTAAAATCCAGGAAATGGTTAACAGGCCAGCCAATTGTGACCGGTGGGTACGCCAGCTTAAAGGCAAGCGCACCGGACTGGAACATTTACCCACAAGCTTAAATTCGAGTCAAGCGTACTTGTGGGTTTCGAGAAGGAATCCGTCTGTCGAACACCAATATGACACCCGGGTAGCGTGCCAACGACATTCACAACCGCTATAGTATGCACAAACCAAGCAAAGGATCTCAATCAATGGCTGCCATCCACCAGGACCACCTGATCGAAAGTGTCGCCGATGCACTTCAATTCATCTCTTATTATCATCCTAAAGACTTTGTCGATGCAGTTCATGACGCTTACCAGCGCGAGGAATCGAAACCCGCCAAAGATGCAATGGCGCAGATTCTAATCAACTCGCGACTTTGCGCTGAGGGGCACCGCCCGATCTGTCAGGACACCGGGATCGTTACCATCTTCATCAAGATCGGTATGGATGTGAAGTGGCAGGGAGTGACAATGAGCCCGACAGACATGATCAACGAAGGTGTGCGGCGTGCCTATCTGCATCCGGATAACAAACTGCGCGCATCTATACTTGCAGATCCGGCAGGTGGCCGAAAAAATACCACTGACAACACCCCGGCCGTCGTGCATATGGAAGTCGTGGAGGGCGACAAGATAGAAGTTGATCTGGCCGCCAAAGGCGGTGGTTCTGAAAACAAATCTAAAATGGTTATGCTCAATCCGAGTGACAGCATTGTCGACTGGGTTGTTAAAACGGTACCGACCATGGGCGCCGGCTGGTGTCCACCGGGAATGCTTGGCATCGGTGTCGGCGGCACTGCAGAAAAATCTGCAGTGCTGGCAAAGCAGGTGTTGATGGATCCCATCGACATCCAGGAACTAAAAGATCGCGGCGCATCCAATCGAATCGAAGAGCTACGACTGGAAATATTTGAAAAGGTCAACGCACTCGGCATCGGTGCACAGGGACTCGGTGGATTGACTACGGTGCTGGATGTGAAAATCGCCGACCATCCGACTCACGCAGCATCTCTGCCGGTAACAATGATTCCAAACTGTGCTGCCACAAGACATACCCACTTTGTGTTAGGCGGTGATGGACCGTCATTGCAAACGCCACCCTCATTGAGTGACTGGCCGGAGATAACCTGGGACGTCGGACCCAACGCTCGCTCTGTCAACCTCGACACACTGACTGCAGAGGAAACCTCGACCTTCAAGCCTGGTGAAACATTGCTTTTGAGCGGTACCTTACTGACCGGCCGTGATGCGGCACATAAGCGCATCAAAGACATTTTCGAACGTGGTGAAGAATTACCTGTCGATCTTAGCGGCAAAATCATCTACTACGTGGGCCCTGTCGATGCGGTGCGTGATGAAGCGGTCGGCCCGGCCGGCCCGACTACAGCAACAAGAATGGATAAATTCACCGACATGATGCTGGAGCGCACCGGAATTTTAGGCATGGTGGGTAAAGCTGAACGCGGTCCTTCCGGTATAGAGGCAATTAAAAAACATAAATCAGTTTACTTAATGGCGGTCGGAGGTGCGGCTTATCTTGTCTCTCGCGCTATTACAGAAGCACGAGTTATCGCATTCGAAGAACTCGGCATGGAAGCAATCCACGAGTTTGTTGTAAAAGATATGCCTGTCACTGTGGCTGTAGACAGTAACGGGGAAGCCGTTCACCAGACAGGTCCTGCGATTTGGCGAGATAAAATAGCATCAGGTGAAGTTCAGCCCATCTATTTTAAATAGTGTTCTGAGCTGATTCGGCTTTAAACAAATAACATCACTAACCTGCAGACAGTGTGTAGCCTGTCTGCAGGTTTATAAAAATCGACAGATAAATAAATGTTAGTTAAATAGCTATCTTATCACTTGATGTTTCAAAGTCTGCCTCATCGACAAGAACCTCTGATTTTTTCTTATGTTCTTCAAGGTCGATAATACTGCCGCTTTCAACATCACTCGCTGACGCTTTGTTAACAGGCGGCTCATTGAAGTGCTCAGCTTCGAGGGCCCGGGGCCAGTTAAGGCCTGATTCATTAGAGCCTTGAATACTGGTGTACAAACTACCGTTAATCTGGGTTTTATCTATCACGTAGCGGCGAAACTTCTCGTACATATTCCTGTCAACCTCACCCGGATCACTCCAGAATGATTCGAGTGTACCCTGGTAAGTCAGCCCTTCTATATCGTAGATTGAATCACCCAGTGCTTTCACAGGTGTATCGTGATACAGGGATGAAATGCCCACCGTGCTGTTTATCAACACTGATCCTTCGGCATTGCGCAAAAGAGAAGGTAAATCGGTATCGTGCACATAGTAGAGTCGATTCTCCAGCCCATAAACCAGTGACAATTTTTGAATGATCGCGCTGTAGTTTTTGTAACCTCTGTCATAAGGATGATGTTTTATAACCAGGGAGCAATCATCCCGATTGGATTTCGAGAATGAACTGATCACATGCTCGAGATATTTTTCAATGCTCGAAAAACCTGAATGCTGCCGAACCTGCATATCGCTATGTACCTGCAAAGGCAACAGAAAATATTTTTTATTTCCATCAAGAATAGTCTTGCCAAGACTGCGCTGACTAAACCGGTAGGCTATTTTTCTGAAGCCAGACCTCAACCAGTACATGCCTTCAGTAAATATATTCAGGCTGCGATGATGATCATAGTGTTTAAAAAAACCGCTAAGCGCAAATGCGGCTATGTAGTACTGTAGACAGTGCGCGGCAGCAGCGCTAAATACATTTTCTACCGGTTCGGACGGTAGCTCTTTAATGCCTGTATCAGTTTGCTGCAGGCGTTCATGGATACCAGACTTCTCACAGGCACTACTGAACCCGTTAACGCCGTCTTTCTCCAGAGTAACGTAGTTTGGCCGCACATAACCTTCTTCAAAGACATAGACATCAATATCGAGTCGTCTGGCGATATCAATTGCCTGCCGATGATAACGCCTGCAATCGCCGAATAAGTAAAGTCGATCAATATCCCGACCCAGCATGACACTCTCAACCCAGGAGGGCCAGACACTTGCAGGTGCGGTAAAATTCAAATACTTACCAGAACGGAAATAGTATAGATCGCCACCATTGAGATTGACCTTCAAAACATTATGGCCATGACTCTCAAGCTGACGCGAGAATTTTTTAAAAAATGGTCCGACAGGCCCCTGTAGCAGAAGTATATTATGCGGCATAAGTGAGGCCTTTGCTTATATTGCGAACCATGTTCATGTATTTTTTCAGTCCTGACGCCGTCATTGGATCAGCCTGTTCGCGACGCTCCTCAACCAGTGAAGCAATAGTTTTCTCGACACTGGTAAACTCACCCGATGTAAGGTCGAGATACCCTGGATACTCGACGTAACAGATATACACCAACTCTGCCAGATTACGAGTCCGGGTTCGGCGTTCAAAATCGCAATGATCCGTTGTCAAACCCCACCCTGCATAAAAGGGTCTTCCATAAGTAACGACATCTTTGCCGCAAAGTAGCGCTTCAAGCCCTGCCAGCGAGGTCATAGTGTGTACCTGCGCACATAAATTCAGTGTGACTTCTATCGATAGATCAGTCTCTACATGATCACAAAACTTGTCTATGTCTCGATAACTGGCAATACCATCGCTGCGATTACCACTGACCACGTCAGGATGTGGCTTGTAGACGATGAGCGCATCCGGATTATCGGCTCTGACCGCCTGTAGCAGCTTGTAGTTGTTATCGATGTCCGAGCTCCCATAGCGCAACGATGCATCTCCATCTACCTGCCCAATGACAAGCAACACATGCTTTCCCGCATAGAACGAAATATCTGTGATGCTGTTGGAGTTCGACGTGTATTTGCTTATGCGGTTTTCCAGCAGTAGCTGTATCAACGACTCTGCACGATCAAGTTCAGCATCCGTACAATCGCGGTTTTGCAGTAAATACTCCAGACGCGAAGGCCTGGTCGCATCGAAATAAATACCAAGATCATCAACTATCAGTGAACGGGGTGCGGTAAAATTACTGCCCAGCCCAACTGAGCGAATAAATCCATCTTCCATTCGAGCCACTTGGTGCTGCGAAAGCAACTGCTCAGACTCGCTCTCTAATTCACCGCGCCCCCATACCATGATCGATGGACTTTCGTTGGCACTGGACGTAGGCATTGATTTGAGTTGTTTTAGAGACACATAGTGATGGTTATAATTAGCAGCCATCATATAACGGTCAACATAACGCTTCTTCCATGGGGTTATTCCGAGTAGCCGGTAGTCACCACCAACACGACTTAACTGACGACGTTGCTCAGCAATATGATCAACAATCTCAGAAAGAGTACATACGTTACCACTGACAGGATCCACGTAGGTCGGATATATAATATAAGCCGCTATAAAAAGCTCCAGCAAACTTCGCTTTCTGGTACGCTTGGAGTTTTCTTTTTTATCTTCAGTCAAACCCCAACCAGAATAGAAAGGCTGACCAAAGCAAGTCACCGGCACTCTATGTAACAACAGTTCAAAACCGTACAGCGATGTACCGACATAAGCAGCCCGACATTGCGCCAGCCTGTGCGGTGATATCTCACTACCAACCAACTCAACTCCGAGTTGTTTCGCATAGGATGACAGGTAACCTTGTTTTCTCCCGGCAAGAACCTCCGGGTGTACTTTTACCCGAACATTCTCCGCCCCATGCTCAGCGACTGCCTGCTCGAGCATACGGTTAAAGTCTTCGGGCTGCATTCCACCGAAACGCACAGACTGATCACCGACCGTCTGATCAACTACCAGTGCAAACGGTAATTCGTCATTTGCAGATTCTTTTGCATCACTAACAACATTGTATTTACTGATCCGATGATCAATCAATCGTTGCATAACGATTTCAGCATCCGCTTTGACACTACTGTCTGTCAGTTGCCACGAACACTTATCCAGATCATTAAGTATATTTTCCAGACGCGAAGGCTGACTGGAATCGTAATAGATACCTACCGGGTCACTCACTAGAGAGTACTTGCGATGTCTTCCACCACGACCAAAGGAGCAGACAAAACCATCTTCCAACCGGATGTGCTGAGTATCACTAAGTCGCGACAAGTCCTGCGAAATTCTGCTGTAGCGCTTGTGGCCCCATGAATAAATTGCCTTACAGGACTTGCCACATAGCACTGACGGATTTCGACTCAAACAATCTATCCCTAGAAATGCTTCGATATGTGGAATTTTCCCTATACCGGATGAGAGAGTGAAGCCTCGCAAGATCGAATCTTCGTACTAGTTGATCAGGCTAATTGCGATGCCTGTAGCAATCACACAGACACTTGCATCAACAACGAGCGATTTCCAGTGTTTAGCCATGGTATGCAGCAGATTCTGTAAACCTGTTGTCTGTACATGATCGACCTGATCAATGTCATTGGCAGCACACACGTCAACCGATGTTGCTACATGTGATGGCGAGACTAATGATGCAGCGTGGTCAGATGTTTCTGGCTCCTGCCCGTTGACTAATTCACTTAGCTGACGCAACACAGATGCGCCATTGTCTTCAGGACTTTGGCAGGCTGCCTGACCAATGATCGTCAATAAACCACCACTCATACCTGCTTCTCTGGCAGACTTTTGCAGCACAGTTACTTCTTCCTGAAGCGCCACCAGTTTCTTCAAAGCAACCTCACAATAGTCACGGCGTTCGGCGTCGTTATCGCCATGGGGTACCTTATCAATATCGATTCGCTGCAGGACCGGCCTGGTATCTGCCTGACCAGTAGCCCCGGCCGCATCAATGATGAATCGGTTTAACGAAACCGCATCAGCGCCATATTGCACCAGCTCACGCTTACCGGCCTGAAGACTGATAAAAGACTGGCTGTATCCTTCAAGAATCGAAGGGCTTTCCGCTGCCGACGCCATTTTTCTCACACGCTCAGATAAGTTATTTAT
>CAZKAQ010000030.1:0-34171 GCA_964550655.1 uncultured Granulosicoccaceae bacterium
GTTAGTACTACTTCTAGTGTCGATGTACAAATAATAAAGGCGCGTAGCATTTGCTACGCGCCTTTTTTTTAAAGATACCGAAAAACCTGCGGCAGCACCTTAGAACGGTATGTCGTCTGAAATATCCGCTGGTACTTTTGTAAGCTCCGGATAGTCATTGTCAGACACATCACCAGCAGGAGCTGCTTTTGAACCGCCCGCGTTTTCAATTCGCCACGCATCAAGGTTGGTAAAGAAGCGATCATTCCATTCTCTGCCACGCAGATTAAAGTGAACGGTGATTTCATCGCCTTCGTTGTAATTGTCAGCCAATTCGCATTTATCCTGCGTAAGCTGGAATTTGATCATTTGCGGGTAGTTGCCATCAACAATTTCAATCACAAATTCCCGTGCTCGAAATTTTTCTGATTTCTGTTCAGTGTCGAAAATCTTGTGTAATTTACCATCTACCTGAAATGCCATTTTTTTAATGCCTGCAGTTATAAAAGCGGACAGTTATTTTAACGTAAAAGAGATTCTTCGGGCATGCGATTTCGATACTTTTATATTACAACGATATCTGAAGTCTTGTCTGCAAGAGGGCCTTATGACAGGTTCAGGTGAGTATGGCTGGTGATATTTGTCTGGAGTGGTTCTACACTTGCTCAAGCTCGATCAAGGTGCCACAGAAATCTTTCGGGTGCAGAAAGACAACCGGTTTGCCGTGGGCTCCGGTTTTTGGCCGACCGTCTCCCAATACCGTGGCTCCCTCTGTTTGTAGTTTTGCAATTGATTGTTCAATGTCATCCACCTCATAACAGATATGGTGTATGCCACCGGCGGGATTTTTTTCTACAAAACGTTTTATTGGAGAGTTGTCGCCGAGCGCCTGTAGCAGCTCGATTTTAGTATTGGGTAACTCGATAAATACCGTAGTGACGCCATGTTCCGGTAAGTCCTCAGCCTCGGTGACGGTTGCACCGAGTGTGTCACGGTAGATCGCAGCAGCGGTCTTGATATCGCTGACTGCGATCGCTACATGGTTTAGTTTTCCAATCATGAAACTTCAAACTCCAGAATATTTTCATCAACATCAAGCGTTGATCCCGGTGTCGCTACTATCTTTGCAACTTTACCGTTACGTTCAGCTTTTAGCACATTCTCCATTTTCATGGCTTCTACTATGGCAAGAGAGTCACCTGCGCTAACAGTATCTCCCTCTTTAACCAACACATCAATCAACAGGCCGGGCATAGGTGACAGTAACAGGTTTGAAGTATCCACTTCCTTGCGTGCAGGCATTAAATGAAATAGCGCTGCGGCCCTTGGCGACATAACCTGTAATTCGACCACGTGCTTTGAGTTACTGATTTCATAACCAATAAATGTGCGCTTCCATTGAAGAATGATCTGCTGATTGTCTATTCCTGCGTTAAAGACTGCCTCTGCAGGTTTCCAGTCGGTTTCTACAGTAAAGGTATTTGAATCGCTCTCAAGCTCAAATTTTGTATCGCCAAGTTGCGTTATCGTAAATGGTATCTGTTGGTCTTTATCGATAACTACTAACTGTAGTGATGTGACAGGCGCCACAGCTCGCATTGTGCCAGTGGTTGCTGCTGATCTCTGACGTAATAAAAACCGGGTTACTGCAGCGGTTATATACTGGTGTTGCTTCTCTGTGGCACTGGCTTCTGTCCGACTGAAGCCTTTGGGGTAGTGCTGCTCTATAAAGTGAGTGGAAAAATCACCGGCTTTAAAGTTATGATCACTGAACAGTGCCGACAAAAAAGGGATATTTGTTGTAACACCATCAATCTGATACAGATCCAGTGCCGCGTGCATGCGTTCAATTGCAATGTTGCGGTCTTCCCCCCAGGTAATCAGCTTTGAGATCATCGGATCATAGAAAATAGAGACCTCGCCACCTTCAAAGACTCCACTGTCTACGCGCACATGGGCAGAATCTGTCGGCTCCACATAACGGCTTACACGCCCGGTAGAGGGGAGGAACTCACGAAACGGATTTTCTGCGTAGACGCGAGCTTCCATAGACCAGCCATTGATGCCAATGTCTGCTTGCTTATGCTTTATCTTATCGCCTGCAGCAATGTGAATCATCTCTTCGATCAGGTCCAGTCCGGTGATCATTTCTGTCACCGGATGCTCTACCTGCAGGCGTGTATTCATTTCAAGAAAATAAAAATTTCGGTCCGCATCAACAATGAACTCGACTGTACCTGCGGAGTGATAGTCCACAGCTTTAGCCAGTGCACAGGATTGTTCGCCCATGGCCTTGCGGGTTTTTTCATCAAGAAATGGTGATGGAGCTTCTTCTATTACCTTTTGATGGCGGCGCTGAATGCTGCACTCACGTTCATTTAAATAAATAGTGTTGCCGTGTTTATCTGCAAGTACCTGTATTTCGATATGACGTGGTTTTTCTATAAATTTTTCTATGAAAATTCGATCGTCGCCGAAGCTCGATTTTGCTTCATTGCCAGCCCGTTCAAAGCCTTCTCTACATTCTTTATCGTCGTAGGCGACTCGCATACCTTTGCCGCCGCCACCGGCACTTGCCTTTAGCATGACCGGATAGCCAATGCTTGTGGCAATCGTGATCGCATGGTCTGCATCGGTGATAATGTCGGTATGCCCCGGAACCGTATTAACACCAGCTTCTATAGCGAGCTTCTTTGAGGTTATCTTGTCGCCCATGCATTCGATCGCATGCTGGCCTGGCCCGATAAAGGTAATATTATTTTCTTCAAGCGCACTGGCAAATGCTGCGTTCTCTGATAAAAAACCATAGCCTGGATAAACCGCATCCGCGCCCGTGTCTTTACAGGCTTGAATGATTTTATCTATGCTGAGGTAGCTTTCGGCGGATGCCGAGGCACCAATATGCACGGCTTCATCTGCTGTTTGAGTATGCAGCGCTGTGCGGTCAGCATCTGAATAAACAGCGACGGTAGCAATGCCCATTTTTTTTGCTGTGCGCATTGCACGACAGGCAATTTCGCCGCGATTAGCAATAAGTATTTTTGCAAACATGGTAATTCTCGAGGCGGTTAAAGGGGCAGGTTGTCATGCTTACGCCAGGGATTCTCAAGCGTTTTATTAGCCAGCATATCCAGCGAACGGCAGATGTGATTTCTGGTGTTGTCCGGTCTTATGATGTCGTCAATGTAGCCTCGACTTGCGGCAATGAAAGGATTAGCGAATTTTTCCCGATACTCTTCAGTACGCTTTTCAATTTTTTCAGCGTCACCAATGTCTTTACGGAAGATAATCTCAACCGCACCTTTAGGACCCATTACTGCAATCTCTGCCTGAGGCCAGGCCAGATTTACATCACCCCGCAGGTGTTTGGATGCCATTACATCATAAGCACCGCCATAAGCTTTGCGGGTAATAACAGTAATTTTTGGTACCGTACACTGTGCGTAGGCAAATAACAGCTTTGCGCCATGTTTAATAATGCCGCCGTATTCCTGAGCGGTGCCGGGCAGAAAACCCGGAACATCGACGAATGTGACGATGGGAATATTAAAAGCGTCGCAGAAGCGTACAAAACGTGCAGCCTTGATAGAAGACTTGATATCCAGGCAACCGGCAAGTACCAGTGGCTGGTTTGCAACGATACCGACAGTTTTACCATCCATACGTGCCATACCAACAATAATATTTTTAGCGTACTCCGGTTGAATTTCAAAGAAGTGATTGTCATCAACTACTTTTACAATCAGTTCACTGATGTCATATGGTTGATTCGGGTTGTCCGGAATCAGTGTGTTGAGTGAAGTTTCGCGTCGATCTATCGGATCGTAGCAGGGACGCTGAGGTGGTTTTTCTTTGTTGTTAAGCGGTAGGAAGTCGTAGAACTCGCGAACTTTACGTAGCGCGTGTAGCTCGTTTTCAAAAGCAATATCGCAAACACCCGAAACACTTGAGTGCGTGTCTGCACCACCGAGTTCTTCGTGAGTAACTTGTTCATGGGTGACGGTTTTAACTACTTCAGGACCTGTTACGAACATATACGAGGTGTCACGAACCATGAATATGAAATCAGTCATGGCGGGAGAGTACACAGCACCTCCTGCGCAAGGACCCATAACCATAGATATTTGTGGCACCACGCCTGAGGCGAGTACGTTACGCTGAAACACTTCCGCGTAGCCTCCAAGTGATGCCACACCTTCCTGAATGCGTGCACCTCCTGAGTCGTTTAATCCGATTACCGGCGCGCCGGCTTTCATTGCCTGATCCATGATCTTGCATATCTTCTCTGCATGAGCTTCAGACAGAGAGCCACCAAAAACAGTGAAGTCCTGACTGAACACAAAAACCAGTCTGCCATTTATTGTGCCCCAACCGGTTATTACACCATCGCCCGGGATTTTTTGATCGTGCATACCGAAATCATTGCAGCGGTGCTCAACGAACATGTCAGACTCTTTAAAGCTGTCTTCGTCAAGCAGGACGTCTACACGTTCTCTGGCGGTGAGTTTTCCTTTAGCGTGGTGTTTATCGACTCTTGTCTGACCACCTGCTACGCGAGCAGCTTCACGTCGATCGAGTAACTCCTGATTGATTGATTGCATGATCGCCTTCTTTATCTTTGTACAATTTGTAGATCGTGGCCGAAGAATTAGTCTCCGGCTGATGTAGTTTATTCGACAGCCTCAGCTGAAGGCGGCCGATGGAGTTATGCGGTTGGTGGATAACCGATACTTGTCAGTGATTCTGTTATTTCATCGAGAATCATCGGGTCATCTATAGTAGCGGGCATTTTCCAATCAGTACCGTCAGCTATTGATCGCATGGTTGCACGCAATATTTTACCTGAACGGGTTTTAGGCAGGCGTTTAACCACTACTGCATTTTTAAATGCGGCAACTGGTCCAATTTCGTTGCGAACCTTCTGGATAACCTCGTTGCAGATATCTGCTTCGCTGCGATCGCAGCCGCTATTCAAAACCACCATGCCGACAGGTACTTGTCCTTTAAGGCTGTCAGCGACACCCATCACAGCACACTCTGCGACATCCGGGTGACCGGCAAGTACTTCTTCCATAGCACCTGTCGAGAGTCTGTGGCCCGCAACGTTTATAACATCGTCGGTACGAGCCATAACGAAGATATAACCATCTTCATCAATGTAACCTGCGTCACCGGTTTCGTAGTGTCCGGGGAACGTAGTAAAGTAAGATTCAACGAAACGATCCGGTGCCTCCCAAAGCGTTGGGAAGGTGCCGGGTGGCAGTGGTGATTCTACAACCAGTGCACCTATGTCACCAGCTTTACACTGATTGCCATCCGTGTCTAAAACTTTGAGTTTGTAGCCGGGTGCTGCCTTGGTGGGTGAGCCGGATTTCACTGGCAGCATCTCAATGCCTACACAGTTGGTGGCTATTGACCAACCGGTTTCAGTCTGCCACCAGTGATCAATGACTGGCACTTTGAGTTTATCTTCTGCCCACTTAAGGGTATCCGGGTCGCAGCGCTCACCTGCAAGAAACAGATATCTAAAACTCGATAAGTCGTATCTTGCGAGATGCTCACCAGACGGGTCTTCTTTTTTTATCGCTCGAAAAGCGGTCGGTGCTGTAAACAGGACGCTGACCTTGTGTTCTGATATCACTCTCCAGAACGCACCGGGGTCCGGTGTACCGACCGGCTTACCTTCATAAAGTACGGTTGTGTTGCCGTGAAAAAGTGGTGCATAAACAATATAGGAGTGCCCGACTACCCAGCCAACATCTGATGCCGCCCAGTAAACCTCACCCGGCTCGACCCCGTAAATATTTTTCATTGTCCATTTTAAAGAGACAATGCTGCCACCGGTGTCGCGCACTACTCCTTTGGGCGCACCTGTGGTGCCCGAGGTATAGAGAATGTAGAGAGGATGCGTTGAATCCAGCGCAATACACTCTGCAGGCTTAGCTGAAGATTCGGCTTCCTTCCAGTCGATATCTCTGCCGTCAAGCATACCGGCGCGGGCCTGATCTCTTTGCCAGACGAAGCAATACCCGGGCTTGTGTCGGGCGATGTCTATTGCCTGATCAAGTAATGGTTTGTATTCAACGGTGCGACCGGGTTCGATGCCGCAGGAAGCAGCGAGAATGGCTTTGGGTTTGCAGTCATCAATCCGGACTGCAAGTTCGTTTGCCGCAAAACCACCGAACACCACGCTGTGTACAGCGCCGATGCGCGCACACGCCAGCATTGCAATCGCCGCCTCCGGAATCATCGGCATGTAGACGATGACCCGATCACCCGGACCAACGCCTTGCTGCTGAAGCATTCCAGCCACCTGAGACACTCGCTTCTGCAGTTCCCGGTAGGTGATTTTTGATGATTCGTCAGTTACCGCGCTGTCGTAGATGATAGCGACCTGTTCGGATCGTCCATTCTCCACGTGATAATCGACGGCGTTGTAACAAGCATTGGTCTGTCCGTCAGGGAACCAGCGGTAGAAAGGTGGCTCGGTCTTGTCTAACGTGGTCTCTGGAAACTGATCCCAGTGGATGCTGCGAGCTGTCTCAAGCCAGAATTGCTCTTTATTATTGATCGATTGATCGTAGAGATTTTGGTAGCCGGACATTGATAGAACCTGATCTGGAGGCGGATGGATGACATTGTCGCAAAGATTTGCCAGGTCAGCACAATGCAACGGTAGCCGGAAAATGTCCATCGATGCTAACCGCGTTGATGTCTCTACTCCTTAAGGTGATATATCAACTATTTTTGTAATCTTGGCGTAAATTAATGTTACCGTTTGTCAGAAATGGCTGAGGAGGGCTATAGTTGGCCAGATAGAATTGACAGCATGTTAACGATAGGTAACAATTTGGAAGGAGCTGGGTTGTGCTAGTTTATGGCACGGCTGCGTCTCGAAGTAACCAACGCCGGATGAGCGCGCCAGTCAGGTTGTCCGTGCGAATAATAAAAAAACCAGGAGTGATGACATGGCAAAAGGGCAATCGCTACAAGAACCCTTCCTGAACACCCTTCGCAAAGAGCGTGTGCCGGTGTCGATCTATTTAGTCAACGGCATCAAGCTGCAAGGTCAGATTGAGTCGTTTGATCAGTTTGTGGTTTTGTTGAAGAACACTGTCAGCCAGATGGTTTATAAACATGCCATATCGACCATTGTTCCGGCGCGCGCGGTAAAAATGGCGCCACCATCAGCTGAGGAGCAGGAAGCTGCTGAAACCTAGCTCACTTAAAGAGCCACAACTTGTTTGACCGGCCGCAGGCCGGCAACGATTGCGTCATAGTCAACATTGAGTTGCACGGTGAAGACAACTCTCCCGGTGAATTTTTAGAACTGGTTAAATCGACACAAGCCAGAGTGGTTGGCGATCTGTCGGTAAATATTCGAAATCCACACCCCAAATTTTTTCTCGGTACAGGCAAGGCTGAAGAAGTTGCCGATATCGTGCAGGATAAAAAATCCGACCTCGTCATCATTGATCACTCCTTGTCTCCGAGCCAGGAACGCAATCTGGAGGCACTGCTAAAATGCCGTGTGCTCGATCGGGCTGGCCTTATTCTCGATATCTTTGCCCAGCGCGCACGCTCATTTGAGGGTAAGTTGCAGGTGGAGCTGGCGCAACTGGAGCACTTGTCTACCCGGCTGATTCGAGGCTGGACCCACCTTGAGAGGCAAAAGGGGGGTATAGGCCTGCGCGGACCGGGTGAGACACAACTCGAGACCGATCGTCGACTAATCGGTGCGCGGATCAAACAGATAAAAAAGCGTCTGACGCGGGTTGATTCAAGGCGTGAGCAAGGCCGGCGTAATCGAAAGAAAAACGAATTACCCACGGTATCTGTAGTTGGCTACACCAACGCAGGTAAGTCCACATTATTTAATCAACTAACCAACTCGGACGTGTATTCTGCAGATCAGCTTTTCGCAACCCTCGATCCCACCATTCGGAAACTTGAGCTTGGTGCCGGCAGTAATGCCGTCATTGCAGACACTGTAGGCTTTGTCAGTAATCTTCCTCACGAACTTGTCGAATCTTTCCGGTCAACCTTGCAGGAGACGCGAGAGGCCACTGTTTTACTGCATATTATTGATGCAGCAGATCCGCAGAGATCAATCCGTCGTGACCAGGTACAGGAGGTTCTCACTGATATTGGCGCTGAGGTGCCGCAGATTCTGGTTTTAAACAAAATAGATCTGCTCGATAATCATGCGAGAAGAGAACTGCTGGACGAATTTCTGGGTGAAGATGTCGTTGCAGTCTCTGCAGTTTCCGGCGAAGGTCTGGAAGATTTACTGGAGAAAATTGCCTCCCGTGTTCAGCCAGCCAGGCGAAGCGGCTGGATTACTTTGCGCGCAGAACAAGGCAGAGAGCGCGCAATGCTCTACAATCGGGAGGTGGTAAAACATGAACAAATTGGTGCTGGCGGTGAATTTATTCTCAAGTTGGAGATTGCCGAGCACGAATGGCAGCGTTTTTTAAAACAGACAGGTATGCAAAGTGAGCTTGTAATGCATCCCGTTTGACCACATTCATCTTGATACCTAGCAGTCTGCCGCCTAAACTTAGCGGCTTGTCCGGAGTAAACACGATCTGTTCTACGACCACTATCGTGATGTAACTTCGCAGCGCAGCAACGATTTTCAAACCAATTTTTGGAGTGGGCAATGGCCTGGAACGAGCCTGGGGGCAACAACAACGACCCTTGGGGAAACAAAAAAAACGATAGCGGTCCACCCGATCTTGATGAGGTTTTTCGTAACCTGCAAAAGAAACTGGAAGGATTGTTTGGCGGCAAACGCAGCACCGGCAGTGGCGGGTCCGGCAGCGGTGGTTCCGGCGGTTTTAATTTTCCCGGTAAACTTGGATCGATCGGCCTGATGTTGATTGGCCTTATTGCGGGGGTTCTGTGGCTGCTCAGTGGTATCTACATTATTCAGCCTGCAGAGCGTGGCGTGGTGACCCAGTTTGGTCGCTTTGTCAAAGAGACAAATCCCGGTCCTCATTGGCATATCCCCTGGCCGGTTCAATCCTACCAGCGGGTCAACGTCGATCAGACGCGATCAATAGAGCTGAGACAACAAGACATTCTCACCAAAGATGAAAATATTGTGGTGGTTGACGTTACCGTTAACTACGAGCTCGATTCAGCATTGGAAACTCCCGCAGCAGATTACCTGTTCAATGTTGAAAGCCCCGATATAACGCTGCGTCATGCAGCCGAAAGTGCGCTCAGAGAAACAGTTGGCCAGACAAGAATGGATACCGTCCTGACCGAAGGGCGTGAAGTACTGGCAGACGAGACGCTTGAAAAAATTCAACAAACACTTGATGGATACAAAAGCGGCATCAGAGTAACCGCGTTTAACCTCAAACGTGCAGAAGCACCGGAAGCCGTCAAAGAAGCTTTTGATGATGTTGTCAAAGCGCGTGAGGATCAGCAGCGTTTTATCAACGAGGCGGAAGCCTACAGAAACGGTGTGCTGCCAAAAGCTCGTGGTGAGGCTGTGGTAATAACAGAACAGGCACTTGCTTATCATGCAGAAGTCGTTAACGCCGCAAAAGGTGAAGCTGCAAGATTTGAATCGCTTTTGACAGAATATGCCAAGGCACCTGAAATCACCAAGGAACGTTTGTATATTGAATCAATGGAATCCGTATTGTCCAAAAGTAGTAAAGTGATGGTCGGCACTGGTGAAGATGGTAACAACGTGATGTATCTGCCTATCGACCAGCTTATGAACAGAGGCTCAGGTAGTCGTGCGTCAGAACAAACATTTCCAAGACCAACCGAGCTTGTTGCTCCACAACAGACCCAGCAATCATCTCGTACCAACAACAGTAACCGCACCAGATCACGAGGAGCAAACTGATGACTAAGGTGATATTAATTGTCGCTGCTGCATTGTTACTGTTGTTTTCAGTCAATAGCACAGTGGCACCGTTCTTTGTTGTTAATGAAACGCAGCGGGCTATTAAACTGTTTCTGGGTGAAATCGAAGACGAGGAATATGGCCCGGGATTACATTTTAAGTGGCCCTTTGCGAATACTATTCACCGATTTGATGCGCGCATCCTCAATATTGATTCACAGGCTGAAGAACTGCTTACCAGTGAGAAGAAAAGAGTGGTGGTCGACTCTTTCATCAAGTGGCGGATTGAAGACCCGACAGAGTACTTCAAGGCAACCGGCGGTAACCTGCGTCGTACAGAAGACATCATGTCGTCGTTTCTGAGTAAGGGCATTAAGGATGCTATCGGTAAGCGAACCATCACTGATGTGATCTATGGCGAACGACTGGCTATTATGGCTGAAGCTGCTGCTGCAGTAGATAAACAGGCGAGTGAAAGTCTGGGCGTTAAAGTGCTTGATGTTCGAATCAAGAAAGTAGAACTACCAGGTGAAGTGCGCGAGTCTGTTTTCAGTAGAATGGAACAAGAGCGTGAAAAGGTAGCTCGTGATTTTCGAAGTAAGGGACAGGAGACTGCGGCCGGCATTAAAGCTGATGCGGATCGACAACGTTCAATTCTGCTTGCCGAAGCCTACAACGAGTCACAACAAGTGCGTGGTAGAGCCGACGCTGAAGCCGCTGAGACCTATGCGAAAGCCTATGGCAAAGATCCTGACTTCTACGGTTTGTATCGTAGTTTAAATGCTTACAAGACTACCTTTACCGGCTCGAATGACGTACTTCTTATAAAGCCGGATTCACAGTTCTTCAAGTACTTTAACGGCACTGAGGGTCAGTAAACGTGACTGAAGTACTCACGGCGATAGCGCTGGCTATCGTCATTGAGGGGATTTTTCCTGCCATCAATCCGGCAGCTTATCGTCGGGCTGTGATGCAACTCGGATCCATGCCCGATCGGGCTATCCGCTACACCGGCCTTGGTTTGATGATTGCCGGTGCTGTAATACTTCAACTGGTGCATTGATGTGCCCTGAAAAAGCGCGGGCGCCGTGGCGTCTGCCTGACGGCATGGATGAATTATTGTCGCACCAGGCGCTGGCGTTAGAAGCGTTGAGACGCGCCGTCTATGATCTGCACATTGCATGGGGCTATCAACCGGTCGAACCACCTTTTGTAGAATTCCTTGATTCTTTGCTGTCAGGCACAGGTCGGGATTTCGAACGACAGACCTTTAAGATCACAGACCCCTTAAGTGGCAAGACCATGGGCGTTCGTGCAGATATGACGCCGCAGGTTGCAAGAATAGATGCGCATCAGTTGGCCGATGCCGATGTTGCGAAATTGTTCTATCTGGGCACTGTAGTCAGGGCGCGCACAGACGGTATCGAAAAAAACCGTGTACCGCTGCAGGTTGGAGCAGAAATTTTTGGTCACGCAGGGCCGCAAAGTGATGTCGAAGTAATCCGCCTGATGGTCTCTGTGTTGCAGCGCGCCGGTATTGAAGAACTACATCTTGATTTGGGTCATGCGGGTATTTTCAGGAGCGTCTGTGAAGAGACAGGGCTGAATGATCACGATCAATCCGAGCTGTTCTCCCTGCTGCAAAGAAAGGCGGTGCCGGATATTGAAGCATTTACCACAAGTCTCGGGTTGTCTGCAGAAGTACAGCTGTCGCTTGCGAAACTCTGCGGCCTGAATGGTGACAGTTCAATTCTGACTGATGCTGCCACAGCGCTCGCACCAGTGGCCAATGGTGGCATGTTGGAAGCATTTGAAGAATTGCAGCAAATCAGTGACTCTCTGCGCTATTTACTGCCGGGCGTTAACGTCCATGTTGATCTCGCCGAGGTGCGTGGATATCAATATCACACAGGCGTTGTGTTTGCCGCCTATACGCCGGGTTCCGGCAGTGAGATTGCCCGCGGTGGTCGTTACGACGGGATTGGTGAGAGCTTTGGTCGTGCCCGTGCTGCGACAGGATACAGTACTGACCTTAAACTTCTGATGCGACTAATAGGGTATGATCGCATCGCTGAAAGGCTCGGCATTTCACCAACCAGGCAAGGAGCGATTCTCTGCCCTGATGATGATTGCGTAGAGTTAAATAAAACAGTGGAAAAGCTTCGCGCTGATGGCGAGGTAGTCGTGTTGGATCTGGCTGGATTAAACCAGTCGGTTTGTGATCGTGCCATACGCAACAAAGATGGCGCCTGGTTTGTGGAGATTCTTTGAATGGCGAACAACGTAGTTGTTCTTGGCACACAATGGGGTGATGAAGGTAAAGGCAAAATTGTCGACTTACTAACAGAACACGCAACTCATGTGGTGCGATTCCAGGGTGGTCACAACGCAGGGCATACGCTGGTCATTGACGGCAAGAAGACGGTTCTGCACCTTATACCCTCGGGTGTTATGCACGATAACGTTCAATGTGTCATTGGCAACGGTGTCGTTTTGTCGCTCGACGCTTTATTCAAAGAGATAGAATCTCTTGAGGCTGCCGGAGTGAATGCACGGCAGAGAATCAAAATCAGTGATGCATCTGTACTGATCCTGCCATATCACATTGCAGTTGATCAGGCACGTGAACGAGCGCTGAACAAAGACGCCATCGGTACTACTGGCCGCGGTATTGGTCCGGCCTATGAAGATAAGGCAGCCAGACGTGCAATCAGAGTCGCGGATCTGCTGCAGCCTGAGGTTTTACATCGCAAACTTACCTATGCTCTCAAGTTTCATAATCATCTGCTTAAAGAATTTTATGGTAGTGAAACGATTGATGTTGAACAAACATACAAAGAGCTTTTGCGGTATGCAGAACAGTTGAACCCAATGGTGATCGATTGTGCGGAAACTCTTGCCAGGGCGCAAGATAACGGTGCCAGGTTGATGCTTGAGGGGGCGCAGGGAACACTACTTGATGTGGATCATGGTACATACCCGTTCGTGACTTCTTCCAATACGACAGCGGGAGCTGCAGCGACCGGTTGTGGCATTGGTCCGCGTTGCATCGAATATGTACTTGGTATCACTAAAGCCTATACCACGCGGGTCGGCTCGGGTCCTTTTCCGACAGAACTCGAAGATGCGGCAGGCCAGCACATGGGTGAACGCGGGCATGAATTTGGTGCAACCACTGGTCGCAAGCGCCGCTGTGGCTGGTTTGATGCGGTAGCTGTAAAGCGTGCCTGCGCTCTGAGTAGTGTCAGCGGATTGTGTATTACCAAGCTGGACGTACTGGATGGTCTTGAAGAAATCAGCATCTGCACAGCCTATGAACTCGACGGTGAGCAGATCAGTTATCTGCCAACCGGCGCTGAGCAATTCTCCCGTTGTGTACCCGTATATGAAGTAATGCAAGGCTGGAGCGATAATACTGAAGGTGTTACCGACTGGGATCAACTGCCTGAAAATGCCAAAAAATACGTCAATCGCCTTGCTGAGTTGACGGCTACACCGGTACATATTGTGTCTACCGGCCCTGATCGTGTTCAGACGATCATATTGGAGAATCCCTATAATTAGCCCGGACTATTCACGAAATCGACGGCCTCTCGCTTGATCTTTGCTTCCACAGCTACGCGCCCCGAGCAAATTTTTTCTTTTGCAAATATCAATAAGTATTCGACGCAAGAAGAAAATTCACTGTGGAAACAAATCTCTGTGCGATATGCTCGCCATTTCATAAATAGTCCGGGCTTGAGCGCAGACATTAGCGGCTTACGATTGACTTCAATGGGACAGGCTTCTATAGTCTAGCGGCTTCAACTGCATCACCTTGCCGAGGTGGCGGAATTGGTAGACGCGCTAGCTTCAGGTGCTAGTGGGGGTAACCCCGTGGAGGTTCAAGTCCTCTTCTCGGCACCAGGCGCTTGGTTACTGACCCGTTTTTCATTACACGGATTACAAACCCCTTCCAGAATGGTTTGTCAATCGGGACCCATTCCCGGCCAGCGCTTGTTGGATTATGGCCAGATCACAACTGTATTACGTACCGCTCCGGGGTTACGTTAATCAGGTTCCTTATAAACAGCCAATTTTTCCCCCACTGGTCGCAGGCGAAAACTGCTTGTCCTACCATTTTGCGAATCGCAAAAATTAATACAAGCGCGACAAAACCGAATTTAAGAGAAGACATATGGCTCTGAGAAAAAAAGCCAAATCAGTTAAAAAGAAAAAAACGACCCGAAAAAAAACCGGCCGTCCGGCGTTGGTCGCACCTGCACAAAAGACATCATCTACTGCAAAGAAAAAGACAAGCCGCAAGAAAGTGGCGCGAAAAAAGAAAATTTCTCCGACAGCCCCGGCTACAGAAAAAACTGCTCAGCGCAGAAAAAAGACAGCAAAGAAAAAACTCGCTAAAAAGAAGCTGATAAAACGTAAGAACACTGCAGGCGTTGCCACCGCATCCGCACCGGTTGGCAAACATCAAGCAAAGCGGGAGAAGAGCAACAGACCACCACGCAAGTACGCGTTTGAGGTAGCGAGCCGTGAACAGTTAATCGATGAGCTGGTGAATGCCGGTAAGCCACTGAACCACAGACAGCTTGCTGCGGTGCTGCAAATGCATGAGCAGGATGAAAAATTCGAAGCGCTGGGGCGACGTCTGGGCGCGATGGTGCGCGATGGGCAAATTGTGCGTAACCGCCGTGGTGGTTTTTTAGCGGTTGACGAGGCCAGTTTGATTCGTGGACGTGTTTCAGCACATCCTGACGGTTTCGGATTTTTGATTAATGAAACCGGTGGAGAAGATATTTATCTTGCAGCTCACCAGATGCGATCGGTAATGGATGGTGATCGTGTCGTCGTGCAAGTCACCGGTGTTGATCGCAAAGGCCGTGCAGAAGGTGCCGTGATTGAAGTGCTTGAGCGCGCAGTTAAAACCCTGGTCGGTCGATTGCAGGTCAGTCGTGGAGTGGCGGTTCTGAAACCGGACAACAAACGACTCTCAAGAGAGATCGTTATAAACGACACGGCCAGTGCTAAAGACGGTCAGATTGTGCTTGCAGAGATTGTTGAGCAACCTACCAATAGTCGTCCTGCAATTGCGTCAGTGATCGAAGTGCTGGGTGAACATCTGTCACCCGGTATGGAAATAGATATAGCCATTCGTTCGCGTGATATTCCGGATCAGTGGCCTGATGAGGTGATGGCTGAAAGTGGAGCTTTCGGCGCCGAGGTTAACCCCGATGCAGTGCAACAGCGGCGCGATATCCGTTCTATGCCGCTGGTGACTATCGACGGTGAAGATGCGCGTGATTTTGATGATGCTGTGTACGCAGAAACAAAGGACAATGGATTTCGTCTGGTTGTGGCGATCGCCGATGTTTCTCACTATGTAACGCCTGATTCAGCGCTTGACCGGGAAGCGTTCAGGCGCGGTACATCAGTGTATTTTCCGCAGCGTGTTGTGCCAATGCTACCTGAAAGCTTGTCTAATGGATTGTGTTCCCTTAATCCGGAGGTAGATCGGCTTTGCATGGTCTGTGATATGTCAATTGATCTTGAAGGCCAGATTAAGCGCTCAAGATTCTATCCGGCCACCATGCGTTCGCATGCACGCCTGACCTACTCGCAAGTGCACCATTATCTGGTTGCCGCTAGAGACAGCGGCTCGGGGGTTGCGCAAACAAAAGAACAACAGGCTGCAGTAAAAAAGATCGGTGTGCTTGGTCAACACTTAGAGGTGTTATACGAACTTTATGGTGTTATGCGTGATGCTCGCAGTGAGCGTGGTGCGATTGAGTTTGAAAGCAATGAAACACAAATCATTTTCAATAGTCAGAAAAAAATAGATCAGATACGTCCGGTGCAACGCAATGAAGCGCACATGCTTATTGAAGAATGTATGATCGCGGCAAACATCAGTGCTGCAAGGTACCTAGGCAAGCGCAAGATACCCGGTCTTTATAGAAGTCACGAAGGGCCCGGCCTGGACAAACTGGCTGAGTTGAGAAAATTTCTCGCACTGCGTGGCTTACAGCTTGAAGGTGGCGAAAATCCGGGTGCGATTGACTATGCCCGCACCCTTGCGAGTGCAGAAGGCAGACCGGACAAGCTGGTAATTCAAACTGTCATGCTGCGATCGATGAACCAGGCGGTTTACAGTACCCGCAATGCCGGACACTTCGGACTCGCGCTGGAAGAATACGCACACTTTACTTCACCGATAAGACGTTATCCTGATCTGATGGTACATCGTGCAATCAGACATATGCTGGTGCACAACGATAAAAGCAGTTTTGAATACAGCCCTGCTCATATGGCGGAAATCGGTGACCACTGTTCTACCACCGAGCGTCGTGCAGAGGAGGCCAGTCGTGATGTAGTTGCCTGGCTAAAGTGTGAGTTTATGCAGGATCATATAGGGGGTACGTATGATGGTGTGGTCACTGGTGTGACTTCGTTCGGTTTATTTATAGAGTTGTCAGGCATTCATGTTGAGGGCCTTGTGCATATCACCTCACTACCGCAGGATTACTACGACTTTGATTCTGCTAATCATCAACTGCTGGGTCGTAAAGGTGGTTTGTCTTATAGTCTCGGGCAAGTGATCAGTGTCATCGTTGCATCGGTAAATCTTGATGAAAGAAAAATAGATTTTCAGATAGACAAATCCAGAATCGGTTCACGCGGGCCGAAAGCCGGCAGGCAGAAGCGAGAGAAACCGGGATCAAATAAACGTGGCAGGAAAAAACGTGGTAGTTCTTCGAAACAGAAAAATGTCGGCAAAAAAAAACCTGGTAGAAGAAGGCGCTGATGAGTAGCAACCCTGTATTTGGCTTGCATGCTGTCAAGTCAGTGCTTTCCAATAACCCGAAGTCAGTACAGCGATTGTTATTGTCAGATGTACGCTCAGACAAACGGCTGGCTGAAATAGAAGAACTGGCTGCCAGACAAAATATCAAAGTAGAGCGAGCAGGGCAGAGTGAACTGCAAAAGCTGGTGGGCGAGGAACGTCATCAGGGTGTGATTGCTGTTTGTCGCGCGCGTGAGGTGCTCTCTGAGCCTGAGTTACTGAAACTGGTGATGTCTGCTGACAAGCCCTTCTTACTGATCGTAGACGAGGTTACCGATCCGCATAACCTGGGTGCGATACTGCGCTCTGCAGATGCTGCCGGTGTCGATGCTGTCATCGTGCCTAAAAACGGTAGTGTCGGTTTGACGCCGGTGGTGCGCAAGGTGGCCTGCGGCGCTGCCGAGACCATAGCTTTTTGTCCGGTATCCAACCTCGCCCGCACGCTTTCCGAGCTGAAGTCTATTGGGATCTGGTTGTACGGCGCCAGCGATGCGGCGGAGTCGGCCTACACTGCAGTTGACTACAGCGGAGCGGTTGGTCTGATCGTCGGTGCAGAGGGTAAAGGACTGCGGCGCCTGACAAAAGAGGCGTGTGATGGTCTGATTTCTATTCCCATGGCCGGAACCGTCAGCAGCCTGAATGTCTCAGTGGCAACGGGCATCTGTCTGTTTGAGGTAGTCAGACAAAGGGTCAAAGCGGACTCGTAGCTTGTTGCCGCAACCCACATCCGCGCAAGTAGCACACTGAGTTCGCTGATACGCTGGCAAGGCTGAATTTAAATTGCCTCAGATTTGCCTGATGCCGGTCTTCTGATATACTTGCTGGTTCCCCGCCGTATTTCACGGGGTCTCCTTGTCCAGTAGCAATACCGCTGCGGGCAAATTCCACAGGAGCGACAATGCGTCACTACGAGATTGTGTTTCTGGTCCACCCGGATCAGAGCGAGCAAGTACCTGCTATGGTTGAAAGATACCGCAGCATTATTGAAAACAGCGGTGGTACCGTACACCGAGTCGAGGATTGGGGTCGCAGGCAACTGGCCTATCCAATCAACAAAGTCTACAAAGCACACTACATCCTCACCAACATAGAGTGTGAGCACGCAGCTTTGGAAGAACTCACCAGTGCTTTCCGTTTTAACGATGCGGTGATAAGACACCTGGTTATCAAACGAAATGCCGCTGTCACCGGTGAATCTCCACTGCTGAAAAAGGAAGAGGAAGAGACTCGTCGTCCGCGCGAAAATCGTGGTGACCGAGATGACGTTCCGGAGTCGACAGACGTGCCGGCAGCGGCCGAGGTCGATGTGGCAGCCGATGAATCTATTGCAGGAGAAGAATCCTAATGGCTCGTTTTTTCCGAAGAAAGAAATATTGCCGGTTTACCGCTGAGAATATCGCACACATCGATTACAAAGACCTTGAGTTGCTGAAAGCCTACGTCACGGAAACCGGTAAAATTGTACCCAGTCGTATTACTGGCACCAGTGCAAAGTACCAGCGTCAACTGTCAACTGCAGTCAAGCGTGCAAGATATCTTTCATTGTTGCCTTACAGCGATCAGCACTAGAAGTCCCGGCAACTCGTTGTAACTGATTATGTGGCAGGCGCTTGCAGGGTATGCAGTGCGCGGGCCGGCGCAGGGAGCGCTGCTGTCGTTCAGTACGCTATTGTTGTCTCTGGTGTTCCCGCCGTTGGTGGTGGTGAGCAATGCATTGATAGCGCTGGTCTGGCTCAGACTGGGTCCGCAAAAAGGTCTGATATGCGTTGCTATCGCATTGATAGCCGGTACTGTCGTCGCGAGTTTTTCAGGCAGTCCGGTAATTCCGGCAGCGTTGATGGCATCGTTCTGGGCTCCGGTGGTGCTAATGGCTTACCTGCTGCGACGAACAGTGAGTCTGAATCTGGCGCTGCTTGCGGGAGCTGTGTTGGCACTGGCCGGGGTAACAATTGCCTATATGGTGCTTGATGATCCCTCGCAGTCGTGGCAGGGCATGGTTGAGCACGTTAGAAGCCAGACTGAGGTGGCAGCTGGTGGTGCGGATAACAACACCAGGGTAGAGGAGTGGCTCGCTACCGCGGGCACCTGGATGACAGGCTTTAGCGCGGCAACACAGTTTGTTGTGGCGGTGTTGAGTTTATTGCTTGCCAGAGCCTGGCAGGCGCGAATGTTTAACCCGGGAGGGTTGCAGGAAGAGTTTCACGGCTTGAGATTCGGGCGCGCGGCAGGAGCTATCGGGCTTTTGATTGTAGCGGCGTCGGTTTTTCTTGACGTTGAGTTGTTAAAAAATCTGGCTATTGTTGTATTGGTCGTATTTACGCTTCAGGGCCTCGCGGTTCTGCATGCATTGGCAACGCAACTGAGGGTACACCCGCTGTTACTGGTGAGCCTCTATGTTTTTTTGCTGTTACCGACATCGATAAAAGTTTTCGGGATGCTCGGTCTGGTTGATACCTGGGTGGATTTCAGATCCAGGGTGAATGTACAAAAACGTGATTAACAAGCGTTTGCAATAAGCGCTTAAAGACACAGGTAAAGCAAATGCAAGTCATACTTTTAGAAAGTATTGGAAACGTTGGTAGTTTGGGTGATCTGGTAGAAGTTCGACCGGGTTTTGCGCGTAACTTTCTGCTTCCCAGTGGAAAGGCGCAACTCGCCACCAAAGACAACATTGCCGATTTTGAACAGCGGCGTGCCGAGTACGAAGCTCAGCAGGCCGAAGCACTGACTGCTGCCAAACAGCGTGCAGCATCACTGGAAGATGCCTCGGTCACGGTACTGGCCCGATCCGGCAACGAGGGTAAACTCTTCGGTTCTGTCGGTGGGGATGAAATAGCTGATGCACTGACAGCCAAGTACATACCGGTAGAGAAGCGTGAGCTTCGCCTGCCAGATGGCCCGTTGCGTACCACCGGAGAGCATCAGATCATGGTTCATATCCATGCCGAAATTGACGTGTCTGTTACAGTTATTGTTGAAGGTGAAGAAGAATAGTACGAGCTGTTTATTCCCAACCGGCTGTAACGCAATTGAACCGGTTGGGTAGCGTGCTATAACATTTAGCAGATGTTGCTTTAAAGGTTATCGGCAAAGTAGTTGCCGTAAGATCATTCGCAGCGTTAAGATGATCGGCCGCTCACTAGTCCGGTAACTCATTGGAATCACCTGCCCCTTTTGATTCGAACGCAATAAGGCTCCCGCCGCATTCACTTGAGGCTGAGCGTTCTGTGCTGGGTGCACTGATGCTCAGTCAGGATGCCTGGGACAAAATAGCAGACCTTGTTACGGATCAGGATTTTTATCGCAACGATCACAGTTTGATTTTTTCTGCTATCAGGCAACTGGTAGAGCGTAACTCACCGCGTGATGCGGTTACTGTTTCTGAATACCTTGAGAATGTGGGCGATTTGCCTGACACCAACGGCTTACCGTATCTGATCGAACTGGTTGAGCAGACTCCCAGTGCCACTAACGTTGTCGCCTATGCTGAAATTGTTCGACAGCGCTCTGTTCTCAGACAACTGATCTCGACATGCAACAGTGTGGCGGATCTTGCCTATCGACCGGAGGGACGTGATGTTGCCTCGATTCTCGATACAGCCGAATCAAGAATGTTCGCCATTGCTGATCAAACCAATCGAACCGGCAGCGGTTTGACTGCGGTGGGCGACATTATGATGGAGACTAAAGAGAAGCTCGAGATTCTTGGTCAGAATCCGTCGGCCCTGACCGGTGTATCCACCGGCTACAAAGATCTCGATGATTTGACTTCCGGTTTTCAGCGCTCCGATTTAATTATCATTGCCGGTCGTCCATCAATGGGCAAGACTTCATTTGCCATGAATATAGTTGAAAGCGTAGCACTCTCGCAAAAGTTGCCGGTGGCAATGTTCAGCATGGAGATGCCGGGTGAGCAGCTATGCATGAGAATGATTGCCTCCTTAAGCAAGATTGAGCTGAACAAAGTGCGTAACGGTAACCTGAATGATGCCGACTGGGCGCGCATAACATCGGCAACCAATCTGTTGCATCAGCACAGCAGGATCTACATTGATGAGACTCCTGCTATGTCACCGACTGAAGTGCGTGCACGATGCAGACGACTGGCTCGTGAACAAAAAGGACTGGGTCTGGTTGTGATCGATTACCTGCAGCTCATGCAAACCGGTAACAAAACAGAAAACCGTGCCACTGAAATATCCGAAATATCGCGCTCACTGAAAGCGCTGGCAAAAGAGTTGTCTGTGCCGGTCATCGCTTTGTCGCAGTTGAATCGTAGTCTCGAAACGCGGCCGGACAGACGCCCGATTATGTCCGATTTACGTGAATCAGGCGCAATTGAGCAGGACGCAGATGTGATAGCGTTTGTCTATCGGGATGAAGTCTACAACCCGGATTCACCAGACAAGGGGACCGCAGAGATTCTTATTCGCAAGCAACGAAACGGGCCAACCGGCAAGATACGATTGACCTTTAGTGGTCAGTGGACACGTTTCGACAATTATATCTCTGACGAACACTACGGGGTTGCCGACCTTGACGAGTAGCGATCGTCCTTATCGCAATGTCAATTTGCGGATAGATCTGGCATCTATCCGTCACAATCTCAACTGTGCAAAGAAGTTAGCGCCAAACAGCAAAATCATAGCAACCATCAAAGCTGACGCTTATGGCCATGGCATGCTGAGCGTGCTACCGGCGTTGGCTGGTGCAGATGCATTCGCTGTTGCGACCATGCAGGAGGGTGTTGCCCTAAGGCGCAGTGGAGTATCCAAACCCATCATGGTGCTGCAGGGTTTTCGAAACCGCAGTCAGGCGTTTGAGTGCATGTCGCTGGATATCTGGCCGGTAGTCCATGATCGATATCAGCTTGACATCCTCACCAGTGATTCGTTTAACAACCTGTCATGCTGGATCAAATTCGATACCGGTATGGGTCGGCTCGGTCTGCAGGTTGAAAAAGCCAGATCGGTGCATCGACGGATGATTGCAGCATCGGTGAATGTTGTTGGTATCATGTCGCATCTTGCCAATGCGGATAATCCTCGGGATCTGGCTAATGACAGGCAGTTGCGTGAGTTCTGCGCCATCAATTGGCCTGATAAAGTCGATCGGTCATTGGCTAACTCTGCGGCACTGATCAGCCGTCATGATATGCAGTTTGACTGGGTGCGTCCCGGGCTGATGTTGTACGGAGCCAGTCCGCTGGATGGCACCACAGCAGCATCTCTCGGCTTGCAGCCTGCCATGCGGGCGACAGCACCGGTGATCGCCATACGCGAGCTGAAACGAGGTCAGCGGATTGGTTATGGCGGCCACTTTCAATGTTCCGAGAATATGAAAGTCGCTGTGATCGGTGCGGGCTATGGCGATGGTTACCCGAGATCTGTAGCGGACGGGGTTGACGTCATGCTGGGTAATCAGCGTTGTCCGATTGTTGGACAAATATCCATGGATTCACTGATTGTCGATATTTCCTCCCTGATGGTGTCGCCACCGATTGACTATCCGGTGACACTGTGGGGGCACAGTCAGCTGCCAGTCGATGAAATTGCTGCTCTTGCCGGCACGGTGCCATACGAATGTCTCTGTGGCATCCGAGGTCAACGGCACTGGATCGACGCTGGCAGTAAACTGAATGTGCGAAAAATTATCAATGATTTATCCACCAGTTGATATTGTCTGCAAAGATTTGTGGTTAAATGAAAAACCTACCTGTGACAGGCTTACCAGCCCGGGAATGGTGTTGTAAGGTAGCCAAAACCCAGCATAAAGCTGGCAGCTTGCAGTGTGTAACAGTGTTGTGGCACGAACTATGTGTTTCAGTACAACAGGTTCTATTCAAAACAGCGCTTTGATTCCCGGCAAACGGATCCTGGCTGCGGTTTGTAGCTTTACTTAGAAGACGAGAAATATGAAATCAATCAAAAAAGCTGTGTTTCCAGTGGCAGGTATGGGCACAAGATTTCTGCCGGCCACCAAAGCCAATCCCAAGGAAATGCTGCCGGTAGTTGATAAACCCCTGATACAGTATGCCGCCGAAGAAGCCGTCGCTGCAGGCATAGAAACACTCATTTTTGTAACTGGTCGGAACAAACGCTCGATTGAAGATCATTTTGATACGGCCTACGAGCTTGAGCGTGAACTCGAAGAGCGCAACAAAGAAAAAATGCTGAAAGTTGTGCGCGAGATTCTTCCACCGGAAGTTGATTGCGTCTTCATCCGTCAGTCCGAAGCACTGGGTCTTGGTCATGCGGTGCTTTGCGCCAAGCCGGTTGTCGGTGACGAGCCGTTTGCAGTTTTGCTCGCGGACGATTTACTCACCTGTGGCCAGAAACCGGTCCTGAACCAGATGGTTGATGTATTCGAGTACCACAAGTGTCCGGTACTGGGAGTACAGGAAGTGCCAATGGAAGACGTCCATCAGTACGGCATTGTTGACGCCAAACCTTCCGGCGATCGTACCTATGATGTCAACGGAATGGTCGAAAAACCGTCACAGGCAGATGCACCTTCCAATCTGGCGGTAGTGGGTCGGTACATTCTGCCGGGTAAAATTTTTGATCTGCTTGAAACCCAGAAGCGCGGCGCCGGTGGTGAGTATCAGTTAACTGATGCGATCGCACGCTTGCTCGACAATCATCGTGTCCTCGCCTACAGCTTCGAAGGCAAGCGTTTTGATTGCGGTAGCAAACTCGGCTACCTTCAGGCTCAGGTTGAGTTTGCCCTGGCTCATGACGAACTCAGTGACGAGTTCAGAGAATATCTGCTCAGTCTTGATCTGGGTGGCGCCATGCAAGCCAAAGTCGCAAACGGTTAGCCTGCATTATTCACAAGGCGACCGACTAATTTTAGATTCTGCCTTTAAACATAGAGTTTGGTAGTATTTTGGCAATGTTTTCTATCCTACACATTGTCTATTCGACACCAGAAGCCATTATCGCGTCACATCTCACCCGATCCCCCTCGTCGCGTGGCAGGCCACGCTTCTCGGGCGATCAGGCGACCTGTTTAGCGATAATGACTCTGGACGCCGAATCCTCATGAATAATGCAGGCTAGCAAAACCAACCGAACACCGACGCAAAAAAGGCAGCTTAATCGCTGCCTTTTTTTATGCGTGCAATAGTGTGTAACTGCCTGCACGGTTGATGATATCCATCACTTCTTTTTCATTAGTTCTTCTTTTTCATAAGTTCTCTGGGCAACTTAATCGCAAACTGCTCGCGTAACGCTTTGTCAGTCTCTTCACTGATGTGATCGGGAAAGTGTCCATTGAGTACCTGATCGACACGCTTCTTTGCCTCTGTCAATAGAACCGGGCGATCCTTTTCAAGCCATTCCTTGGGACTGTTACGGTCACCAATCTCGGGGTAGAGATATTCTTTTTGCATCAGTTCCATCGTCTGCTGATGTCCAAGGTAATGCAGTGGGCCGTCTATACATACATCTCGCATGGTATCTATTGACAAGGTTTCATCGTTAACTTCAATGCCTTTCACTGTACGGTTGATGGCGCCGAGCATATCGTTATCTATGATGTAGCTTTCAAGACAGGCACCCAGCAGACTGGCGTGCATGCCGGCCGATTCGTAAATTAAATTAGCACCGGAGTGTGCTGCAAGCGTTACGGTATAACCTTTTTCGTAGCCTGACTGTGCGTCCGGTAGTTTTGCGTCAGCCATACCAGCGGCAACACCTGTTGGCAGGTTGTAATAGCGTCCCATCTGGCCACAGGCAGCCATCAGGATTGCCTGCTCACCACTGCCGCCACTCATGGCTCCTGTACGTAAGTCTGATACAAATGGCCAGGTACCGAATATGGCCGGATGCCCGGGTTTTAATGCATTCACATAGACCAGGCCTGCCAGTACTTCTGCAACAGCCTGTACCACTGAACCTGCAACCGCCGCAGGGCTGGTAGCACCGGCCTGACCTGCTGATAACAACAATACCGGCATACCCCCATAGACAGCAGATTCAAGGCAGGCACAGGCATCTTCGGCGAACCGAAGCGGCGGTACCACAAAGCAACACGACATCGACACAAACGGTCGTTCACGCCATGCCGCTTCAGAACCTGCAATCTGATGCAGCATCTTCAGTGACTCATCGACATGCTCCGGCAGTACCCAACTGGTGCCGACATGTTTTGATGTTCCTGCAACCGACGCGTACATGGTATTCAGATCAAGCTCTGCCGGCTCAATCATGTCCCTTGCGACAATCGAACGCTGGAAAAAATGAATGTGGTCGGACTGATCTACGATACGGGCAATGTCGTACAGATCTTTAAGGGTTGAATCCCGATACTGGCGGTTTTCAACATCAACAATATGTACTGCAGCTCCCGCCGTACCAAAGTACATCTTCGAATCGCTGACCTGGATATCGTGTTCGGGTGACTGAGCGCACAGAGTAAAGTCGCGTGCACAGTTGGCTATAGTGTCTTCAACCAGTGAACGCGGAAAGTGCAGTCGTTCGTCTTTATAAATACCACCGACTTTTTTTACCGCGTCTACGCAGCTCGGAATAGCCTGTGAGAGCCCGATATTTTCGAGCACATCCATGATCGCATCATTGATCTTGCCGACATCAGTGTCGTTTAGTGGTGCAAAGCGCCCGCCGGACATACCTGGGTTAACTGCGCGCTCTTCAAATGCCAATGGTGCAGCACGTTCTGCTTTTTTGGCTGCGCGTGCGCCACGACGAGGTCTTCGTTTGGGTTCTGTCATCTGAGTCTTCAGCTATAGGCCGGGGTTGACCGTTGTAAAAGATAATACAGATGAAACATCGCGAAAGGTATTGGCTGGGTTCCTGAATTGCGACTACCTTTGTTATCGCAAATCAGAGCAGCAGCAATCAGTTTGCCGCTGCTCTAATGCACCAGCTTATTTAATTTCCAGCAGTTCGACTTCGAATATCAGTGTTGCACCCGGACCGATTAACTGGCCGGCGCCTCGGTTACCGTATGCGAGTTCTGAAGGAATCACAAAACGGTATTTACTGCCCGTGTTCATGAGCTGCAAGCCTTCGGTCCAGCCGGGAATGACGCCATTTAGCGGGAACTCAGCCGGCTGACCACGAGCGACCGAGCTGTCAAACTCAGTACCATCGAGCAGGGTGCCAACGTAATGTACGCGCACGGTATCACTAGCGGCGGGCTTGGGACCGTCACCTTCGCTGATAACCTCATACTGTAAGCCTGATTCAGTGACCTGTACGCCTTCTTTTGCCTGATTTTCTTCGAGGTATTTTTTGCCTTCTTCTGCGGCTGACGCCTGTGATGCCTCAGCAGCTGCCTGCTCGTAGGTTTGCAGGTTGTTTTGCGCTTCCTCAGAAGATATTTGGGTTTCCTTGCCTTCGTGTGCCTGACTCAGTCCCTCTATCAGTGCGTCGTAGTTGAGATCGCCGAAACGCTTTGTGAAACGTTCGCCGAGTAAGATACCGAGGCTATAGCTCAGGTTATCCTGCTCATTGTCGAGGTCGACCTCAGCATGAGCGACGCTGCACGCGGCAGTGATTAATGTTGCCAGTAAAAGCTTTTTCATGAAAATCCTGATGATAGTGGAAGGAACAGCGTTGAGACAGCTGAATGAGTGGCGGGTTCTTTGTATTGCCTGAAAGAAAATTTCCGATCAGGCCGGTTGGAAACCCGGCTAGTAGTAGCTTGATGCTTATTGCATTATACAATAGTAGTCAGACAGACGCTGAATGCACGGTGATTGGTTGACTTGCACGTTACCGCCTGTTTACTTTTACATTTGTTTTTATCGATTCAAAGGACCACCGGAGATAAGCCTGTGAAATTCTACGATTGCGCCCCGGCACCCAGCCCGCGACGGGTGAGAATGTTCATTGCTGAAAAAAAGCTCGATATTCCGGTTGTAGAAGTAGATCTTGCCAACCGGGAACAGCACACTGAGGCATTTGCGAAAATAAATCCCTATCGTACTGTGCCGGCTTTGGAGCTTGAAGACGGTACGGTTCTGACTTCCTCGCACGCCATTTGTCGATACCTTGAAGATATACATCCGGAGCCTGCATTGATGGGCCGCAATGCTTTGGTGCGCGGTCAGATTATCGATCTTGACCTGCGCATTGAGTACGAAGGCTTTCTTGCCGTGGGTGAGTCTTTTCGCAATCGCGCCAAATCTTTTAAAAACAATGCAATGCCCGGTCAGCACGAGCATGCCCAGATTCCGGAGCTGGTAGAGCGCGGTCGTACCCGGGCAACGCAATTCATGCAGTGGCTGGATACACGTCTTGATAAGCGCGAGTTTATTGCAGGTGATCAGTTTACCGTTGCTGATATCACGGCGTTTACCGCAATTGAATTTGCCCGCTGGATAAAACTTGAAGCACCGGCAGATCATCTAAATCTTCACCGTTGGTACGATCAGGTATCACAGAGAAGCAGTGCCAGCGTTTAACTCATTAGCCTGTACATTCAGGTTGAATGTGGGTTTTACCAGTAGCTAAGGGCACCCTGGTACATGTTCTCAAGATCGGTCAGGTTGGAATCACGAGGTGCATTGGCAATTGCCCGTTGTTGTCTGAATGAAGACTCTGCAAGCGCTTTTACATGTGACTGACCGAAGCCAACGCCGGTCAGCCCGTTCGGTATGTGGGTATCACGCATTAGTTCGATCAGACGTTTTGACAGCACTTCACCTGCTTCATCTTTGGTAGCACCTTTTGCATCGGCATTTAAAAACGCAGCGCCCTCAAGGTGTCGCTCAGGAGTTGCTTCTGCTGTGTATTTAAATATAGCCGGTGCACTGACAACAACACTGATACCGTGTGGAATAAACGGCGATGACACTGCGTAGTCATCGGTGGTGATGTCATGCATTAAATGGGTAACGCCGTAAGACATCGCATGCGGCAGGTGGGTGCCTGAGTTTCCGAACGCAATACCTGCCAGAGTAGCACCCCACATCAGATTATCTCTGGCTTCATTGTCTGTGCTGTCTGCTACACCACGAACCAGGTACTCTCCCGCAATCTCCAGTGCTTTGCGGGCACCCAGATCACTGAACGGGTTTGCGCCCTGTATCAATTGTCTGGCATTTGGATTCGCTACTTCAGGATGTCTGGTGTAGGCACGTGCGGTATAACACTCAAGCGCGTGACAGAGCAGATCAAAACCGGTTGAAGCAACGACGTTAGCCGGCAGGCTGTCGCAGCATTGCGGATCGACGATTGCCTGTGTCGCTAGCAGGTGCGGACTTGCGACGACAAACTTGGTGTTCAATTCATTTATGCGTATTACAGTAATTGAGGTGCATTCACTTCCAGTACCTGACGTAGTAGCGCAGGCAATGTGCGGCAGCACCGGACCCGGTACGGGTTTAGCGCTGCCAATCGGGGCCGCGAAGTAGTCACGTATGTGTCCACCGTGTTGTGCTACAAGCAACGCTCCTTTGGCGGTGTCGATAACACTGCCGCCACCGACTGAAACCACACCGTCTGGATTTGCCTGTTTGAGCATAGCAGCGGCATTCATCACACAGTCATCATCGGGTTCTATACGAATATCCGAAAATATGCTGAACTCAATGTCCTGCTTTTTCAGGGACTGACATACTGTCTCGACGATTGGGCCTGTCTCAAGCATGGAATCTGTAAAAAGCACGATCTTCCTGAAATTCAGTGCGCTTGCACGCTCACCAACTTCGGCGAGTGAGCCTCTGCCAAAAGTCAGCTTTGGCATTGCAACGGTAAAGTTGCTGGCGCCGTTATCTGTTGGATCGAAGTATTGGCAGCCCATGAAATCCTCCTGTGGCAGAAGTTGTCAGTGTATCAATAACAACGGAAATTGCACCGTCCATGATTGCCATTTTTGGTTGCAGCTGGTTATTTACTACTTACCGATGCGTTGATTACTGTTGATTATCTTCAAGAATAAGCTCAGCGGCTTTTTCGCCAACCATAATTGTTGGCGCGTTAGTGTTGCCGGTCGGTATAGACGGAAACACCGAAGCATCTGCTATGCGTAGTCCTGCGACACCGTGTACTTTCAGCCGGGCATCAACCACTGAAGTTTTACTGTCAGTACCCATTCTGCATGTTCCACACGGATGAAAGACAGTCCATGCGTTGTCTGCGATAAACTGCTCCAGTTGCTCGTCAGTTTGGACAGATTCCCCCGGATAGATTTCTTCTTCAACCAGGTGTTGCATAACTTCTGTGCTCATATAGCGACGCATCAGCTTCATGCCTTCGAGCATCATGTGTCTGTCGTACTCAGTTGACAAGTAGTTGGGCTGAATTGACGGCGCGGCAAACGCCTGCTGTGACTTTATATGCGTGCTGCCGATGCTGGTTGGTTTACAAGGGTTAAAGCCCAGTAGAAAGCCAGGAAAAGGATCGGGATTGACCAGCGGTCTCGTGCCTGTAGGTGCACGGGTATAACTCAGTGGTGAGAAATATAATTGCAGATCCGGCCTGTCACTGTCTTTTTGGCTGCGTACAAAACCACCAGCCTGGTTAACGCTTAAGCTGAGCGGCCCCCTACGATTAAGCAGGTATTTTAAGCCTGCAGTTAATTTTCCGCTGAGGGGTCGTAGTTCTTCATTAAGACTCGGTATGCGTGATTTACAAACAAAATCACCACCAAGGTGATCAGACAGATTTTCACCGACGTGCGGTAAATGATGTACGGGTTTGATGCCGTGTGCTTGCAGTAATTGGCTGTTGCCAATACCGCTTAACTCAAGTAGTTGTGGTGAATTGACAGCACCTGCGCAGACGATGACTTCAGCCCGGGCGCGAGCAGTGATGGTCTTGCCGTGTTGAGTGTATTCAACCTGTTCTATTTTACTACCGTTGCTGAGCAGCCTGGTAACGTGAGCATTGGTCTGTAGTGTCAGATTTTTTTTCCTTAGGGCGGGGCGCAGATAACATCTGGCGGTTGAGCCACGCCAGCCGTTTTGAGTTGTTATCTGGAACAGTGCAGCACCTTCCATATCATCTGCGTTGTAGTCCTCATTAAAAGGAATCTGCAGTTGTTTTGATGCTTCAATAAAGTGGTTGCAGAGCGGATGAACTTCATTATGCGTGCTGTGCACAGAGAGCAAGCCTTCTGTGCCGCGCTTCGGATGTTGCTCGCCATCCCATGCTTCCATGCGTTTAAAAATCGGTGCGACGTCGTCCCAGCTCCAGCCAGGTGCTGTCAATGCCCAGTCGTTGTAGTCTTCAGGATGGCCTCGTACATAAACCATCGCATTGATTGAACTCGAGCCACCAAGCACTTTTCCTCTTGGCCAATAGCTCGGTTTATTATTTAATGCGGGTACCGGCTCGGTATGGTACTTCCAGTTGACTCGTTCGTCGTAGTAGGTTTTGCCGTAGCCAATTGGCATTTGCACAAACAAACGGCGGTCGCTGCCACCTGCTTCCAACAGCAGAACCTGATGACGGCCATTAGCGCTTAGCCGGTTAGCGAGTACCGCGCCTGCAGAGCCTGCACCAATAATAATGAAATCGAACTCTTGCAAGGGCTCAACGCCGGGGCCAGGTTGAACTGCAAGCCTACCTAATTTTTATTGGCGTGTAATCTCTAATTTATCAAGCTGCAAACGTGCGGCACCCCACCAGGTTTCTACGCCAAACTCGATGGCCGCCATACACCAGCTTTGATCAAGTGCCTTGATACCGTACACAGGTTCATTAGCTGCTGTCCAGTCGCTTGTCCACTCGACAAAGCGATTCCAGTTAAGTGTGCCGGAGGTAACTTCATTAACAGCGGTGAAAGCGATGTATTCGTCATCCTGTTGCGGTTTAATCCAGACATCCCAGAGTTGATTGTCAATCATGACACCGGATTCCGCTCTGATTGAGCCAGGTGTTCTAATCTGCGGATTAGCAATCCAGACCATCATTTCAAACTCTCGATTGTCGACCTCGAAGTTTGGACCTGCGATCTCACAGCTGGTGTGAAAGAACGATTCAAAAGCCACATTGCGTTCGGCCTGACCGATTTCCTGATAGCTGTATTCGATTTTAAATTTATCGAGCTCAGTTACGGTTGCGGGTAAACCGATTTCATCCGGTTCACCTGAAACATGAGCACCGAGCTTATTGCCGTATAGAACCTGTGGGTAGGATTTAACCTGAAACTCATCAACAACACTTCGTGTAAGCCAATCGTATTCAAAAACAACCTGAGCATTACCGTTTTGAAGTCGGTTAACCGAAACCGTTTGCTGCCAGTCATCACTGTTAGCGGCCGGAGCATTCCAGTTGTTGTTGAGTGCAATAAATTGATCATATTCAATGGTGGGAAATCCGTGCCCCGGATTAGGTGGTGCGCCGATATTGTCAAGTGAAGTATAAGGCTGCGCAGAGAGTGATCGTAATGTATTGAAACTGACGTCTTCACTTGTCTCCATCCATACACCTGTTGCATCAAATGCCTCGGTGCGCCAGACAAGTATGCTGTCATGGATCTGAACAGACGGTGTGAACTTGCAGGCATCTGTTGTGTCGAGGCAGCCGGCCTGCAGGGCTGTGAATTGTTCTGCGATCTGATCACCGCGATGATCTTCTATGACCAGACGATAGCTGTCAGCGTTTTCAGTTGCAGGCCATTGAAACTCGGGGTTACTAAGATGCCCGCCTGCAGGTAAGCGCAGTACTTCTGTTAGCTGGTTGTCTGTGTCGCCACTCTGAGTATTGTTGTTATCGTCTATCGGGTTGTTCGGCAGGTTATCCGGACTTGTGTTAACAGCGCTTTGTTGACTATCGGATTGATCAGGTGTTGGTGTGTTGCCGGACGACCCGCCACAGGCGAGCAGTGCGCCAGTAGCAGTCATGATAAGCGTGGTTTTAAGTATTTGTCTGACAAGCAGGTTTTGCATGACCAGTATCCGATTGAATTTAACAAACAATATATTTCCCTGCCTGATTTCCCGGGTCAGGGATTATTTATTATAGTGTCATGACGTTAAATGTAAAGCAAGGCCTGTTATTTTTTTATCAATCTTCGTGAAATGACCAGCAAAAACAACATCAGCCACAGACTTGTACCACCGCCACCGACTTTGAGTGGCGCAGTATCGTCGGTGCTTTGTGTCGGTTTCTTCCAGAGGATCAGTGGGTTCTGCTTCCGGATTGTCTGGAGTAAGTTATCGGAGCTAAAAGCCGAAACTAAAAAGCCCGCGTTTGAATAAACGCGGGCTCACATCTAACACTGCTTAAGAGTGATTACAGTTATTTAACGCCAAGGGCACGAACAGTAGCTATGTTCAGGTACTTGTCTACCGGCAGTCCTTTAGCTCGCTGGAAAGCGTTCACAGCCGACATTGTCTCTGAGCCGACATTGCCGTCGATCGGGCCGGGATTGTAGCCGGCTGATTTCAGTGCGCGTTGGATTTCAGTGATCTTGCCATGCGTCATGTTGGTGTCACAAAGAATTTCACGCCACTCAACCTTCTCGGTACTAACAAGCTCCTGACGCGATACATTTTTGTACCTGGCTGGAATTTCAACCACACGCTGTGATGCAGGTGTGGTCTGCTCAGTGACAGAGATATTCTTGTACTTTGCAGGGATGCTGACTTTTCGAGTGGTAGCGGCAGTGGCTACAACACGCCTTTTCACAGACTTATACTCAGCCGGGATCTCAACAGTACGTGTTGATGCAGGAGATTTCACTACACGCTTGCTCACAGTTTTGTAAGAAGCTGGTACTTCAACCAGACACATGATCTCACCAGTGTCGTTGTCTATGCGCTGGATAGGACCTGTGCCCTTTTTCCATTCTTTGCGAGCAGGAGATACCAACACACGGCTTGAAACAGTCTCATACTGTGCAGGTACCTGAACCAGTTTGCTCGAAGCAGGCTTGACCAGAACTCTTTCAGTCACAGTCTTGTAGGTAGCCGGAACAACCTCAAGCTTTTCGGTCGCTTCTGAAACAAGTACACGTCTGGTGCCTTGCTTGAATTTAGCTGGAATTACTTCGATACGCTGACCGGCTTCGGCAACTACTTGTTTTTCAGTTACCGTGCGGTATTTAGCCGGAACGATGATCTTTGTGAAACACTGGCCTGGCTTTGCGTTAGGTGGAGTCAGGCTGCTTTGCAGGCTGGAAGAAGCTGGAATAATGGCAAGCTTTGCTTCTTTTGCTGCAAGACGACGTTCGCGCGCGTCAAGCTCGGATGCCCGGCTTTTAAGAGCCGCTGCTTCGTTAGCAGACCCGGAAGCCAAAAGCCCCTTGTCTTTAATGTCACTGGTTGTAGAACAGGCACTGAGTGCAGAAATGAGTACAGCGCAAGAGGCGGCTGTAAACAATTTGGATGAAAAACGCTGCATTGATTTCTCCGGGTTATTGATTGTTGGCAATCGTGAGAATGCCTTAAGTTAGATTGGTAGGTATCAGAGACCCAAGACAGGTTTTTAACTGGTAGTGTCCTGCCATCACAGTGATTAACGGCAGCAGAATTTGAACTCGTAGATTTAATGTGAATAATTTTATGGTTGGATTGTGTCAATAGGTTACATGACAAAATAAGTGGTTGGATGTCAAAGGTTTTTACTTTTACAGAAGAATGTTAAAAATTATTCAGTGACAAATTGTTATGCATCGTTTAGCTTCACGGTTCACGAAGCAACTAATTTTGCGGAGAGTTACCATGCCCAGAAAAAGGCTGGTTGTAGAGATGGGTATGGGGGTAGATATACGTGGTGGTGACTATACCAAAGCTGCTGTAAGGGCATTAAAAGACGCGCTGTGGCACAACTCACTGACAGTTGTGCCTGCACTGGGGTACACGGTTGATCAGATGGAAGTCGATATTGAAATCGGAGTCGCACATCCTGATCAGGTAGACAAAGAAAAAGTCGTTGCAGTACTGCCTTACGGGCAGGCATCAGTGACGGTATCAAAGGGTGGGCTGGATATTAAAGAAGGCGATAAACATACGGTGGTTGCCAATGCCGCAGCGATTGTGTATTTAAATCTCGATTCTTCTGCGACCACAGGGTAGTTGTTATGCCACTCAAACGAATAATTCTCGAGATGGGTACCGGCAACGACCTCTATGGTGAGGACTACACCAAAGCCGCTAAACGCGCAGTGCAGGACGCATTGCATCACAGCTCTATTATTTTGTTCCGTTCTCTCGATCTTAATCGGGAAGACATGGTGGTGAAAGTGGCAATCGGAGTACAGAAGCCTGATCTGATCGATTGCGACGCAGTCGCTGCAGAACTGCCGCATGGTAAGGTCAGTGTAGTAGCAGAAGAGGGTGGTTTGAATATTGTCGATGAAGAGAACGGTACTGTTTCAGTGATAGCCACTGCGGGAATCTCTGCTTATCTGGATTTACCTGATGGTAAATATACGGTGTGACTGAAACTGCCTGACCTTTTGGTGGATGCGCCTTCGGCTTATGCCCCCCTACAAAAAATATAAGCAACCATAAAGTTTTTGGTTTTGTGTTTTGTTGCAGTTGCTTTTGACCTACCTGCGTCTAATCA
>CAZKAQ010000031.1:0-27335 GCA_964550655.1 uncultured Granulosicoccaceae bacterium
GGGGAGAGGAAAAGTTAAAGCTCTTCGCTGTATATAAAAAGCTTGCATGCTCCAGTGCAAAGTAAGACTTGATCTGACAGATACCGATTCTAACGGAGTGACTGTTAACTTATTGGTACCAAAAAGTTGACCACCTCAATTGATTGTATCAAGTGTCATATCATCTTTCGTTCTAAGCAAGCCAACCTTATTTGGTCCAGATCTTCCAATTTCTCGCCCAAAGCGTCTCACTTTCCGGTGCACCCGTCACGTGATGAACAAAAAAACCAAAACCCTTAAAGAAAACGTCGTCAAAACACCTTAGTCGATCAACAGTCGAATTCATTAGCGTAGTTCCCCTATAGAAGTCAATCTCTCCATTTGTAGCAGAAACCGGATTATTTAGCTTTATCCTTAGTTGTAATGTTACCCATCTACCAGTTATTAAAGAATGACTCGATGACGTCGTGTCTCCGAAACTGCCATCGGGGTTTTCGCAATCGTATACATATTGAGAGTAAACACCGCTTCTCAATCCGACTACACCGCGTACTGTAAAACCATCAGTATTGTTGTTTCCTCCGCTCGGTGGAGGGTACGTATCAAATCGTGTTCCCCAAATATGTCCAAGCCCGATGTAACTCCTCGTAGTCGGGTTATCAACCCACACATCAATCTGGAACACAGCATCTTCTACCGAACTATCAGGGCCGAATTGTTCGCCTCTAAAATTGGAGTCACCCTTAGTACCGGCCGGCGTAATCACTTGGACGGCAGGTGATCCGTCTGGTGCCTCAGCCATAGTGGTTCCGAGTGTCTTTTTAAGCCTTAGTGGGTGTCCGTTGCTCCACTTATCGCCCGTAAAAAATTCTATCGCTGTCCCGTTTAAATCCGCCGCAGTTGGGGTTGACTCCCAGAACAAACTGTATCCCTTCGCCGCCCAATCAATGCCGTCTGGATTCGACGCAGCTTCACTCACTTCAAACTCTTCTTTTACCACAAGCTGATCGCTACTTTGTTCAGTAGACTGTACCGCCGGATCCGGTATTTGCTCCAGTAATTCCACTGTAGGCGTGGCCGGTTTGGTCACTTCCGCTGCGTGCGACGCTAACGAAAAAACAATCGCCAAACTAATAACCCTGAACCTTAGACCCAGCATAGCAAACCTTTCCTCACAAAATGAACGGCGACCAAACCACTCTTCACACTTTCTTTAACGGCCCCGGATCCACGACCTTAATCTTTTGAAAAGCTCGCATTAAAATTCTAACACTAGTCCTAACACCTGTTGTTTCCGGCAGGGTTGCTTCTTAAAAAATCCTTTACTTTCAATAAATTAATAGATTAGTAGACTCGATTACTTTTCCGTTTGAAAATAACCACCAGTATCGCAATCATATTGCACAAACCTGAACAGATATTAAAATTAGATCACATATTTATCAATGAGCTACGCTCGATAGTCCAGCCTGTCAATAAATATCGATTGTAATGAATTTCCCTAATGCCCGGGGCAGTCAAGTATATTCACTGAGCTAAAATTGCATGCGCAAATGGGCTATGTCTTTGCAAAATGAAGGCAACGTGAGCAAGATGTTTATTACCACGTCGGTGCCGGCGCACTGCATTGCACGTAAATGTGCGCTCGACCGACGGATCTTACGACGATACCTTAAACGACCAACACTGTAGGTGTTTGAAAAACTTGACACCGTTCCCCCGGGAATCACCGGTAATGTGCTAGTTTAGTCCCAGGGTAACAAGACGTTGGGACACATTGGATAGAGAATTGTACCCAGCTAACGTAAAGTCGAGTTATGTATTATGAGGTCAAGCGCACTATTACGAGCTGCAGATTGAGAAACATCCACGCGGATGAAAATTGTTTACAATACCCGAACGTCGGTCGGTTGTAGATTAATGATCAAAGGGTATCAGCAAAATAAAAATGGTCGCATAGGCTAGATGGCTTGATATAACCTTCCACATCTTATTCGCTCAATAAAACATACGAAAATTCCAGATTCCCGTGCTGAGAGATAACCATGTCAATTCTTAGGTTCGCAGCTTCATTTTCCATTCTCGCATTTTTGTCTCTCTTTGTTCAGGCCAACCTGTTTCAGGTTGACTTCACATCCGGTACATTTGGCGCGACTTATCTCTATGCTGCGATGCTGTCATTCATAGTGGCAATAGTATCTGCAGGAGACATAGCAAGCTTTTTCAAGCTAAAAAAAAGTATATTCGTATTAGTAACATTTCTTTGCTACACGTTTGCCAAGTACCACCTTGAGACCGATGAGTTTCTGATTAGGCAGGTGACGATCGGAACAACACAAGGATTGTTGTTTTATCTACTAGTTGGTCTCGCAACATCTTATGCGATATTTACTCTGTATAATCTTCAGCGTACCGAACAATGGTCACGAATAATTACTTTCGCAACCATAATATACCTTTTGTATTTGCTTTTATCTTTGTATTTGCTTGTTATCGAAGGACTTTCTGCCACACGCTCAGATCAACTCCGCGTTGACGACGAAATAACGTATCAACGACCAGCAGATTTACTATTTCTGCAATTGATTATGGCAACATCCCTAGCCTATCTTATAGTGATCAAGCCTGGTCAGTTCCGCATCACAAAATTTATCGTACTAATACTGTGCGTAACGTCCATTGCAGTACTCACTGCTTTACTGGCTCAGCTCATCGGTTCCAATAAAGGTGCGCTGGGGAGTGCCGGGGTCACGATCGTGTACCTGACATGTAGCTTTACGTCACTTTTTGTGCATGCGGGGCAGTCAATCGGAATTAGCAATATTATCTTTAGTCGGACTTCCGTCTATTTAATCGGCGGCCTGATCTTAGCCTCAATTATAACAACCGGTATTGTTCTGGGTGCGCTAAGTTACTTTCAAATAGACTACACGCAAACACGTTTACTAGGATACGGAGTTGAGGAAGACGGACTAGTATCCATCACATCGAGATCAGAGATTTTTAGACAGAATTTCATTAGACACTTTATACACAGCCCCATTTTCGGACATACCCAAATTCACCAGATAATTGACGGGCATAACGGCATCTATGTACACAGCACATTGTCGATACTCCCTCATCTCGGTATTGTTGGATTTTTACTGTTCTTACTCCTGATAGTCAGTATGTACTTCGAAATGACACGGGGCAATTCAAACAACCGACTAGATATACTGCCAAACAACGGCGTGTATGGTTTGTTCAGGCTTGCAATGCTCTCATTAGTAATAGCAATTGGCATATCTTCAGCGTTTTTTACGTGGTCACCATTATGGTTTTCAATAGGCTTTTTTGGTACCTGGTTTGGTTTTAGAGCAAGCTCAACTTCGTTGAATCGAAAAAAACGTGGTAGAAGAAAGAAAAAATCAAGACGGACGTTGCAGCGAGAGGAACTACCAAAGAAACATGCCTACGATATATAAACTCAGCATTTTGAGTAGTTTAAAGAATTATATTTGTGTATTTGGAAATCAAAGAAAACATTCCACGGTGATCATACATTTATTGTTGATCACTTTTCGAGCAGTACAGATGTAAGGAACATGGATGTACGCAAGGGAAATTACTCGCTGACTTTCTTTACCACACAGAACACTTTCACCGCCACACCACGGTTCAACCATGAGGTAAATAGCAGCGTTACTCCAGCTTGTGTCTTAAGCAGCTGTGTGCACGACATCCATAGTTCGAGGAGTTGAGTGATCAGACATCGTATGATTATTCCTTACAATAACGGCGGCAAAACCTCTGTTAATTTTACGCAACTATGCCACAACTTCGCTGAATATCCATTTGTGCCTCAGGTAACTTACTACTAACGGCTTATCAAAGCCGACGAGAGACCTGTTACTGGAATAGTGCGATAAAATTTTTACATTCATTGGGAACTACAGACACTACTGATTGAAATCGAGGGAGTTGTTTTTTTTGAAATCAGTTCATCAACACTGTAAACGACCAAATCACCGAATCTTTTACTCATCAGTTTTATATTGGTTTCAACAGCGGCCTTCCCACATACATGAACATTACTCGGCGCAATTATAAAATTCGGATCAAATAGAGAAGTTACATTCGTCATTTTCTTTTCGCTCAACATACTTGTTCTTAAAAATAAGACATCTGTTGGTCTAACAGCAGACGCAAACGGACTGTGCGGCTGCACATCAATGGCGACTAATCTGTTTTCATCACCTACCAGGAAGCGATCCATCTGTTGCACCAGTGCACTTAAATCATTGCGTTCTTCGATAGATTCATTTTTGGCTGTGTACACTATGTAAGAATTTGCCAAAAACAGAAAAAACCAGAAAAAACAAACAACGGTACGTGCTCCGATAAAACGGGATAACAACCATGATTTTTTCCATTGACAAACCACAATTGCCAATGTCAAAAATGTAACAACAGCAATAATCTGCTGAAATCTGGGATGATTCTGCTGCAGGAATATCATAGCCAGATACTGAGAACCGAATAGACCCAACGGCAGAATAGCAGGCCACCATCGTTTGAAATTAAACAAGCTTACACAAAGCGCCCCCAAAATCGCCAAATTTGTAAACATATAGAAGGGAGCAAATTTAAGTACAATGGTGTGCTCGCGCACAGCACTAACAAATTTATCGTAAAATAGTTGTGTATTTAGCTCCGGTAGTAGCTCCGAAAAATACCAGACCATATTAGATTTTCCTGGTACAACTGATGCGATAATGGTAGTTAAATTTGGCGCAAACGACGACGGAAACCATAGATTTTTGTTTTGCAAAAAAAAATAAATAATTGTGTAGTAGCCGATTAGTAGCGGTACTAAAATCACCTTTTCCATATAACGATGTTCATACAACCACACCAATCCATATAACAACGCTGGAATCACGAATATCGGGTGACTTACAACCCCCAACGCAAGTAAAAGCCACAAGACACATCCAATCAACAGTTTCTGTCGATTAAAAAAACACAGTAATATTAGTGCAAGAAGCGCAGAGAAATACATTTCCAACAACGGATTTATTGTCTGCCAAATCGCGATAGGAGAAATCAAATAAAAGACAGTTACCCCAGTCGCAATAGAGTAGTTGGTAAATTTTCGTGCAAGTAAAAAGAGCACAGACGCCACTGTCAAATGACATATTACGTTGACCAATATCCATGCATGATAAGCAGAAAACACTGATGCAAACACCGCAACGATGTATAGCATTGGACTATTGTGAGTAATGTAATTTTTGTCGGGAAGAGCATTATTTCGCACTATTTCCCCGGGAAAAAACAAGTTCGTGATTGGTGGCTGACCGTTTACAATTCGCTCTACATCTGCGACATAGGAATACTGATCTGTGCCGCGCACGCCGTCTGCGCCAAACCAAATCAATGCAAGAGCCGTAATGCAGGCAACACATAAAAATGACCACAGCGGAATTCGATTTACATAATCCATTTGTTGCAATCGCAAGAGTTTAACAAGATGGCATCAGGAACTAACAACAACCAGTGTATCGCACTTGGAAACTGTTTTGCCAAAATTCCTTGTAAAATCAGTCAGATCAAACTCGTCACCGCTGCACCACTCGATAATTGCCAGTGGAAAATTTGCGCCTAAAGTGTGGCTAAAAGGATAACCACCTCCAAAGCGAGGGTTCATCTCAAGCACGACTGCTGACGCACCATCATAAAATACATCACAGTCCAAATTACCGATGTGGCCAACAGCTTTCCCTATTCTCTCCCCCAGTTCTTGCAATAGAGGAATATCAACAAGCTCGGACTTATCTGTCTCCCCGGCCCTCATCCCCAGCTTTCTTTTTACATAAACTGATCTAACGTTACCCTCCAGATCATTTAGTATGTCGATACCATACTCTGTTCCGGGTAGCCCCTCTTGTATTAAAATGCTCTCGCTTAGGAGACTTGCATCTACCTTTAAAAAGCTTTTTTGGAGTTGTATACCCGCCAGCTCATACGCTAATTTCAGCTCCTCTATACTATGCACACTAAAAATCTGCATACTTGCGCTTCCCCAACGCGGCTTTACGAAAAGTGGAAACTGCACATCCGCGTTCCGTACGGCGTCTTCAGCGCTGTTTAAATCAATGAAGGTTTCTGGATACCGGAAATTGTTATTACGCAGAAAATCTTTAGTTTTAAGTTTATCAAAACAAGTATCAATTACCTCCACAGAGGAAATTAAAAGGTTCGTACCAACAGCGTTGAACTCTGCGCTATGCCTTGCCAGCAAAGGAAGCTCAACATCATTTAGAGAAATAATCAGGTTGATCTTTTCTTTTTTACATATCTCTACAAGCTCGGGAATGTAATTAACATCCGTTAACGCAGGCACTGTAAAACATTGATCCGCCTCCTGCAAAGCAGGCGCTGTATCGCTCATATCGACCGCGTAGATCTTACCGCGATCTTGCAACTCTTCCCGAAAGTAACGAAGCAAGTAGTTTCTACGTCCGGCGCACGTAAAAAGTATATTCATAAAATCAGTACCGGTACTCTACTGACAAACGGTTTATTAGAGCCTCACCTTTATATAAGTTGTTTAGATTTTTAATCGCATCATCAAGGTGTGGAAACCCTGAATCCACATACCCGGCTCTGTGCGGAGACATCACAATATTGCTCAATTCGTGAAACGGATTATCAGTTGAAGGAAATGTGCTTGTACTTTCGCCAGGTTTCGGATAGTTGTACCAGGTATCAATCCCTGCCCCATAAATTAATTGTCTCGAAAGTGCCGCGTACAGTGCGCCCTCGTCGATAACAGAACCGCGAGCAACATTGATCAGAATTGTGTTTTTATTTAACGAACGGAAGCAATCAGCGCCAAAAAGGCTATTGGTCTCTTTTGTAAGTGGCACTGCAACAAACACGACATCCGCTCCTTCGAGGGCTGTTAAAATATTTTCGTAACCATAGACATCTACAGACGCTGTTGCTCCTGTCAGTTTCCCGCTTCTGTTAACCACTGACACATGAGGCTCAAATCCCGTCAACAATCTATGGATACTTTTATTAACAGCGCCATAACCTATTAAGACTGTTTTCCTGAAACTCAATGTCGTTGAGAAAGGACTCACCTCGTTGCCATCAGATGAAACACGGTTCCAGTTACCATTTCGTAGCTGAGCATCATGATAAGCAATTTTCTTGGCAACGGAAAAGTAAAGTGCTAAAGCATGCTCTGCTACGACTGAGCCATTCGAGTGGGAGTTACAGACACAATCGATACGATATTTTTGAAGTAAGTCGAAGTCGATGTTATCTACACCCGTCCATGGAATTTGAAATAACTTTATATGCTCAGCAGCCTTGATTACAGGTTCAGATAGCATTCCACCAAACAGCACTTGCGCACTTCTAATCTTTTCCAATACACCAGCTTCACTATAGTCTGCTGGCTCCAGCAGTGTTATTCCTTCAGCCAACCCCGCATTTAAGTACTCAATATCAGAGGACATAAATTTTTTTGTGAGCAAAACATTCATGCTATGCCATCCTGAGTTTTAACGCCTTGAGAAAATTCCCGTAACAATGTCAATCCCTCTCTAAGCAGCGAATCTGTAGTCGCGAACGAAAGCCGGATATGATCATCCCAGTTTTTTCCAAAAGCGATACCCGGAGTTGTTGCTACTCCGGTCGATTCCATTAATGCGCTACAAAACGCATTTGAAGTCATACCGGTCTGCCTGATATCAATAAATGCGAAAAAACCAGACGATGGCACAGTGAGGTTCAAGATTTCACTTTTAGACACGGCATTTACAACGAGATCTCTTCTTTTTTGTAATTTTTTGCAGTAATCATCCAGATATGACAAATCGAGAGTAGCACCTACATTCCCCATGGCCGCTTGCACGAAGGTACAAGTATTGGTATTCATGTGCTGCTGAATTTTAAGTATTTTCGAGTTAAGCTCCTTCGGATAGCAGGCATAGCCCAAACGCCAGCCGGTCATCGCATGTGACTTACTGTAACCATTTATCGTAATTACTCTTGATACCTCAGCCTCTAATGAACCAATACTGAAATGAGAGGCACCGTCGTAGACTAACTTTTCATATACTTCATCTGATATAACGTAGCAATTATGCTTTTCTGCTATTTTATATATTTCACGCAATTGACTCTCGGACCAGACATACCCGGCGGGATTGTTAGGAGAATTAATAACTATTGCGCGTGTCTTTTCATTCACCAATTTTGCAAGCGCATCTACAGGCAAAGTGAAGTCGTCAGGACTCACATCAAGAGTACGAACAGTACAGGCAGGTTCTGCCAGATAAATCTGTGGAATGAAACTTACAAACGCAGGCTCCACCACAACAACCTCATCTTCAGGTTGCAACATTGCCATTAATATTATCTGAAATGCCTGCTTGGCTCCCGCAGCCACTAATATGTTGCTAAAAGTTGCCGGAATTGAATTTTCTGCCAATAAACGATCTGCAATTTGGCTGCGAAGGGGGGCTAACCCCAAGGGACTGGAATAGGTAGAATTCCCGGCTCGCAACTGCTCCACTACAGCATCTATGATTGCCTGCGGCGTATCAAAATCCGGTTCACCCAATCCCAGTGAAATTATCGGCAGATTTTGCTCCCGGCGAAGCCTGGCTGACTCGGCAAATTTCAGCGTGAGTGATTCACCTATTTCTTCTCTAAAGCGCATAAGATCGACAATCAATAAGGAGCTCGGGATCCATAGAGCAAAGAAAATGTAAGCCCCGGTTCCCATTTGGGGTTCATAGTAACATTCGTTACAAACTAAGAGGTGTGGTCACCCTCATAAATACCGGTAGCGGTTCAGACTTTCGCGACGTAACCTGAACCAGGACAATATAAAGTTGAATTCTGCCGAGAAAACTAAACCAAAGTAAAGTAGTTTTGAACACCATATATTTCAGACCAGACATGCACAACTTTTAGATTTGCTTCGCGAAGTAGAGATTCTAATATGAGAGGGATAAACCTGCTCTGTTGTTGTATATTCCCTTTAAACCAGTGTCGACGGTACAATTACTGTTCCTGACTATGTACAAAAACAACGTAAAACCGGCTCTGGACCGGATAATCGCCTGCTTACTGTTGATCGTGCTTAGCCCTTTGCTTTTCGCAGGGTTTATCGCTGCGGCGATTGATTCGCGCGGCAATCCTATTTTTCGCCACACTCGTCCCGGGCTCAATGAAAAGCCCATCCAATTGTTGAAATTTCAAACAATGAAGGACGAATTCGACGCCAACGGACGACAGCTTTCAAATATTGAGAGAATCACGCGCATTGGTCGAATTTTGAGAAACACGTCTATTGACGAATTACCTCAGTTGTTTAACGTACTGGAGGGGAGCTTATCTCTTGTCGGACCGAGGCCATTACAAATGTGGTACTTACCACATTATACTGACGAGCAGCGAAAGCGTCACAGTGTACGACCCGGTATTACCGGCCTTGCTCAAGTTAGTGGCAGAAATACGCTATCCTGGGTTGAAAAATTCGAGCTGGATGTTCAGTACGTGAATACGATGTCCTTCTGGCTGGATTTAAAAATTCTTGCGAAAACGTGTAGTAAAGTCTTCAGCGCTGGTGATATCAATTCTGGCTCCGGCAATACGATGGATGCATTCGTAAAGAAGGATAACGAGCACGAGCATTCTAACTCCTAAATTATCTTGCAACGTTAAAAGGTCTGGAATTTTATGATTAATGGAATAGATGACTTAATCACAGACATCAGGGCGGCGATGCCACAGATGGAAGGCTCAAGTATCGATCCGGAAATTTTTGATCGCACCGGCATTGCGATCGTTAGATCGGCGTTGAATTCGGACGAGCTTTTGCGCTGGCAGAATTTGTGGGATTCTCATCGCCGCGACGTTCTAGGTGCACATCGGGAAATCGAGAACGAGAACAACCCTGTTGAAATCAAACAGATACCAGACGAGCTCTACGAACTTTCCAAAGAGCCAAAACTGCTCAACTTACTCGAACCTGTATTCGGCGAAGACATTGGCCTGTATCAAAAACGATTTGTCGTAAAAGACGTTAAAAGCGTTAATCCGGTTATTCTTCATCAGGACAGCGGTTATCATGTCGGAACTTTTGAGAAAGCTTCCGTGTTTATGGCGCTGAAAAAAGTTAATAAAGCTAATGGTGGTATGTACCTGTATCCGGGCACACACAGGTTCGGATATTTAGGTGATGCCGGCAGTATTAACCCCGAAATCGTTCCTTCGGAATGGCCAGTTATCACACCTGAATTGGAACCTGGTGATTTTATGTTGATGAAGTCACTAACATGGCACGGTAGCGGCCCTTTCATTGAGGGCGACGAGCGCGTCATGACAGATTTTATCTACCAATCTGCAAAAGATCCCAGCACACGTGAGATCGTTAGAGGCAACTCGGGCTGGTCTGGTTCATTTCTCACTGAGAAAAGGCAGGATATTTTTTCCGCTTGCAGATCGTCAAAACTACGTCAGATCAAGAACGTACTCGATAGCACCACATAGCCTGGTAACTACCTGACGGCACTTCGCAGTGTTGCATAGAAGCGCATTGCTACCGATACAATCACGAGTGACTGTGGTGTGCAGGTTCAGTTGAGCGTGGCTACCAAACTCCACCCAACCGGAAACCACCGCAGTCGGATGTGCTGATGTAGCGCACTCGGTGTCAGCAAGTGATTCTCTGGCAAACCCCTGCACCAAAAATTCACAGCTTTCTTTTTCCGAGTTCACTGGCACGCGTTGAGGTAAGATTCTTCACCTTATAACCAAATCCTGTAAGGTATTTTAAAAAATTTGGAGCACTTAACTATAGTTGTCTTATCATCTTTAATGGCAAAAAAAGCCAAGCATTACAGACAATGCGACCGGTGCTCACTACTTAGAGTCTGTAAGGTACGATTGTTGCCAAGCATCTTTAATAATTCCGAGATCATGACATGCATCAATCTTTAGTTAATAATTTCCCTGTCATCCTTGCTGGAGGTTCCGGAACCAGACTGTGGCCACTCTCGAGGTCACTTTATCCTAAGCAGTTTTTAAAGCTGAATAGCGACAAGTCACTGCTCCAAAACACCATAGACAGAGCCTCAGTGGCCTGTGACGGGCAGTTAATTGTTGTGTGTAACGAAGATCACCGCTTTCTGACAGCCGAACAGATGCGCGAAACCGGGCACGACGGAGTAATCATGCTTGAGCCATGCGCCCGTAATACCGCACCTGCGATAGCACTGGCAGCCCTACATGCAATCAAACAGCACAAAGACGCCACAATCACCGTGTTGGCTGCAGACCACGTTATTTCTGATATTCAGCAATTTACAGTACACGTGGAGGAAGCGTTGAACTGCTCCCGCGATGGTGCACTGGTCACCTTCGGCGTTGTGCCGGATCGCCCTGAGACCGGCTACGGTTACATTAAAGCCGCGAGCGATGGCATTAGCGATATTGCAAGTTTTGAGGAAAAACCAGACGCAGAAACAGCCAAACGATACGTGGACTCAGGCGATTACTACTGGAACAGCGGTATGTTTGTCTTTAAAGCCAGCTCCTATCTTGACGCGTTGAAGAAGCATGCCCCTCAAATACTGGCATCTTGCGCAACAGCATACGAGAGCGCCACTGAAGACCTTGATTTTATTAGAGTTGACACGGAAGCATTCGCTGAATGCGAGAGTATTTCCGTCGACTATGCGGTGATGGAAAAAGCAGACAATGCCATGGTAGTCCCTTTTACGGCTGGCTGGTCTGATATTGGCTCATGGGATGCTGTGCATGGCATCTGCGAAAAAGACGAGAACGGAAACGCCTCAACCGGCGATGCGATGCTGGTCGATAGCGAAAACTGCTACATCAATGCCAGTACCAGACTGGTCGCAGCGCTGGGCTTACAGAACATATCAATCATTGAAACGAGCGATTGTATTCTTGTCGCCCATAATGACCACGCTCAAGATGCGAAGAAGATAGCAATCATGCTGAAAGAAGCAGGCCGAAACGAAGCGGACACTCACACCAAGTGCTACCGGCCGTGGGGAAGCTATCAGACCATCAACCTTGGCCAGCGCTTTCAGGTAAAACGAATTACGGTGAAACCGGGAGCCAAATTGTCACTGCAGAAACACCACCATCGGGCGGAACACTGGGTGGTTGTCGAAGGCACTGCCATTGTTACCTGCGACGATAAAGAGATTATGCTGACTGAAAATCAGTCTACCTATCTACCGTTAGGGGCTACGCACAGGCTCGACAACCCTGGCAAAATCCCGCTCGAGCTGATCGAAGTACAGTCAGGTAGCTATCTGGGTGAGGATGATATTGTCCGATTTGATGACGTATACGGACGCAGTGGCAGATCAGACTAAATAAAAATTAACAGGGGACGAGATACAGCAGGTAAAAAAGCCGCCTCACGGCGGCTTTTGATTTACTAACAATCAATAAACTATGCTCTGAAGTCCTCATCGAGCATCGGATCCATTGAAGGATCAGATCGCACATCCACCTCGCGACGCTTGAGTCTTTTCACTTTACTGGCTTCTCTCTCATCTTCACGTGCTTTGGATCGCGCTGCAAAACTTCCGTCATCTCCACGAGTTAGCGACTTCTTTTTGCGAGTATTTTTACTCTCGCCATAGCCATAGTAGTCATAATAACCCTGGTAATAATAATCACCACCGTAGCCGGATATCTTGGCAAGGTCGACCTGCGAGATAACTGCACCAGACACATTAATACCAGCTTCTTGCAAACGATCAATACCACGTCTTACAACAGGCAGTGGTGTGCTGTCAGACTTAATCACATAGATGGCAGAGTCGGCGTACTTACCTACAACTATTGAATCACTGACGGCCTGGACAGGAGCAGTATCTATAACAATTCTGTCATAGCGGTTCTTCAACAAGTCAATCAGTTCGGCAAACTCAGGTGAAGATAGTAACTCAAGGTGAGTCTCCGGGATACGACCGGCCGGAATAATATCTAACTGGCCAATCGCATCGATACGCATGCAATCTTCAAGATAAGCATCACCTTCCAGTAGATCAGACAAGCCGTTTGACCGGATACCAAGAGCACGACCAAGACCTGGACGTCTCATATCGGCTTCAATTAGTACCACATTTTCAAGCTTTGACATCGAGTAGGCAAGGTTACTTGCTACGGTCGACTTACCTTCAGCAGGTACAGATGATGTCACCATCAACACGCGACCGCCCTCTTCAAGCTCTGCCACATTCGCACCGGTGCGAATAGTACGAATTGCTTCTTCAAACGCACCGCGTTTGTCTTCAAATTCACCAGGAACAAGTGGAACAGTCTTTTTACCAAACCATTTACTTCGCATTACCGGTACGATTCCAAAAACCGGAATACCGAGTTTCTTTTCAACGTCATGAATGCCCTGCACAGTCTCTTTCATGCTTTCAAAAGCGAAAAACAGGGCAGAGATACCGAACAGACTAAGCAGAAAACCCAATAAAACCATCAGAGTTTTCTTAGGCTTGACCGGAAATTCGGGAACTGCCGCAATATCTGAAACACTAAGCGGCACTGTGTTGAGATCTTTTTCCTCAACATTGGCGAGCTCTGCCAGTGCTTCTTCATAGAATTTCTTGTTAGTGTCACGATCAAACTTGATTTCATTAATTGCGGCAGTGTCTGCAGTCTCGCGATAGTTTCTACTTTGCTCGCGATTAATATCACCTTGAATTGAGGCAACCAATCTGCGTGCTGCAATGAATCGATTTTCAACAGAGGACACGACGTTCCCAATCTGACGATCAAGATTGCCAGTAGCTGTCACCAGGTTTGATGTTGCATCCACAACTCTGGGATGTTTTGCCCCGTAACGATTACTCAGTTCAGACAGCTCACGGCGTACTTCCTGAACACGTTGCTTATCACGTTGAACAATGGGATTTGAATCTACAATTGCGAGGTTTTCATAAGCGGTATCTACGTACTGGAAGTTCCCTATAGAGGTTGGCGCCGTACCGCTCTCACTCAAAAATACTTCACTGGGTCTTGTACCGCTGCCCACAACATCCCTTACCTGGCGGACTTCATCCCATTCTATTCTTGCATCTTCGAGTGCTGTCTTTGCATCAACAAGTCGATTGGTAAACAGAGCAATGGTCTGATCGGTTGAAGTGCTACCGTCACCTGAAATACCACGACTCTGTCGTTCAGAAAGTAACAATTGCTCGGCGCTTTCATACTTCTGCTTCAGGTCGGCGACTTTCTGTTCCAGAAAATTACGTGTCTCGACATTCCTGCCATCAGTCTGGTCGAGAAAAAAATCTCCGTAGCCACTACCTATTCCGTTAGCAATTTTTGTCGCAAGCTGTTTGTCGACACCATCAACACTCACTTTCACCAGGTTGGTATTTTTGACTGGAACAACAGTTGTGTTGTTCATCAACTTGCGAACCATTTTATCCCGTACGTAAACTTCGTCGTTCAGCAGTTCATCAGATAATTCATCCTGCTTCGGCAGGAAGTTTTTCAACGAAGCTATCAGAGGTGCGAATGGCCCTACATTGGTGAATTGTTCCGGGGTGGGTATTGACGGGTTGTACTCCCAGGAATTCGCGAGTTCCAGTTCTCCAACAATTCTTTCTGCCAGAGTTCTGGACTTGAGCACCTCAACCTGCGTTTGGATATCTTGCTGTGTGGTTCCAATGCCAAATTGATTTTCAAAACTACTGCTTGACGTGCCGGTATCGAACACCAGTGTCGCTGTTGAGCGATAGATCGGCGTCATACTGGATACAATCACTGCAGTAGCAGCCGTCACCAGCGCAGTGGTCAAAATAATAGGCCACTTGTATTTGCGCAAAGTGATAATGATGCCTCTCAGATCGATAGAGTCATCATCGTGTTTTGAACTGTCGTCCCTGAACCGGTCGGCCCGGATCTCCCTTGCTGAGGTCTCGCTCATTAAACTCTTACCTTATCGTTTAAATTGTTATTTCTACGCAAATCGACGCTATCTGCCACTCGCGCCAAGGTCCCGGAGGAATTGACTACTGTTATGGCAATTCAGGCGGCAGGATAGAGTACAGAAACTCCAATTACAGTGATTTGTATTCAGAAAACTGCATACACTCTGTAAAAATACGATAACCTGACTAGACTGTGACATCTTAGTCAAGGAAATCTATCTGATTGATAACTATAGTTTTATTTAAATACTTATTGCTTATTTTCGGGTCATTCCCTGTTAACCGCCTGTGCAGCTTAGCAGGCCTCTGCTGTATTCAATTTAATCCACAGTGACTGAGATGTCTCAGTTTGTCAGGACATTATCAACCAAAAATTTGTGTAACTCAATGTCACGGTTGCTTCGTTTACGCTATTTTTCAAACCTGACTGTATACCACTTTCACCCTTTAGAGCCAGAGTAACTTTGCCATCATTTTTACAAAATGAGACGCTTTATCGCGCAATTTGAGTAAACTAGCGACTCAACCGCCTGCCACCCAGCCAGAAGCAACACTTGAGACTAATTTTCTTTGTAATCCTGTTCGGCGTTGCGTATCTGGGATACCACCTGTACGGCAAGAAACTCCTGCAGCAAAAACCATCCGGCCTGATCAAGCCTCTGCTTATACTGGTTGGGATATTGTTGATCCTGGCAGTTGTGACAGGCAGGGCGAATGCTATTTTTGCAGTCATTGGCGGATTGATCGCCTCTGCATTCCGCATCGCACCGCTCATTCTGAGGTTCTATCCTCAGATTCGGGAGCTGTTGCACAAGTTTGGCATTGATGCCCCCGCCGGCCCCGGAAGCTCCAGAGTAAGGACAGCCACGCTCGATGCAACGCTCGACCCGTTAAGCGGAAGCGTTGACGGCACAATCACCTCCGGCAGGTTCGAGAAGCAAAAATTGTCTGCAATGTCTCTGGAAGACATTCGCGCATATTACCAATCCTGCGCGGAGCACGATCCTCAGGCGCTACGCCTGATCGAGGCATTCGTGCTGCGGGAGTTTCCCGAGCAGAAAAACACCGGTGACTGGAATGCCAGTCAAAAATATCAACAACAAGGGCCTGCCGGGGCAGACCAAGCCATGTCGGTAGCAGAAGCTCGCGAGATACTCGGGGTCACAGACAAGGCGAGTAAGCAGGAAATCATCTACGCTCACCGCAAGCTGATGGCCAGACTGCATCCCGATAAGGGTGGCAGCACTTTTCTCGCTACCAGAGTCAATCTGGCAAAAGACACACTTATTGAGCACATGAACTCATAACGGCTGCCGCTTTGCCGAACCATACTATGAGACAGTGGTAAGAATCCCCCACAGGATACCGCTTTGTATCATCATCTCTGTTGATGACCTACTAGAACGAGCAAGGTAAGACCAAGTGCGAACTCTGCTGTCCATACCGTTAAACATGTTTTTATTGTTCGCCTATAACGTGCTGGTTTTTTCAAGCACTCCGGAAAACTGGCTTCCGGACGAAGTGGTGATGTCATTCACGATCCCCTCTTCTCAGGCAACTCTGCACTTCACATGGAATATAATATTCGTGATAGCGGGTATTTGTATTTTGTATCTCGAAATACTTAAGGCAACCCGCACAAGCTATTTGGCAGTGATTGACCATTTGCTTTCGCTGATGGTTTTTGTTGTTTTTCTGGTCGAATTGATAGTACTGAGAGACATGGGATCAGCAACCTTTCTCATACTCACACTACTCGCACTAATTGATGTCATTGCAGGCTTTACTGTCTCACTGTCAACCGCGCGCAGAGATATCGCAATCGACGGATAAATCAATTGCAGTTATCCCCCAGTTATAAGCCGGCAGTTACACGCCGGCAGCTACAGGCCGACAGGTTTAGCCCAAAGATCATAATCGCCGGCATCAGTCACTGTTACCTCGGCAAATTCACCGGCCACAAGTTGATCAGCTGATGCTTCTATAATCACTGTGCCGTCTATTTCCGGCGCATCTGCACTGCTGCGAGCAATCACCCTGCCTTCATCATCGTAGCCGTCAATCAATACCTGCACATTCTGTCCGATTTTTTCAGCCAGCCGGTCAGCACTGATAGCGGCTTGGGTTTCCATAAATCGATGCCATCGCTCTTCTGCAACTTCAGACGGCACAGGGTCAGGCAATTCGTTGGCAGTGGCCCCTTCTACAGGGGAGTATTGAAAGCATCCAACCCGATCAAGCTGAGCTTGACGGATAAAATCCAGAAGTTCTTCAAATTCAGCGTCCGTTTCACCCGGGAAGCCAACAATAAATGTACTTCGAAGTGTTATATCCGGACACACAGATCGCCATGATTGAATGCGATCAAGGTTGCGCTCTGAGGCTGCCGGACGCTTCATAGATTTTAAAACCCGCGGACTGGCATGCTGAAACGGAATATCAAGATAAGGCAGAATTTTATTCTCTGCCATGAGCGGAATAATTTCATCAACATGCGGGTAAGGATAAACATAATGTAGCCTGACCCAGATACCAAACTCTGCCAACGCTTCGCACAAAGCTTTTAGTTGCGCTTTAACAGGCCTGCCATTCCAGAAAGACGTTGCATACTTTGCATCGACACCATAGGCGCTTGTATCTTGCGAAATAACGAGTATTTCTTTTACACCAGAGGCCACCAGGCGTTCAGCTTCATTCAAAACATCAGCAGCTGATCGACTCACCAACTTGCCTCTCATAGACGGTATGATGCAAAAACTGCACTTGTGATTACAGCCTTCGGATATCTTCAGGTAAGCGTAATGTTTCGGGGTTAATTTAATTCCCTGAGGTGGTACCAGATCAATCAGTGGATCATGATCAGTATTCTGCGGCAAATGACTGTGCACAGCATCCATGACTTCTTCATACGCCTGAGGCCCTGTCACGGATAACACTTTCGGATATCGCGCTTCGATCTCACCGGCTTTAGCACCCAGACAACCAGTTACTATGACACGGCCGTTCTCATGTAAGGCTTCACCAATGGCATCAAAAGACTCTTCCACAGCACTGTCTATAAACCCGCAGGTGTTGACGATGACAAGATCAGATGACTGGTAATCCGCCTCTATCTGATAACCTTCCGTACGTAGTTGTGTGAGTATCCGTTCTGAGTCAACCAGTGCCTTGGGACAGCCGAGACTGACAAAACCTACTTTTCCGCTATCTGACATTGCTATTGATGTTATCCGGGTTATTGATATTAAGAAATTGATGGCCGGGTGTTTTTACGGTACGTGCTTGTATGGAAAATACAGTGTAAACACTGTTAGCAAGACGCCATCGACCGACAAGCTAATCGGTGTGTTTTAACCAACAACAATACATTCTACCCGAGCATTACGCTTAAATCCGAAGTATCCAATTGCAAGTGATGATCATTGAAGGGTTTACACAATCGCGCCAAAGATTTCACACAATAGTGGACATAACCTGCTAACTGCAGAATAATGTCCGCCGGGATCAGGGTCTGTGGTCAAGAAATGCAAAACAACGATGCTGTAACACCAATGTCACCAGCAAAAATCGTCAGAAATTCCAGCAGCATAGCGGATTTCCTGACCACAAATGAAATCAGACCTACTCGCCAGCGAGTGGCAATTGCTACTCACATGTTCGAAACTGAACAGCACCTGTCTGCCGATGCTATCCTGGAGCGTGTCAACAGTGACACAAACACTACCACCGTCTCCAAAGCAACGGTATACAACACCTTAAAACTTTTTGTAAAGAAAGGCGTCCTTAAAGAAGTTGCGCTCGACCCTCAGCGCATTATGTTTGACACCAACATTCATGATCACCATCACGTGCTGAATCTCGACAGCGGTGACATCAGAGACATCAACCCGGTGAGTATTAATCTGTCAAACATCGAGGGCATTCAAAACAACCACGACATCTCCGGTGTGGATATAGTCATTAAAGTTCGTAACGTCGACAAATAATTCAAATCCGCTGTTACACCCACTGTATAAATCAGTCTTTACTCTCGAGTTCGTCAAGCAATTTCTGAAGTCTGGCCGCATGTGTCTGCTCAGCCTTCGCCAGAATCTCGAACCAGTCCGCGATCTCATTATGGCCTTCTTCACGAGCCTCTTTTGCCATCATCGGATAAATTTCGGAGTATTCTTTCGTCTCACCTGCAATTGCGGATCGCAAATTTGCCAGCGTACTTCCGAACGGCATCCCGGTAGCGGGATCCCCGCAATCCTCCAGATATTCCAGCAAGCCATGTGCATGACCCGTTTCACCCTCGGAAGTTGACCGAAAAGCAACCGCGATATCGTTATACCCTTCTACATCGGCTTTTGAAGCAAAATAAAGGTAACGTCTATTTGTTTCAGATTCAGCTTTAAAAGCCAGCTTCAGATTAGCTTCTGTTTTACTACCTTTTAACGACATAGTGATCCCGGTAAAAGCGATATTGGGTGATGCAATTCAAAACCCGTGTTCTTAGTATCTATGTGTCGATTGTACACTTGATTGATGCATGTATCCCACACTGAAAACAGTTGGCATGTTAGGAGATTTTTTATAAAGATGTTACCTTGCGGGTTGAGATACCCGGTGAGCATTGAGACGAATACCTAATGCTGAAAAATCAAGCGCTTTGGCTTTTCAACCTGACCGGCAACCGGAACCCCGTAAGTCTGCGGAGCAAAAATTTGAGTAGCGAAAGCCCTGCGATTTAATCTGGCAATAACGCGACCGCGTTCCGCTCACCTGGGCGGATTCCTCTGCTCTTAACCAACTCCGGCAGCTCACCCGACAGTCCCATCGCAGTCCGAATACAGGCTTTATTAATGAGCCCGGATTTATCAGCGATCTGTAGTGCTGCTGTTCTTGAAGCCTTCATCATTCCATTGCGAAACGCAGATCCCTCACCTGGTTGAAACACCTGCTGGATTCCATCAAGCATACGAATCATCAATTCATTTGATGGCTTACGCCAACGCTCGTAGCGACGCAGCGCTCTAAGGTTGCCTGTGTCTCCTGTTTGCGACAGTCGATCCGTAACACACTGGACAAGCACTGCAGCATCGAGCATGCCGAGATTGACACCCTGGCCTGCCAACGGATGCACCGAATGAGCGGCATCACCCACCAGAGCAAAACGCGGCTTCACATACTGTTTTGCATGGCTCCAGCTTAAAGGAAAACTACCGATTTGTTGTACCGCAGACAGGCGCCCCAGCTGATGCGGAAATTCCTTTTCTAAGGCAGTAATAAAATCGCTCTCCGGCAGTGCCTGCAACGCTTCAACACGTGACTGTGTGTGATACCAGACTATCGATGCACGGCTACCCGCCAGCGGCAGGAAAGCCTGCGGGCCGGTATCAGTAAATCGTTGCCAGGTTATGTCCTGCTGTGGTAGTTCCGTGTTTACCGTCGCCACCAGCGCATGTTGCTGGTAACTTTCACCATCTACTTTAATACCCGCCAGAGTTCTTACACTGGAGCGAGCCCCGTCAGCAGCTACCACTAATTGTGTGTGCAGCAATTCACCGTTCTCCAATGTAACCTTTACATTGCCATCGTTAAACTCAAGCGCTGCTACCGACGCTGGACACCGGATTCTGACATTATCAAGTGATCGCAGTTGCTGCCACAGCGCATGCTGTATCAGGCTATTCTCTACAATGTAGCCAAGCTGCTGATGTCCGACATCAGCACTGTCAAAACGGGTTTGTGCAGAACTCGAGTCATCCCACACAAGCATACGTTTGTAGGCACATACCCGCGTGCCTTGTATTTCATCCCACGCACCCAGTGATTTAAACATCTGTAGCGTTGCATGGCTGATAGCGGAGACTCTTATGTCGTGCTTGCCGGCGTCGAACGGCGTCGGTAAAGTTCTCTCAACCAGTGTCACATGAAGATCGTGACGGGCAAAAGCAAGCGCAGTCATCGCACCTACCATTCCACCCCCTACCACGATGACATCGGATGATTGTGACATTACTCCGCTGCTGCTACCTTGTCAGAACTCAGTGATTTTCGCTGCCACTTATTACCGTCATAGGAAATCTCTACTGTCGGCCAGAAGTTGTATTCCGGCTGGACACTCACAACTGAGCGGTAGCCATTCATTGCGATCACAGTAAGGTTGATCGAATCAGTCGGCTCTTTACTGGATATCTGAGTAACAAAATCATCAAGCGAGTTGATAGCAACTCCGTCAACTGCGGTAATAAAGCGATTTCGGTACAGTCTGTCCTTAATCGAAGGGGAACCAGACAGCGTGTTGCTGATGAACACCCCTTTTGTGTTGTTGCCGCGTTGAAACGAAAGCTCGAAATGCGGTTCCTGAATCAGGGAACCTGCCCAGAGTACCGCTCTGTGCGTGCCACCACCATCGTATTGGATGGTAGCAATTTCAAGGTTTTGTACTTCACCGTCCCGCAATACGGTGACATTAACTTTTTCATTTTGAAAGCGTGCCTCAAGCTCTCTGAAGTTAGCCGGTATTGCGCCTTCGACTTCAAGCAGCACATCACCCACCATCAGTGCGCTCGAAGAACCCTCCACCTCGACTGACTGCGATACCGCTATAACGCGCCGATGGACCGCACCGGTTGCCGCTATTTTTGCTATCCATTCGTCTGGCAGACCACGCTCGCGTGCAACTTCAAGGGAGTCGTACCCAAACATTGCCGGCGCGATGTAGTACGGCTTGTCTGACAGGTACTGTTCCATTGCATCACGTACTAACGCGGCCGGAACTGCCCACTCACCCTGACTTGTGTCATCGCCGTCCTGATAGGCAAAGCTCTGCCAGACTGCCTGCACAGTACCTTCATCATCAAGCAACACACCGCCCAGTGTCGGACCACCCAGAGTAACGTTTAGAACATCAACAGGTATCTGCTGAAACCGTGACAGTTGCGGCGTATTAAAATACAGGGTGACTTCACTAGCGTTAGTCGCTTTTTGTTTTCTTATTGTTCCATCGCTGCGATAGCCGATCATTTCAAGCGGTGCTTCAACAGACGGAAATTCTGTTGCCAGCGGCGGTATATCTATTTGCAGATCACCTAACAAAGCCGGGTCATACTGAAGCAATGCAATATTGTGCAGCGGATGCAGAAAAACTACTTTTCCTGGCACCTTATAAGTTGAAAAGAAAGTGATCTCAAGATCACCTATATCAACCGGCACGGTATTTCGATCCGTGACAACCAGACCTTTTTCAGCGTCTATGATCAAACCCACGCCGGTGAAGCTACTGGCGTAAACGTTATCAACTGCATAGGGAATATCAAACGAGAGCCGCACCAGCGACGGCGCAACCGTCTGGATACGATTGTCGCGATAACCCGGCAGCACGACATTCTGCAATGCTTTGGTTTCAGCAACACCGGACGGCAATGAGACTTCTTCACAATCCCAGAATCGAACATTGTCACGCCTTTCACATGAGCGCGCTGCAAACCAGTTGGAATTGATCGCTACAACACCAATCGAAGACGTGTATTCACTACCGGGCATAACAAAACGAAGGCGCCACTTTTGGTCGACAGTGTCGGTCTCGGTCAACTCAAGGATATCCTCAAGAGAGTCAATCGGCCGTCCGTTGATTGCAGTAATCAGTGCTCCGCGTGGCACCCCACCGCGAGCGAACTCATAACCCGACTTGGCAACCACAACGCCGGATTGAGGCAGATTCATTGCGCGCGCGCGTTGTATAGAAACCCTGTGCAGAACAGAATCTCCTATCTCCAGCAATTTTGCAGGTTGCAGCGCATTGAGGTTTTGTACCTCGAGCGGCACACTCATCGGCACACCACGGCGGACAATATCGAATGTCAGCTCACCACCAATTGAACCATCGAGTAGTTCGGCGAGTTTTACAAAGTCACTTAGTGGCTCAGAGTTGACCGCGAGCAGAATATCACCCTCTTCGAGCGCACCAACCGCCACACCACCTGGCAACACCTGCCTGACAAGCAACATGCCGTTGCTGCTGGGAAAGCGTTTTTGCATATCACGCGCTGTATCACCATCAAGTCCCAGGCGACTGAGCAGCCGGTACGGTCGCTGTTCAAAAACAGCCTGAACAGTTCCACGCTCAACCGACTCTTCTGCCTGCAACTTTTCCAGCGCATAAACTATCCGGTCAAGTGGCAGGAAAAAACTGCTCGCGGTACTGCTGTTGGCAGCTGCGTTAAGCGCTATTACCTCACCTCTCTGGTTCAGCACCGGTGAACCGGATGAACCACCGGAAGTCGACGAGGCCGCCTGGAGATAAAAAGTATTAAAGTCATTGTGTCCATATCTTCCATAATTGGGTGCACGGCGATCCACTCGAGCGATTGTTCCGGCAAGAATGGAAAGCTGCTCACCACCGTCACTGCCTATCACCCGGATATCAGTTCCAACTTTTGCGGCTCCCGGGTTTAATTTGAGTGAGCGCGGTGAGTTGCGTTTTAGATCTTCCGGGTTGTAGCGCAGAAAACCGAAATCATGCACCGGATCTCGATACAAGGGCACGGCATCTACCCGTTCGAGATTTTGAAATGTTGCCGTTATGCTGACCGGACCGGCGCCAACAACGTGACGGTTGGTCAGAATTATTCCCTTTTCTGCATCGACAATAAAACCAGTCGCAGAACTAACTCCTTGATTGACCTCGCTAAAGTCTCGAACATAGGCAATCTGCAACGATACAACCTGCGGCGCGGTTCTGGCCACGACATCAGCCCACAACGCATTTCCGTCTTGTGCTGTGCCAATCTTCGATGTTGCTAAAAACACAAGAGCCAGGAGTAATTTTGATACGATTCGCAAAGTTATCTACCGATTAGTTTGACCGAGCCTATGCAAGCACAGTCCTGGGAAATATAACCAACACCGGGATGCCTGTATCCGCGACGTCGAACTGACCCTGGCTCAATGGCCCGGGAAGTACCCGTCCCTGGTAACCAGCCGCCCTGGGATGCTACCAACGGGACTCAAATTTTCACTAACTGACTTAAGTATAGTTCTCATTCGCCAACTGCGATGCAAAAAAAAGAAGCAGGCCGTGCCACGATACCGGGCCCGTGACCGGCACATCAGCCTGCACACTATGTCTATGACCGACAAAATCGAAAAAAATCCCCTGGCTAATTCCCCGATTCACTGGTTGCGCCAGACATCACCCTATATTAATACCCACCGGGGAAAAACATTCGTCGTCTGGTTCAGTGGTTCGATGATTGCCGCCGAAGGTTTCACTACGCTGGTACACGACTTGACGCTCCTGAGCCACCTCGGGATCAGACTGGTGTTGGTGCATGGTATGCGCGCACAGATCGATGCCGAACTGCAGCGGCGCCAGATCGAACCCCAATATGGTACTGATTCGCACAGCAAACAAAGTATGCGAATCACCACCACAGAATCGATTCCCGCAATTACCACAGTGACCGGTGAGATTCGCTGCCAGCTTGAATCTGCATTTTCAACCGGGCTGCCGAACTCTCCAATGTCCGGTGCGCAGATTTCTTTAATGTCAGGCAATCTTATTGTCGCAAAGCCCTACGGGATAAGAGACGGGATCGATTATCAACACACGGGCGAGATCAGAAAACTTCGGGTACAGAAAATTCGTACTCTGCTCGATGCAGGCATGGTCGTTACATTATCACCGGTCGGCTACTCGCCAACCGGTGAAATGTTTAATCTCCTTTCAGAAGATGTAGCGATGCTGGCAGCTATTTCTATTGGTGCAGACAAACTGATCTATCTGCACACCGAAGCAGATAGTCTGGCTGACAACCTGCACGAGATATCTGCCATTGATCAACAGAAATCCAACAGGCAATACTCAGACACAATCAGCAGTACCATAGATCGATCAAAGCATGCATGTCGCAATGGCGTGGATCGCTGCCATATTGTCGATGCAAACAACCCGGAAGCATTGTTGCAGGAGTTGTTTACTCGTGATGGCAGCGGACTGCTTATTGATCGCGGAGACTACGATAACATCCGCCCTGCAGACACAAACAGTGTCAGCGGAATTATGCAATTGATTAAACCGTTAATCACTGATGGCACGCTTGCCAACAGAACCGAGCAGGATCTCGAAAGGGAAATACACCACTTCTACATCACGGAACGTGAAGGCAGCGTTATATGCTGTGCAAGTTTGCGGACCAACGGCAACGCTGCTGAACTCAGCTGCCTCGCTGTACATCCGGACTTCAGAGCAAGTGGCAAAGCCACAGAAATGCTTGAGCATCTGGTTAAAGCAGCACAACAAAATAACTGCAGCAGAATATTTAGCCTAAGCACGCGAACAGGCGACTGGTTTCTTGAACATGGCTTTACAAAAGGTGATGCAAATCTACTGCAACAACTGCAGCAAACAGAGAATATTCGCGGCTCAAAATTATATGTTCTCGAGATATAGAATCTGTCAGTTACCAATTTTTCAGATCTAACTATCCTATAACCGCCCGCAACACTGATAATCGCTCAAGCGGATCACTCATACCCACCAGATCGTTACGCTCAGCAGCCGACATTGGTAAGAGCTCAATCAAACGGTTGCTTACCCATGCGGCATCGGTGAAATTTGAGTCGGTATACTCGACCAGCGGGCCAGTTTGATCCAATGCGCGCTGCAGTAAATCGGCGAGCTCCCGAAATTTTGATGGTATTGCAACCTGTTTATCATGTGGCAGCAATTCAACCTCACCAATTAACAAGCCTTCAGAATTAGCAGTTGAATCTATAATGCGGAATCTCTGAATACCCTGCGTTACTATAACTAATAAACCGCTATCTTCACGACTCCAGTCAACTATCTTTACCAGAGTTCCATAGGCAAAGGTTTTTGCAACCGCACCGACTTCTGCGCCACTTGCAATCAGACAGATACCAAATCCGCTATCACTCTTCATACATGCGCTCACCATCGATAGATAGCGCGGCTCAAATATTCTCAGGGGAAGCTGGCCCCCGGGCAACACAATGCCTGAAAGGGGAAACAACGGCAGCGTGCTCATATGCAGTTAGCTCTTTGCAAATCCATCAATACCATCAATTGCCTATTGCCCACAAAACGTAAAATAGTAATAGGGTGACAACCACAAACACAGTTCCATCCTGCACTGTAAGCTTATTGCGAATACCATTATTTGTAAAACAATTTGTATATCTTATATTTTTATTATAAGGAGTAATGGATAGCTAAAAAGCTATCTGGCCAGCACAGTGGCAGGGGCGGTATATCTACGGCATTTTACAGTACTATCCAGTAATACCCGATAACATCCGGTGGCGTACTCTAAAGAATTTTGCCCGAGCAGTCAGATCAAACTTTCAATAGAAAGCCTCCGGACAAGAACATACTATTCGATCGAAGATATCTCAAAACTGTCTGCATTGAGAATTTAGACAGACTATAAAAGCAACAACAAGGGGATTTCAGGGCATACTGCAAACATGCCAGTGCTGCCAATAGATTATTCTTCAGTATTAAAAAAAACGGGCCCTTTGCGGGCCCGTAGTGAACAACTTAGAGGCTGTACATAACAGCTCAATGGTTTTGGTCTAACGTGGATGCAGCACTACTTCTACGCGTCGATTCTGTTCTCTGCCCTCTACACTTTCGTTATCAGCAATCGGATTGAACTCGCCGTAACCTACAGCCGATAATCTACTTGCATCAACACCGTTGCCACTAAGATACCGGACTGTAGAGGCTGCTCTGGCAACACTAAGCTCCCAGTTACTCTTGAAGGTACGCGCCAGTACCGGACCAATAGGTACGTTATCAGTGTGCCCTTCAACCCGGATGTCATAGTCCGTGAAGCTTGAGACTTTGGATCCTACAATGGCAAGAACATTCTGACCGGATTCACTCAGGTTTGAACTACCAGTGCGGAACAGACTGCCACTCGCAACTCGAATGCCGATGGTATTATCGTTTCTGACACCGACAGATGCATTAGCAACGCCACCACTATCCAGATCGCTCTGCAGGGTTGCCGCTATGCCTTCGGCCTTTTGTCGTTCCTGAAGTAATGCATCTTCGGATAAGAGCTTACCCTCCTTTAACTCCTCGATTTTACTAAATGCGTTGCTCAACTGACTTTCCGCGTTGCTTAGCTTGCTACGCAGCGAATCCAGCTCGCTTTGAGCCGCATCACGTGACTGACTGATAGATGCAAGCTGGCTATTCAAGTCGGTCATCTTGGTTTGAATACCGGACACCTGGCCTTCCAGCTCTTCAGATTGCTGGCTGCTTACCCGAAGCTCTTCTTTTGTAGCCGCAAGTTCTGCTTTCGCAGTGTCAAGCTCTGCCTGCACTGCTGCCTGCTG
>CAZKAQ010000031.1:27435-33932 GCA_964550655.1 uncultured Granulosicoccaceae bacterium
GCAACTTCTGTATTCAGTGAGTCTATCTGACCAGTGAGTTCTGACGTATTACTCTCCGCAGACGCTTTGAATGCATCCATTTCACTGCTGAGCGCATTCTTTTCTGTATCCAGCGCGGCAACTTTCTCTGTCAGTGTATCGCGCTCAACAACAAGGTCTTCTATCTCAGCTTGCTTGGCTGATATTTCTGCGTTCAGGGCTTCTTTTTGAGCTGTTAAATCCACCGTCTGCTGAGTCAGCTCGGCATTCTTACCAGTTAAAAGCTCATTGTCTGATTTTACGCCTACAACTTCACCAGCCACCTTTGAAAGCTCAGTCTCCAGTCCGGATATTTTCGCTTCCGAAGAAGCCTGCAAACCGGCATAGGACTGGTTAAGCTTATTGAATGCAGCAAGTCCTTCAGAGCTGCCGAGTCTATCGACCTCAGCCGCGAGTTGATCACGCTCTGCGCCCAGGCCATCGAGTTTGGCAAGCAGTTCATCACGTTCTGTTGTCAGAGCGCTGTGTTCTGAAAGCATACTGGCCGAGCGTTCATCGATCTCACTGACACGCACCTGTAATGCGTCACGCGCAGTTGACAGCTCTCCAATTTCAGCTGCAAAACCGGCGGTTGTGTTTCCGCCTTCCTGAGCCTTGGCACGCAACGCAGCAATTTCTTCAACCGAGGCAGCTTTAATGGCTTCAAGCTCCGCTATAGCGGCATTTTTCTCGTCAATCTGCGCCTGCAGGTCTGCGCTATTCGCTAAAGCTGTTTCCTGGTCGGCATTTGCCGCCTCAAGCGCCTCTACTTTGGCCTGCCACTCGGCGATGGTCGACTCCTGCTCTCCGACCGCAGCCTTCAAGCCGGCAATCTCTTCTTCGTAGCCAGTGATTTTTGTGTTGGATGATTCTAGATCAGCCTGCACCGTTTCAAGCGATGCTGCAGACATGCTCAAACGCTCAATTTCTTCATTCTGGCTACAACTCTTACCGGTAACGCCTACGGCCAACAGACCGATCAGGCCGGCAGCGCCATATTTGACAGACTTGCGCAGATTAGACTCGTCAGGGAGCAGGTGGCGGTCTCTAATGTCTTCTTTATAGGCCGCGTGACCGTCGTTATTGTTTTGATTATCTACCATAAAATTTTCCTCTTAAGAACTCTTAAGTCAAGAGTTCTTTTGAATTAAGTCAGGCCTGAACAAGCAACAGAGTACGCTGGTGGTACCGGCTGAAACGTTGGTATGTCATCCTAAACCAGTGAGCGCATTATAACCCCAAGCAATCGCACATTGCCCATCGGATCAAGTCAAATTTGGTTAACCATCTGCCTGTGAGGAATTTCAGCACACTTTGCGGATGCGAAACTTCTGCGCCGACCGGCGGCTTGTCGGGTACCCGACAAGTGCATCGTCGAGCCGTGCCCGCAGGGTTGAGCGCGGTATATCCAGCGGCAAAAACACACCCACACAGTTTCCGTAAGACGCAAGCGTAAACCCGTAACGGCAGTCTTCACTGCCATCAATAGCTTCCAGCCAGGCTGCACCACTGGCGCGAAACTGCGCCGGATCTTCAAAATTGACAATCAACGTACCATCAGTTCGCAACAACTTTCGCAATGATCGAAACCAGGCCGCAGACGCCTCAGCCACACGCACCGGCTCACCATCCTGCTCAGTGAAAAGATCTTCAATGACAACATCGAACCCGGGCCCACTATAAGACTCGACCCACTTGATTGCGTCGGCGACAACTAACTCCACATTGCGCTGCCTGACTCCAAAGTGTTCTCTTGCGATTTTGATGTGCATCGGGTCAAGTTCAACACCGACCAGCTGATCTATCTGGAAAAACGTCAAATACTGGCGGATCACAGCCCCGCCACCGACGCCAAGCAACAAGACTCTTTTAATAGAGCCTTCAGGCAGAAACAAAGATGGAATAAACAGCAAGTCCCAGACGCCGCCAGACAACGGTCGCGATTCATTCCATTGACTGTGAAATACCTTGTTTTTGTACAGCCTTACCGAGCCACCCGCAGACCTGACCTGATAGTGGTTGTCGTCAACGTGCGTCTCCCAGACTAGTGCCATCGTGCAGAACCTGTCATTGACATAAAATTAAATTCCGGCAGATTCAAAGATAAAAACAAGCTTCGGATACTCTAAGTGAACAGCAACTGCTACTATCGCACAACTCCCATCTTGCGACGCAATAAGTGAATATCCATCTCCGCGCACTCGGCTGCAGACTCAACGAAGCAGAGCTTGAAAGCTGGGCACTGGAGTTCCGTAGTGCCGGCCATCAACTCGTCAACAACGCCAGTGATGCGGACGTCACCGTGGTAAACACCTGTGCGGTTACTCAGGAAGCGGTTCGCAAGTCGCGCAAACTGATCAACCGGCTTCGTCGTGAAAGTCCGTACGGCAAACTGGTGGTCAGTGGTTGTGCGGTCTCAACCGGTGAAACAGGCAACGCGTCTGATCTTGGCATTGACCTGATAGTGGACAACAGTGAAAAGAAATCGCTGGTAAAAACGGTGACTGACACACTGCCAATCAGCATTATGCCCGAGGGAGCCACCCTGCCTGCAGAGTCAGCACTGTTTGCACGTAATCGCCAGCGTGCTTTTATTAAAATACAAGACGGTTGTCGTTACCGCTGTACCTATTGCATTGTCACTATGGCACGCGGCGAAGAACAAAGCCGACCACTAAACGCAATTATTGATGAAGTAAATCAACTCCACCAGCAAGGGATACAGGAGGTCGTTCTAACAGGCGTACATGTAGGAGGCTATGGTTCAGATATTCAAAGTAGTCTCACGGAGCTTGTCAAACAACTGCTGCAACAAACAGATATACCACGCATTCGTTTTGCTTCAGTAGAGCCGTGGGATCTCGGAGATAATTTTTTCACGCTATTCGAAAATCCGCGTCTGATGCCACACATGCATCTACCGTTACAAAGCGGATCCGACGCTATTCTGAGGCGCATGGCCAGGCGATGCAAAACATCAGAGTTTGCAACACTCGTATCTGAGGCCAGAGCAAGTGTACCCGGCTTTAATGTCACCACAGATATCATTGTTGGCTTTCCAGGTGAGACCGAAACACATTGGCAAGAAAGCATCGACTTCATCGAAACAATCAGCTTCGGACATATACACGTATTCAGTTACTCTGCACGTCAAGGCACCAAGGCTGCATCAATGGATGCACAAGTAGAAGACACTGTTAAAAAACAGCGCAGTGCAACGTTACGTGATATCGCAGAACGTCAACGCCGCGAGTTCATTGAACATCAGCTCGGCACTACAGCTCGCGTGCTGTGGGAAGGGCAAAACACTCGTGATAATAACGCTCAGGTGTTTGGCTATACGGAAAACTATACGCGTGTTTGCACCACTGCTGACACCACCCCAGAAGCTGGCGGCATCATGAAATGCAGGCTCAACAAGTTAGAACAAAAAGGAAGATACGCACTGGTCGATTTGCTATAGCCGATACTTCTGCGGATTGTGTCTATTGTTTATTGCAGGCAAGTAATCACCCTGCACAGAAAACTGGCATGCTGCAGTCTCGCGGTTCCGTATCACATTGAACTGAACCGCAGCAGAACATGACTGAGTATCATTTAGATTGAATTTAGAATTATACAAACCGTGTTGATATTGATTGCTGTATAATTCTCATTGTGTAATTTTTACATTTACTCTATTCTTTTTAATAGTTGGGTTATTCCCGGATCCAGCCATTATTTATAGTCTTAAACGTCCGCTGACAAAGCGCAGACAAAAGAGAGCATTATGCGAGAACAGGATTCCGACCCACAAGAAACCCGTGAGTGGCTCGAGGCGCTGGAGGCGGTGATTGAACATGAAGGTCCCGAGCGTGCTCATTATCTTCTCGAGCAACTGATTGATCAGTCACGACGATCAGGCACCAACCTGCCTTACAGCGCATCGACAGCGTACATTAATACTATTCCGCCACACCTTGAAGCCAGCAGTCCCGGCGATGCGGAAATCGAGCATAAACTTCGCTCAATGATTCGCTGGAACGCCACGGCGATGGTGATGCGGGCCAATCGTGATAATTCAGACTTGGGTGGTCACATTTCAAGCTTTGCCTCTGCGGCAACTTTATATGACGTTGGCTTTAATCACTTTTTCAGAGCACCAGGTCCGGACTCAGGTGGTGACCTGGTTTTTATTCAGGGTCATTCAGCACCTGGTATTTATGCACGCGCTTATCTTGAAGGCAGGCTCAGTGAAGAAGATCTGGACAAATTCAGAAGAGAAGTAGATGGCAACGGCTTGTCTTCGTATCCACACCCGTATCTGATGCCCGACTTCTGGCAGTTCCCGACAGTATCAATGGGTCTGACTTCTATCATGGCGATCTATCAAGCCAGGTTTATGAAGTATCTGCACGATCGCTCTATGACAAAAACAGATAACCGTCAGGTGTGGGCATTCATGGGTGACGGTGAGATGGATGAGCCGGAATCTCTCGGTGCCATTTCACTTGCCGGTCGCGAAAAGCTCGACAACCTGACCTTTGTCATTAACTGCAACCTGCAAAGACTCGATGGCCCGGTAAGAGGCAACGGCAAAATTATCCAGGAACTCGAAGGTGTGTTCCGCGGCGCCGGATGGAATGTTATCAAAGTCATCTGGGGCTCGTACTGGGATCCGCTACTGGCAAAAGACCACGATGGCAAGCTAAAGCAATTGATGTTAGAAACAGTCGATGGTGAATACCAGAACTTTAAAGCCAAAGACGGTGCCTATACCCGCGAGATGTTCTTCGGCAAGTACCCCGAAACCGCACAAATGGTTGCGAAGTTATCTGATGAAGATATCTGGCGCTTAAACAGAGGCGGTCACGATCCACACAAAATCTATGCGGCCTACCACGCAGCCACCCATCACAAAGGCCAGCCTACTGTTATTTTAATGAAGACTGTCAAAGGTTATGGCATGGGTGAATCAGGTGAAGGCACCAACTCAACCCACCAACGCAAAAAAATGGCACTTGAATCATTGTTGAAAATGCGTGATCGATTCAACCTGCCACTCAATGATGAGCAGGTAGAGAATCTCGAGTACTGCAAACCTGAAGCAGACAGTGAGCTCGCTAAATACATGAGTGAACGCCGCGAGGCACTGGGTGGCTTTCTGCCGCAGAGACAAAAGTTTGCAGCCCCCCTTGAAGTGCCGCCATTATCAGTTTTTGAGCCACTACTTAAAGACTCCGGTGACCGCGAGCTTTCAACCACAATGGCTTTCGTTCGTATGCTCACGATTCTCACCAGAGACAAAAAAATCGGTCCCAACATCGTGCCGATTGTACCGGATGAAGCGCGTACTTTCGGTATGGACGGTATGTTCCGACAGCTTGGCATCTACTCATCAGTAGGTCAGCTATACACACCGGAAGATCGTGATCAGGTCATGTTCTATAAAGAAGATAAAACCGGTCAAATACTCGAAGAAGGCCTCACCGAAGCGGGTGCTATGTCTTCATGGATAGCTGCAGCAACAGCCTACAGCACGCACGGCGTGAACATGATTCCGTTTTTCGTTTACTACTCCATGTTCGGATTCCAGCGAATTGGTGATCTGGCCTATGCCTCCGGCGATATGCGTTCGCGTGGTTTTATGATCGGCGGCACCGCAGGCCGCACCACCTTAAACGGCGAAGGCCTGCAGCACGAAGACGGACACAGCCATGTACTGGCCAGTACGATTCCAAACTGCGTTTGTTATGACCCGTGCTACGCCTATGAAATGGCAGTCATCATTCACGATGGTATGCGCCGCATGATGCAAAACCAGGAAGACGTCTTCTACTACATCACCGCGATGAACGAAAACTACCAGCATCCCGAAATGCCGAAAGGCATAGAAGAAGGCATCATCAAAGGCATGTACAAACTCAACAGCACAGCCACAAAAGCAAAGCTCAGGGTCAACCTGCTCGGCGCCGGCGTGATACTTCGCGAAGCAATTGCCGCTGCTGAAATGCTTGAGAAAGACTGGAAAGTCGGTAGTGACATCTGGAGTGTTACCAGCTTCACCGAGTTACGCGCTGATGGACTGAGAGCCACTCGCTGGAACAATCTCAACCCTGAAGCAGAGCCCAAAGTACCTTATGTAACTAAACTATTAAGTGAATACCCACATCCGGTAGTAGCGACAAGCGATTACATGAAAATCCTGTCTGATGGACTACGTGAGTATATCGATGCGCCATTTAAAGTACTTGGGACTGATGGATTCGGACGTTCTGATACGCGTGAAAAGCTGCGTGATTTCTTTGAAGTAGACCGCCGCTACGTTGTAGTCGCTGCACTTAATACACTGAAAGAAGAAGGCAAGCTGAAGGCAAGCGTTGTTAACGACGCTATAAAGAAGTATGGACTAGACCCCGACAAATCAAATCCTGTCACGAGCTAGCCTGCATTATTCATGAGGCGACCTGCGGATTTAGCTCTTTTGTCTTTATTTGTAG
>CAZKAQ010000032.1:0-33301 GCA_964550655.1 uncultured Granulosicoccaceae bacterium
ACGGTTGGCAGGTTTTTCATCGTCCTTATTGACAAAAGGGGTCATACAAACGCCCCAATCAGCGCGTACAACGTCCGCTGCATTGGCTTGTTAGGTGCATAGATGCTACTATGTGTACACATACCTCATACTACACACAGTTTACAGCCTATGCGAACAAATATTGAAATTGACGACAAATTAATGAACGACGTTCTAAAAGCCACAGGACTTAAAACCAAGAAAGAAGTTGTTGAATTGGGGCTTAAAACATTGATTCGGCTGAAAAAGCAACAAAGGATTAGAGATTTTCGCGGCCAACTCAAATGGACCGGCGACTTGGATGATATGAGAAGTAGATAGTCATGATATTGGTGGACTCTAGCGTCTGGATTGACTATTTCAATGGAGTAGACAATAAACAGACAGACACCCTAAATGACGTGCTTGGATTAAAACCGATTGCCATTGGTGATTTAATTTTGACAGAAGTGCTACAAGGGTTTAAAGACGACAAAGACCATAAAGCAGCAAAATTATTGCTTGAGGATCTCGTTATCTTTGATTTGGTGGGAAAGGACATAGCTATAAAAAGCGCAGACAATTTTAGATTTTTGCGTAAGAAGGGAATTACGATTCGCAAGCCAGTAGACGTTATAATTGCCACCTTCTGCATTGAAAAAAAATTACCTTTGCTTTTTATAGATAGAGATTTCAAACCGTTCGTAAAACATTTGGGGTTGTCTGCCGCTTAATTTTTTCACCTAACAGTCAACTAGACTGTTGGAGATATTACAGGAATAGGCTGTTGCGGCTATTACTGGAATAGACTGAAATTTCCCTACGCATAAACCGTACAGCCGCGCCATCCAATTGCTCCACTGATACCGTCAATATTACTGCTAATAAATTCGACATAAGAACTACAATATCGCACAGTTTCTTTCTGTTTGCATTTCCTTTGAATGAGGAGGAGGCAGTTCCCGGCGGCATATCTTCAAACTCTGTGAGATTCTTTTGCTGGCTTTTTTTGTCTTTTGGAAATCGAGGTGTAGTTCCGCTCGACTTTCTAACTACTTGAATTTCTCTTTCTGAACTAACCAGCCACCGTCGGGAGTGAGTGATTCACCTGGGGCTTCAATTGATCAAATGCCCTGGTCAGACAGAGGTGCACCGTCTGCGAGGCAGGTGGGAGGACAACGAAACATCTCAAGTAAACGCAGCCCACACACAGTGCATGCCTGATGCAAGAAGCCTGATAACCAAGTAAAATGGCGTATCACTTCCGGACTCCGCTAATGCCAATACAGCAACTTCCCGATCACCTGATTAACCAGATTGCCGCAGGCGAGGTGATTGATCGTCCGTCTTCGATTGTTAAGGAGCTTCTTGAGAACAGCATTGATGCAGGTGCGACTCAGATTGATATCGAGCTTGAGAATGGCGGTATCCGTCTGATAAAGATTCGCGACAATGGCAGTGGCATTGTGGCTGATGAAATGCCGCTGGCGCTTAACCGTCATGCAACAAGTAAGATCGCATCTATTGAGGATCTTACCGATGTTCGCACCATGGGCTTTCGGGGCGAGGCGCTTTCGAGTATTGCAGCTGTGTCGCGTATGACACTGACGTCTCGTACAGAGGGCGCTGAACACGGGTTGGAAATTCACTATGACTGTACCACCGGGGAGTCGACTAACAAGCCCGCTTCGCATCAACGCGGAACAACAGTAAGAGTTGCCGATTTATTTTTTAATGTGCCGGCCAGACGCAAGTTTTTGCGAACCGATAAAACAGAACTCAACCACATTGAAACAGCAGTAAAGCGTATAGCCCTGGGTGCCTGGCATGTTGGTTTTACGTTAACGCATAACCAGAAGCAGTTGTGGCACTGGCCCGCTGTGGCGGGTGTTGCCGGTGAAGAGGTAGAGCGGCTTGAGCACGAAGGTGGTGAACGTTTGTTGGGAGTGCTGGGGCGGGAGTTTATGCAGCATGCGGTGTACTTTTACCGACAGGCGGATGATCTTTGTTTACACGGATGGCTAGCTCAGCCGAGGTTTTCGCGCAGTCAGGCAGACATGCAGTATTTTTATGTCAATCAGCGCATGATTCGCGACAAGACAATCTCGCATGCGATTAAACAGGCGTACAGTGATTTGATGTATCACTCGAGACAGCCGGCCTATGTGGTCTTTATTAGTATGAATCCGCGTGAAGTCGATGTGAATGTTCACCCAGGTAAGCTTGAGGTTCGATTCAGAGACAGTCGCAGGCTGCATGGCTTTGTGTCAGCAAGCGTCAAAGAGGCACTGGCTGCGGTCTCTGTTGGTAGTGACAGTCACACTGATGGCAATAACGCTCGTACTCTGGCTGGTGTAGATAGCCTTGAGCCTGCATCAGCTGGTGTAGCTGCCTTGCATGGCGCTGGTGCTGCGCTGGCTGGTAGTTCAGCAGCTCCTCGAACGGGCGGTTATGCTCAGTTTCAACAACAGCGGAATATGGCACTGCCGGTTAAGGATAGTGGTGAGATTTATCGTGATCTTGTGAGCGGAGGTGATACCGGTGCGGTGGCTGGCGGGGCAGATGATGAACAGGCAACCGAAGTACCGCCCATGGGTTTTGCAGTGGCGCATCTGCACGGTGCGTTTATTCTCTCGCAAAGCAGTAACGGTTTGGTGCTGGTGGATGCACATGCGGCTCATGAGCGAATCACTTATGAACGTTTAAAAGAGCAGTATGAACAGGGCGCTATCCGCTCACAGCCGTTGTTATTGCCGCTGACTGTACACGTAAGTGAGCGGGAAGCAGTACTTGCCGAGAGTCATGCAGACATGCTGAACACGGTGGGTATGCAAATAGATAATCGTGGACCAACACAGTTACTTATACGAACCATACCGGTTGAGTTGCAGTCTGCAGATGCAGAGAAATTGTTGCGTGATGTTCTTTCAGACCTTGCAGAGTATGGCAGCAGCGACAGGCTGCGTGAAGAGATAAACAAGTTGTTATCGTCAATGGCTTGTTATGGTTCTGTCAGAGCCAATCGAAAATTAACCACCGCTGAAATGAATGCATTATTGCGCTCAATGGAGCGCACACCAAACAGTGGTCAGTGTAACCATGGCAGACCGACGTGGGTTGAGTTAAGCATGAAGCAACTTGATGATTTTTTTAAGCGTGGCCGATAATTGACAGTGGCTGATTCTAAGCTTTTACCGGTGTTATGTTTGCTGGGCCCGACTGCATCAGGTAAAACCGATTTTGCCATTGAGCTGACGGAAAAATACCTTTTTGAAATTATCAGTGTTGACAGTGCGCAGGTTTATCGCCAGATGGATATTGGTACGGCTAAACCTGATGCAAAGACGCTACAAAAAGCGCCACATGCACTGATCGATATTGTTGATCCGTGGGAGCACTATTCTGTTGCACAGTTTTTAACTGATGCAGACACCGAGATAAATCGCATACACACAAGTGGCAAAATTCCATTGCTTGCGGGTGGCACAATGCTCTACTACCGCGGCTTGTGGGATGGTTTGTCAGAACTGCCAAAGTCTGATCCTCTTGTGCGACAGAAACTGGCAGGCTATGCAGCAATGCATGGACAACAGGCGATCTATGAAAAGCTTAAATCGGTTGATGCTGAAAGTGCTGCGCGAATACATGCTAATGATCCGCAGCGGGTGATGCGAGCGCTTGAGGTATATGAAATGACCGGCGTGACACTCAGTAGTCTGCAACGCAGAAAGGCGCGGGATCACCGTTATAATTTTTATAATATCGGTTTATTCCCACAAGACAGAAAAATTCTACATGATCGCATTGCTAAAAGATTTGAACTTATGCTTGATGCAGGTTTCGAAAGTGAAGTGCAGGCATTGATGCGTAATCCTGATATGCATAGTGACCTGCCATCTATGCGCTGTGTCGGTTACCGGCAGATGTGGGAGTACCTTAGCGGGCACAGTGACAGAGAACAAATGATTGACAAAGGTGTTGCTGCCACCCGCCAGCTTGCCAAGCGCCAGATTACGTGGCTACGCGGTATGGACAACTGTCGGATGATTGATCCATTTGAGGCGTCAGCACAACTTAAAGATGATACGCTGTCTGCGTGGCTGCTTTCAGCGCAAAAGAGTTTGCAGGCGGCGGGCTACAACTGACACTTGTCTTCCCGGAGTATTCGGCGAAGAAGCAACAAATATGACGCTACAAAAATGAATAAAAACCCCGTGCAGTTAGACGCAGTCGCTGATCAGATTGGAAATACCCGGCTGTGTGAATTGCAGCGTCTCGGCAAAAATGATCGCGGTAATCACCTTGCAGTTAAGCTTGAAGGTGATAACCCTGCGGGTTCGGTCAAAGACCGTCCTGCTGTGAATATGATTAGCGCAGCTGAACAGAGAGGTGACATTAAGCCGGGTGATACACTGATTGAGGCGACCAGCGGAAATACCGGTATTGCACTGGCCATGGCGGCGGCCATGCGTGGTTATAAGATGCGTTTGATTATGCCGGACAACATGAGTGCTGAAAGAAGGCTCACCATGTCTGTCTATGGTGCAGAGTTGATTTCTGTAACTCAGGAGCAGGGTATGGAGTATGCCCGTGATCTGGCGGCTGATATGCACGAGCGCGGCGAGGGTATTGTGCTCGATCAGTTTGCCAACCCGGATAACCCTGCATCGCATTATAAAACAACCGGCCCGGAGTTATGGCAGGGTACACAACAGCAGATCACGCACTTTGTCTCTTCTATGGGAACAACCGGTACCATTATGGGGGTATCGCGGTATTTGAAAGAACAGAATCCCGATATACAGATTATCGGTGCGCAACCGACCGAGAATTCCCAGATACCCGGAATACGTCGATGGCCTGAGGCTTATCTGCCAAAAATCTATGAGCCTGAGCGGGTGGACAAAATTTATGATGTCAGCCAGGAGGAGGCTGAACATTATTCACGTCAGCTTGCGTCGGTTGAAGGTATCTTCTGCGGAGTTTCATCCGGTGGTGCACTGGCTGTTGCACTCAGGGTGTCAGAGGAGGTTGAGAACAGTGTGATAGTTTCTATTGTCTGTGATCGGGGGGATCGTTATTTGTCTACCGGGGTTTATGGGGATTAGGGCCATTGGTGGATGCGCTTGAAGCTTATCCACCCTACCTTAATTCTTTAGCTGGTTGGGTTTTCCCAGTCGTAGAAGGGGTGGATAAATTCCAGATGCTCTCCGCCTATCTCGATTACGTCTCCGCCGATCAGCTTCACTTCTACCTGTGGCATGAGTCCTTTGCCGTTATGCTTCACCGGGCCGTAGTCACTCACCGGTATAAAATAATAGCCGGTCGATTTTTTCGAGATTGCACCCATATCACCGTCTCTTTTACCGAGTGTGGTAACTGGTTTTTCAAGCATTACCACGCTGCCGGCTTTATGTCCGGAGGCTACTTTGATTACCGCTGCGTCATCAGGTGTACCTTCAAGCTTCAGATTTACCTTCGGGGCGTTTGTTTGGGTGGGCTTCTCATTGGCGCTGGAGGCTAACGTGTGCTCAGAGATAGCTGGCCTGTGTATTTGACCGGTGGCTGTTTCGGAGTATGAAATTCTGTAGCTGCCGATGATGATGTCATCAAGGTGTACCAGCACCTGCCTTTTGATTTTTTCACCGTTGACGATTGTGCCGTTAGTGCTGTCGAGATCTTCAATAATCAGGCAACCGTTTTCGTCTGAGATGCAGGCGTGGTAGCCACTGACTGACAGGTGAGGCAGGCACAATCCGTTGCCACTGCGTCTGCCGATGGTGACGGTTTGGGTTGTTATATTGAGTGAACTGGTTTCACCAATTTCGTCATGTATGAGTAGCTGGGGCATATTTTGTATGCGAAGTTGCCTATTAGTCGCCCGAGACTATCAACATTGTCTTGCTGATTGAAGGGTTTGCAGATTTCGATCCGGTAGCCTTAGCCCGTGAATAGTCCGGGTTAGCGATAATCCTTGTGCTGCGACGCCTCAATAGCACTGGCTTTAAGAACAAAGTTGATTATTAAACCTTCAAGGCTGTGGACTCACTATTCACAGTGATGGCCGGCGCGAGGCTGTTGAGAGTTGGATTAAACTCGCTGCAATCGATTAAGGAGAGTATTTACCAGGGGCGGTCGGGTAGGTGGGAATGCGCAGTATCTGACCCGTCTGTATATGGTTCTCGTCGCGGACGTTGCTGTTCCATATTCTTATATCGACGACTGCCAGATCAAATTTTTCAGCAATCGAGGACAAGCTGTCCGAAGTATTTACCCGGTAGTTCATGAGTCCGGCGTTTTCGGTGTCGATGTAGGCGATCTTTAAATGATCTCCCTTTCCGATTGATTCATTGTCTGCGAGATTGTTCCAGGAGCGCAAGGTGGCGATATCGACCCCGGCTTTTTTTGATACGCCCCAGAGCGTGTCACCGGGTTTGACAGTGTAGGTTTTAAATTGAGCGTTCTGGCTGGCAACGTAATCTTTGTGGTCGAGTATTTTATCGCTCTGTGGATCGCTGTCGACGATTAAGGGACTGCTGATATTCCTTTTTACAAGTTCCAGTTGAGTGAGCCTGTCTACCAGTAGCAGGCGCTGCATTTTATCCAGCTTTTCACGCAGTAGCGCTGCGATATCCGCAGGAACAACAATCCGGTGCGGGCCATTAATCGGTGTCATCCCGTTGCGTAATCCCGGATTTAAGTTACTGAGTTCTTCAAACGAGGTGGCGGTCATTTCTGCTACATGGTGTAGAGAAACACGTTTTTCAGTAGTTACCGTGTCTATGATTTTACGGTCTGGAATCAGTGGCAGCGTGAGTCCGAATGTTTCCGGATCATTTATTATCTTAATGGCTGCAATCAGTTTCGGAACATAGTTGGAAGTTTCTTTAGAGAGACGAAGATTCCAATAACTTGGTTCAAGACCACGCGCGACTGCTTTTTGCATGGCTGCTCGAATGTTTTTAGGACCCGTGTTATAGGCCGCCAATGCCAGAAACCAGTCCTGATCAAAAGTTTTGTATAAATGTCTCAGGTAACGAATTGCGGCGCTGGTTGACGCGATGACATCTTGTCTTTGATCAATATTCTTGTTTATGGAAATTCCATAGTGCCGGGCGGTAGCCGGAATAAACTGCCAGTAACCAACAGCACCCTTGCTTGAGAGGGCGATTGGATCGAAGGCGCTTTCAATTAAAGGCAGAAGCGCGATATCCAATGGAATTTCTGCACGTTCCAGTTGATCAGCTATGTAGAAGAGGTAGGGCTTTGCTCTGTTGAGATTACTCTCGAGCGCTGTGATGCCGGACTGCATCAGCTGAACTTGTTTTTCAATTCTTGCGTTGTCAACTTCCGAGAATGTTAGACTCTGTTGAAATCGCTTCCAGAAGCTTTCGCTAAGTAGTGAAAGCGGTACAAATTCGGAATGCAGTTGTTGGGTGTTTTGGCCCGTGTCTGCCGTGCCAGCGCCTTTGGAACCCGGGTCGGCAAGGCTGCGATGTATTATATGTGCGCTGGCAACACTACAAATGAGTCCAATCGCAAGCGTGAAAACCAGGCTGAACTGAGGTAATCTGATCAAGTTGTGATTGGCTCGGGTGGTGTCAGGTAATATTTGAGCAGATGGCGCCTGCCGAATTTGAGGATTCTGCGGCCTGCAGCGAAAAACTTTTGCTGGGAATGAGTATATTTCATTTATGCGAAAATTCAGAAAAACTTCACCTGACTGGTGTGACGCAGTTCCGGAATTGAGAAGTTGGTATCAGACTTCCCTCGGTAACGCGGTGCTGGACACCGTGGCAGATAAATTGGATGACGTACTCCCCGGTATATTTGGTTATCAAGGGGTGCAGGTCGGGCAAATTGCCCCCGGACGCGAGTTATTGTCGAGCGCAGGTCTGCACAGAAGATTAGTAATAGACAGTTTTGCCAATGAGTCCGGATCCCATATCTCTGCAGATGTTGAGCATCTGCCAATAAGCTCAGACTGTGTCAATTTGGTTTTTTACCCGCATGCACTTGAGTTCTGTGAGAGCCCGCACGGGGCACTTCGCGAAGCAGACAGAATCCTCACCAACGACGGGCATCTGATTGTGATGGGCTTTAATCCCTATAGCACTTTTGGTTTACGCCGCATCCTTGGCCGCACTACACCCTGGAATGGCAAGACCTACAGTCGGGCGCGCGTGCAGGACTGGCTGTCGGTACTGGGGTTTCGGATTATCAGCACAGAGACTGTGTTCCTGCGCCCGCCGTTGAACCGACCCGTTGTGCTGCGCAAGACTCGAAGCGTTGAAAAAACACAACGGTTTCTGGGCTTTGCCGGCGGCGTCTATATAATTCATGCCCGCAAGCAGACTATACCGATGACTATGGCGCGTCAGCAGTGGCTGAAGCCACGCGGGCGTCTGGTAACCGGTGCCTTTGCACAACGCTCCGGTCGCACTGCAGCCAACCGCGACAATGACAAGCCCTCGTGAGACTATAGCGCGAGCTGCATGAGGCAAGCTTTAAGCAGTTTGTTGCAGTACTAATCTATTACCAATAACCACTGCGGAATTATGCGACAGATAGTCCTTGATACCGAGACCACCGGGCTCGAAGTCACACAAGATCATCGCATTATTGAAATCGGTGCTGTCGAGATAGACAATCGCCGCCTTACCGGACAACAGTATCACCAGTACATCCAGCCCGACAGATCAATTGATGCAGGCGCACTTGAAGTGCACGGCATATCAGAGGAGTTTCTGGCAGATAAACCGCGCTTCGCAGACATAGCTGACGAGTTTTTAAACTTTGTGGAAGGCGCTGAGGTAGTCATTCATAACGCCGCATTTGACGTTGCTTTTCTCGACTATGAACTTCGGCTGTGCAACGCCAATACACGGATGGATATAGTCGCTGCCGGTGTTATAGATTCGCTTGCTATAGCGCGTAAAGAATACCCGGGGCAGCGCAATAACCTTGATGCACTATGCAAGCGCCTCGGAATAGATAACTCACGTCGTAAACTGCACGGCGCATTACTCGATGCTGAGATTCTGGCTGAAGTTTATTTAGGCTTAACCGGTGGCCAGGGATCACTTGGCTTTGACAGCTCAGGCAATGACGGTACCGCCAGCCAATATGATGGTCCTGTGTTTGATCCGGCCGGTCATCCGCCGCTGCAGGTAGTACAGGCTAGTACCGAAGCACTTAAGGCACATAAGGCTTACCTGCAAAAGCTTGGAGAGTCCTGTGAGGACGGTTGTGCCTGGGTCAAGCTGGCTGGCGGGTGAACTATGCGCGTAGTTTTTATTACTACCGCTGTTTCATGATTCTTTGTTTTTCACGATCCCAGTCACGGGCTTTTTCGGAAGCGCGTTTGTCGTGCGTTTTCTTACCTTTGCCAAGGCCGATTTCGAGTTTTACCTTACCGCGTTTCCAGTACAGCTTTAACGGCACAATAGTGAAGCCTTTGCGATCAACCTGGCCGATCAGTTTGGTGATTTCTGTGCGGTGTAATAGCAGTTTGCGGTCGCGCATGGGTTTGGCCACGACGTGCGTAGATGCTGACAACAACGGTGTGATGTGACAGCCCAACAACCACGCTTCAGCATTTTTTATAAAGACATAGCAATCATTCAGTTGAACCTGACCGGCACGCAGACTTTTGACTTCCCAGCCCATGAGTTCGATGCCGGCTTCGAGTGTGTCGTCGATCAGGTAGTCGTGTCGGGCACGCTTGTTTACCGCAATACGCGAAGATTCTGATTTGTCGCCTTTCTTTTTCTTCGGTTTAGCCATAACCTCCAAGTATAACCTTTATTGACTGACGAATACTGATGCCTACGATTGAGCGCAGCGCGCTGGTACCCTTTACGGCGCAACAGATGTACCAGCTGGTAAATGATGTAGAGTCCTACCCCGAGTTTCTGCCGTGGTGCAGTGGTGGCACCGTGCTTGAAGACAGTGCCGAGGTCAGGGTTGCAAGAGTTGATATCAGTAAGGGGCCAATCAGGCAACACTTCACAACCCGCAATGAGTTGAAAGCGGGTGAGTCGATCAGCCTGTCTCTGGTAGAGGGGCCGTTTAGTCACCTTGACGGTCTCTGGCAGTTCACACCCATAGGCGATACCGGCTGCCGGGTAACGTTCAGCACGCAGTTCAGTTTTGGTAACTTTCTGATAGAAAAGACAGTCGGGCCGGTTTTTAATGAAATTTGTATCAGACTGGTAGATGCGTTTGTAGCTCGCGCAAAACAGGTTTACTCATGAACGTTGAGGTCGTCTATGCAACACCCGATGCACAGACTATTGTAGAAATCGAACTGGCCGAACATGCCACAGTAAGTGATGCGCTTAACGCGAGTGGTTTGTATAAACAATACCCTTCAATTGAAGCTGGTGTTACTCCGGTGGGTATTTATGGCGAGAGAGTGCATTACAACACTGTGCTCAGGGACGGCGACCGAGTTGAGATTTACCGACCACTGGAAGTCGACCCTATGCAGGCGCGTCGTTTGCGCGCCCAGTCTCAGAATACATCCGGCAAAGCCAAAAAGGCCAAAGTGCAAAAGCGTTAGCTGGTGCTTTTGAACGGTGGCTGTGTGAAGGAGGGCTATTCCAGGTCGAGCCCGTCAGTCTCAAGACTTGCGACTACATCATCCTTAAAGTCCAGTGATAAACGCCTGACATTCGGGTCCTCACCGGAACGGTTGAAACTCCAGATATAGTCCCAGCGATTTTCATCGAGTGGGTTAGCGGCTACCGGTTGCCCGAGTATTCTGGCGACTTCGTTTTTGGTCATGCCGACTTTTATCTGTTTGATTTTCTCGATTGAAAGCAGGTTGCCTTGTTGAACGTCAATTTTGTGTGCTCGCGGCAGCCACCACGCGCCACAGGCGGATAAGCTGGTAAAGGCGGTTACCAGTACAAACAGTACGAGGGTTTGGGATTTCATTAGTCTGGTCTGTCTCTTCGGTCTTGTGCAGGACGCTATCTCTATAGAGTACCCAAGCCGGCCTGCAGTTTTGGTTGCAGAGTGATTAGCTATTCTAATGTAGTACGTAAAACACCTGATTCAGTACGATCCCTGTGTTTGGTTTGATTGTTCCAATATCCTGTTAGTTCCCTCAGTGCTATTCGTGCAGCTACGGTTCAGTCTTCTACGGCAGCAAGCATCTCTTTCGCGTGTGCAAGGGTACGTTTGGTTACCTTTACCCCGCCGAGCATGCGGGCTATTTCTTCGAGTGATTCATCTTCACTTAGCGTGTGTGATGCCGCCAGAGTTTTATTATCGCTTGAGCGCTTTGAGACTTTCACGTGATGGTGACCCTGGGCTGCGACCTGCGGCAGATGAGTTACACACAGCACCTGGCAGCGATCACCAAGTTTGCGCAACTGCCGGCCGACGGTCTCTGCAACACCACCACCGACGCCTGTGTCGACTTCATCAAAGATGAGTGTGGGCACCCGATGACGTTCTGAAGTGATGAGCTGTACGGCGAGGCTTAAGCGCGAGAGTTCACCACCTGATGCTACATCTGACATCGGTCTGGGTGCGGCCCCCGGATTTGCGCTGACTTTAAACAGGAGGTTATCGAAGCCGGTGGCCGACGGTGTAGCACCGGGTTTGCTGCTGCATTCAATAGCAAACTTGCCGCCTTTCATGCCGAGCGTTTGCATGCTATCGGTCAAATACTCTTCCAGTTGTGCTGCGGCTTTGTGCCGTTTTGTCGATAGCTTCTTTGCGGCGGTATTGTATTTTTTGGTGATCTTTTCGAGGTCTTTGTTTAACGCATCAACTGATTCGTCCATTGATTCAAGCTGGCTGAATTCTTCTGTCAGTTTTTGTGAGTAAGCGGCCAGTGCGCTGATATCTACCTGATGCTTTTTTGCAAGCTGGTGTGCACCGGATAAAATAGTGTCCAGCTCGTTTAAGCGTTGTGGCTGTGGCTCGATACCATGAGAGTATTGTCTTAAGGTATCGACTGCTTCTTCAAGTTGTATGCGTGCCGAGTTAATAAGCTCTGCCACTTCTGCGGTGGTGTTGTCATGAGAGAGAAGTTCGGTGACAGACTTTTCAACCTGTGACATCTGGCTTAACACAGACCCCGGAGCATCCTGCAGTAAGTCCATTGCGCGGTTGCTTAAATCACCCAGTTCGGTAGCGTTGGCAAGACGTCTGTGTTCAAGGTCAATGGCATCAAGATCAACTGACTCTAAAGCTAGCTTTTCAAATTCCTGAATCTGGTAGCGCAATGTGTCGAGTCTGTCGCCACGTGACTGCAGGCTTTGTTGCGCTGCGGTGATCTGCCGGTTGGTGGTATTCCATTCCTGCCAGATGTTGTGCACCTGGCTAAGCAGTTTCTGGCAGTCGCCAAAGTCATCGAGGATGTCACGCTGTTTATCCGGTGAGGTAATTAACTGGTGATCATGCTGACCATGGATGTTAACCAGCAGGCGACCCAGCTCTTTCAGGTTTCTGAGTGTCACAGGTGAGCCATTGATAAATGCACGAGACTTACCGTCTTTGGCGACAACACGGCGCAGAATGCATTCATCATCCTGATCCATTGAGTGATCAGCCAGCCATAGTGCGGCATCTTTAACTGCAGAGACATCGAACACGGCGCTGATCTCTGCGCGTTCTGCTCCATCACGTACTGCACCGGGTGAGGCGCGGTCACCCAGTACCAGGCCCAGTGCACCGAGTAGAATTGACTTACCGGCTCCGGTCTCGCCGGTGAGTGTGGTCATGCCGGTTTGCAGTTCGAGCGAGCTGCTGGTGATGATGGCAAAATCTTTGACGTTCAGTGCTACTAACATTAATACCTGATGTTGCCTGACCTGCTGCGATGTGGCTTAGCCCGGACTAGCAACTTCGCGGTTTGATCAATAGCTCAGCCCCAGTTGAGTTTTTCACGAAGAATAGCGTAGTAGTTGTAGTTGGAAGGGTGCAGGATGCGAATCGGTTTTTCGTGTCTGCGCACTTCGATAATGTCTTCGCGTTGCAGGCCATTATATACCTGTCCGTCGCAAATCATCTGCGCATGTACGGTTTTCTTTTCCGTGACCAGCACTGATATTTTGGTATCCGCGTCGACCACCAGGGGTCTGCTGCTCAGCGTGTGAGGACAGATCGATTGAATAACAAATGAACACAAGCGCGGGTTAACGATCGGGCCACCACTGGAGAGAGAGTAGGCTGTCGAACCCGATGGCGATGCGACAATAATACCGTCAGCTCTCTGAGAAAGCACAAAGCAGTCATCGATAGAAAGTTCGAACTCAATAATTTGCAATACATTGTTGGTTCGCATGGCCATGTCGTTGAAAGCCAGCGACTCATGAATCGTTTCACCGCCGCGCACCAGCCCGCAGTTAAGCAACAGGCGTTCTTCCTGCTGATAGTTGCCTTCGATAATTTCTGTCAGTTCATGCAGACCGTCTTCCGGTGAGACATCGACCAGAAATCCGAGCCGGCCCCGGTTCACGCCGACCAGCGGTACTTCGGCATCGACCAGTTCCCGCGCCGCACGCAGCAACGTGCCATCACCGCCGATGACGACAGCGAGATCGCACTCCTGGCCAATGGCTTCGATATCCACAGTGATGGGACCACCCAGCAGACCACGTGTGCTGTTGTCCAGCATAACGTCGAGGCCTTTCTGCAGCAGCAGGTCGTGCACCTTGTTGAGGGTTTCTGAAACGCTTAGGTCATTGCTTTTAGATATCAGACCGACTTTGTTAAAATTCGACATTTCCCTACGATATCATGCCGGGATACCTTATAGATACGTTGTCGTTCATTTTTGATTCAATAACGGGCGATTTCGACGTTCTGACTCTTGCCACAACCGGCGATTTTTGCTGGATTTGCCGGTGCTACTCCGCCGCGAGTCTGGCAAGCTCATATAAATGATCCAGCGCTTGTCTTGGTGTTAGTGTGTCCGGGTCAAGGTCGTTAAGGTAGTCGGCCAGTGCCGAGTAGTCCTGATCGAACAATCCCATTTGTGGTCCTGATGACGGTGTTGCCGGTTGCACGTTGTGTTGACTTGAAGCAACTCCACCACCGCTCTCCAGTGATTCAAGTCGCAAGCGTGCATCACGCAGCGTTGCCGCTGGCAGGCCTGCAAGCTTGGCCACCTGCAAGCCGTAGCTCTTGTTTGCCGCACCTGATTTAACGTTGTGCATAAACACGATTTCATCATTGTGTTCAACCGCGTCAAGATGCACATTGCCGATAGCCTTATGCGACTCTGCCAGTGAGGTGAGTTCAAAGTAGTGCGTTGCAAACAAGGTAAATGCTTTGTTTTTGTTTGCCAGTGCTTCGGCGCAGGCCCATGCCAGTGACAGTCCGTCATAGGTGCTGGTGCCGCGGCCGATTTCATCCATTAGCACCAGGCTATGCGGTGTTGCGTTGTGCAGTATGCTGGCGGCTTCTGTCATCTCGACCATAAAAGTCGAGCGGCCACTGGCGAGATCATCTGATGCACCAATGCGTGTGAAGATACGATCAACCGGTCCTATGACGCAATCACTGGCAGGTACATGACACCCTATATGTGCCATCAATGCGATTAGTGCGGTCTGACGCATATAGGTTGATTTACCCCCCATGTTCGGACCGGTAATTAACAGCATGCGTTGTTTGCTATCAAGATGAAGATCGTTTGGTACAAACGGATCTTTGAGGGTGTTTTCAATTACCGGGTGGCGGCCTGCGTTGTAGCGAATACCCGGTTCATCGCTGAACGCAGGGCGTGACCATTGATTACTGGCAGATCGCTCTGCCATGTTGCAAAGCACATCGAGCTCTGCGACGGCGCGTGCGCATTGTTTTAACGCCGGTAAGTGTGCTGATAAATCGGTCAGTAGTTTTTCATAGAGCGCTTTCTCACGATTCATGGATCGTTCGCGCGCCGATAATACTTTGTCTTCAAATTCTTTTAGTTCTTCGGTGATATAACGTTCGGCACCTTTAAGCGTTTGTCTGCGGGTGTACTCAGCCGGTACCTCACTTTTACTGGCTTTTGATACTTCAAGGTAGTAACCGTGTACGCGGTTGTAGCCGACTTTAAGGGTTGGGATACCGGTGCGTTCGCGTTCACGGATCTCAAGGTCGGTTAAAAACTGGTCAGCGTTTTCGCTTAAGGCACGCAGCTCATCCAGTGTTTCATCAAAGCCGGTTTTTATTACGCCACCATCTTTAAGTGTTGCCGGTACTTCATCATTAAGTGCGTTGTTAAGCAGTGTTGTTTCGGAGTCAAAGCCATCAAGACAATCACTGATACCGTTCAATAGAACGTCTTTAACCTGGCTGCAGGCTGTGTGCAGCTCAGGCAGGCGCCGCAGGCTGTTTCTGAGGCCAAGTAAATCTCTGGGTCTGGCGCTGCCGATTGAGATACGTGCCAGTATGCGGTCTATGTCTGCAATACCGGTCAGTTGCTCTGTTAGCTGATCTTGCAGGCTGCTGCTACGCAGTAAAGACTCTATGGCATCAAAACGAGTATTCAGCTCATGGTGATCGCGTAAGGGTCTGTGCAGCCATCGCGTTAACAAGCGACTGCCCATACTGGTGCAGGTTTTGTCGAGTATGGCTATTAGTGTTGCACCGGGCTGGCCACTGATACTTGAATCGAGTTCAAGGTTACGTCGGGTGGTGGCATCCAGTGTGACTGCATCACCTTGAGTCTCAGTTGTGATGCCTTCTATGTGTGGCGGTGAACCACGGTGTGTTTCGCGTACATACTGCAGTACACAACCGGCAGCTGATGTTGCAAGTTGCAGGTTGTCACAGCCAAAGCCCTGCAGATCTTTGGTGCCGAACAACTCGCACAGTTGTTCTCTGGCAGTGGTATTGTCGAAGTGCCATACAGGTCTTTCACGAACAATGTAGCGTTCCTGCAGCTCAGCTGTTGCCAGGCCCTCTGCGATCAGGAGTTCATTCGGCGATAACCGTGCAAGTTCGGCTTGCAGCAGCGTTTCGGATTCAAGCTCGGTGACATAGATGGTGCCGACGGCCAGATCGATACTTGCGACGCCGTAGCGGTCACCATCGGCCACCAGGGCGGCCAGTGCGCAGGATTTTCGATCATCCAGTATGGCTTCATCGGTGACGGTGCCCGGTGTCAGTATCCGCACAATCTGTCGTTCGACAGGCCCTTTGCTGGTAGCAGGATCGCCGGTTTGTTCGCAGATGGCTACAGATTCACCATAGCTGACAAGCTTCGCCAGATAACCTTCTGCGGAGTGATACGGCACACCGGCCATCGGGATCGGCTGCCCGGCTGATGAGCCCCTGGCGGTGAGGGTGATGCCAAGCAGTTCGGCTGCCCGCTTTGCGTCGTCATGGAAGAGTTCATAGAAATCCCCCATGCGATAAAAAAGCAGTGTATCGGGGTATTCTGCTTTTATCCCCAGATACTGACGCATCATCGGGGTGACGGTGGTGCTTTTGGTCGCGGTACTCATGTGGGCTATTGTATAGAAGGTGTCTGGCTGGAATCTTACAAAGCGCGGCATGCCCTTCCGGCGGAATCACGTTGGCAATTATTCATAATGAATCGGGTTGATAACGATACACTGGTGCGATGACTAGTTCAGATACGATGGTGCTGATGCGATCACTGGCTGACCTTGCCGTGAGTCGTAAGCGCGTGCTCGCCACTGCCGAGTCCTGTACCGGTGGTTTAATTGCTGCGGCTTTTACTGAGTTGTCCGGCAGCTCAGCCTGGTTTGACCGGGGCTTTGTGACCTATAGCAATGGCGCCAAGCAAGAGATGCTAGGTGTTGCTGAACAGGTGCTGTCGGACTACGGCGCTGTCAGCGAGCAAACAGTCATCGCTATGGCTGAGGGATCGGTGGCTGCAAGTGATGCCAATATCGCTGTGGCGGTCAGTGGTGTTGCCGGCCCGACCGGGGGCAGTGAAGCCAAGCCGGTCGGTACGGTCTGGATCGGTTGTGCCGGTGACGGCTTCGAGAGCAGGGCGCAGCATCATCTGTTTGCTGGTGACCGACAGGCTGTTCGTCAACAAACCGTTGATCATGCGGTTCGTTTGCTTATCAACTGTATCGAATCTGATTCACGGTGACCTGTCGCTTGAATATCCGGTTCGTGCTGCTGCGACCGATAGACTACCGGCAGTTAATATTCTGTTAGATCGGTGTTTAAAAACCTCCATTGTGCGATAATTCGCAGCGGCAGTATTGCCGTCTAATCCTAACCGCGCCAATGTCGTTTAAGACCAGTCGCCTGGCGGGGCCGCTAACTCGTGGCTCGCATACCAGGTGTTTACTCTTTATCACGTAGACGACAGGCAAAAGATGTAACTCAGGAGAATCCAAAACGTGGATGACAACAAAAAGAAAGCTCTTAACGCCGCCCTCAGCCAGATTGAAAAACAGTTTGGTAAAGGTGCTGTCATGCGTATGGGTGATGCGCAAATTAATCGGGATATCGACGTTGTCTCGACCGGTGTACTGACGCTGGATATCGCGCTCGGTATCGGCGGTCTGCCAAAAGGTCGCGTTGTCGAAATCTACGGACCTGAATCTTCCGGTAAAACCACCTTAACGCTGCAGGCAATTGCAGAATGTCAGAAGGCCGGTGGCACCTGCGCATTTATCGATGCGGAACACGCTCTCGATCCGGGCTACGCAGAAAAACTGGGCGTCAATGTTGATGACATGCTGGTATCTCAACCGGATACCGGTGATCAGGCACTTGAAATTGTAGACATGCTGGTGCGTTCCAGCTCAATTGATCTGATCGTAGTCGACTCGGTGGCAGCACTTACGCCAAAAGCTGAAATCGAAGGCGATATGGGTGACTCACATGTGGGTCTGCATGCACGTTTAATGTCACAGGCGCTGCGCAAACTGACAGCCAACATCAAGCGCTCTAACACGCTGGTTATTTTCATTAACCAGATCCGTATGAAAATCGGCGTGATGTTTGGTTCACCTGAAACCACCACTGGTGGTAACGCGCTTAAGTTCTACTCTTCTGTGCGGCTTGATATCCGTCGTATCGGTGCGATCAAAAAAGGCGACGAGGTCATAGGCAATGACACGCGTGTGAAAGTGGTTAAAAACAAAATGGCACCTCCGTTTAAACAGGCGGAATTTGAAATTCTCTACGGCGAAGGTTCCTCACGTGAAGCTGAGTTGATCGAGCTGGGTGTAAAGCACGATCTGGTCGACAAGGCGGGTGCCTGGTACAGCTATAAAGGTGATCGCATCGGTCAGGGTAAAGACAATGTGCGTAACTATATGAAAGAGAATCCTGCAATGGCTCAGGAAATCGAAGCCACGTTGCGTGATCTGCTGTTAAAGCCAGTCGGCAAATCGGAAGCTGTCGAAGAAGAGCAGGATGAGGCCGAAGCGCCAGAAGCCTGAGCGATCTGGCCGTCGCCGGTTTGCAAAGGAGTTTGGTCGGCAGATAGATGCCGACCTCAACCTGCCGCCAGATCGGCCATCAGATCAGCCAGAAGATCAACCTGAAAACCAGTCAGAGGCTACACATGCCTCTGCGACCCGTAGAACTGAAAGTCACAAACCACGGGTTGCCAATCAGATGTTCAACGCTGATTTTTCCAATCATGAATTTGAAGGCGCAGACCTGCCCGCGCCGGAATATGAAGGAGCCGACCTGTCAGCTGACGATGCTGAGCCACCCGCTTTAACCCATGCTGAGGTACTTGAACGGGCCGTTCGATTGCTTGCTAATCGCGAGCATGGGAGAAAAGAACTTGAACAAAAGCTGCTGCGACGTGATCTGCCAACCGATTTGATTGTTTCTGTTCTGGATCAGCTGGCGCAAGAAGGGCTACAATGCGACGTGCGATTTGCAGAATCGTATCTGCGGATGCGAGTTGACCGCGGATACGGGGCTAATAAAATCAGAGCAGATCTAAAGACACGTCGTCTGCAGCAATCCGTAGTAGAACAAGCCATCAGTGATTGCGGTGCCGACTGGACCGCTGTGGCGGATGCTGCGCTGGCTAAAAAATTCGGCTGTTTATCTGCTCTGGATATAAAAACCCGCGCGAAGATGCAGAGATTTTTGTATCAACGTGGATTTGCAGCAGAAGAAATCAGGTCTGCTATGAACAATTACGAATCTGCAGATTCTGAACTCTGAATTCGATATTAATTTAAGCCTGATAACACAGGCAGTGCAGTTACACCGACAATGACCCCCTATGTCAAATGAATCGTCAAAAAAATTATTAACCACCTCTGAGATCAGAGACAGGTTCCTGCAGTACTTTAAAAAGAACGGACACGAGATCGTAGCGTCCAGCCCGCTGGTGCCTGGCAATGATGCGACTCTGCTGTTCACCAATGCAGGCATGGTGCAGTTTAAGGACCTGTTTCTTGGTACCGAAAAACGCAGCTACAACCGCGCTACCACATCACAAAGGTGTGTGCGGGCAGGTGGTAAGCACAACGATCTTGAAAATGTTGGCTATACCGCCAGACACCACACGTTTTTTGAAATGCTGGGTAACTTCAGTTTTGGTGATTATTTTAAAGAAGAAGCAATTGGTTTTGCCTGGCAGTTTCTGACGGAAGAGTTGGGTTTACCAAAAGAAAAACTCTGGATCACAGTCTTTGAAGAAGACGATGAAGCCTATGATCTCTGGGCCAAAGGCGTCGGTGTCCCTGAAGATAGAATTGCCCGTATCGGTGCTAAAGATAATTTCTGGCAAATGGGAGACACCGGTCCATGCGGTCCTTGTTCTGAAATATTTTATGACCACGGTGAAGATGTCTTTGGCGGCCCGCCGGGTACACCGGATGAAGATGGTGATCGCTACATAGAAATCTGGAATCTGGTCTTTATGCAGTACGACCGTTCTGCCGACGGTACCTTAACGCCGTTGCCGAAGCCGAGTGTGGATACCGGTATGGGACTCGAGCGGGTGGCGGCTGTTTTGCAGCATGTACACAGTAACTACGAAATAGATTTGTTTGCGAATCTTCTCAAAGAAGTGCAATCAGTTACCGGTAGCGATGACACAGACAACCCGTCGCTTAAGGTAATAGCAGATCATATTCGATCCTGTGCGTTTATGATTGTTGATGGTGTACTACCTTCGAATGAAGGCCGTGGTTATGTGCTGCGACGAATAATCCGTCGGGCTGCCCGGCATGGTCACAAGCTTGGTGCAAGTGAGTCGTTCTTTCACAAGCTGGTGGCACCGTTGGTCAATCTTATGGGTGAGGCTTTTCCGGAGCTGGCAAAAGCACAGAAACAGGTCGAAGATGCGTTGCTGGCCGAAGAAGTGCGCTTTGCAGAAACCCTCAGTCAGGGTATGAAAATCTTTGAAGAAGATCTCTCAAAGCTCAGTGGCAAAACTGTGCCGGGTGAAACAGCATTTAAACTTTATGATACCTACGGATTCCCACTGGATCTGACGGCAGACATTGCCCGTGAGCGTGGCCTCAGCGTTGATGAAGCTGGTTTCGAAACTCACATGGAAGCGCAACGTGATCGTGCCAGAGCGGCCAGTCAGTTTGCCAGTGCAGGGGCTGCACAAATTGCCAGTACCACGGCTACTTCATTTACCGGCTATGACATGCTCGAAGCTCAGGCAGAAGTGGCAGAGCTTTTTGTTGATGGTCAATCTGTAGATAGCATTGATGCATCGGGTGTAAGCGCTGATCAGTCGGTTGTGATTGTGCTTACAGAAACACCTTTTTATGGTGAGTCGGGTGGCCAGGTCGGAGACCGGGGTCTGCTAAGCAATGACTCTGTAGAGTTTGAAGTAGCAGATACACAGAAATCCGGTGCGGCGTTTTTGCATTTTGGTGTTTTAGCGCAGGGCTCTATAAGTAAAGGTGACAAACTGTCTGCAGCTGTTGATGCTGATCGTCGTCGTGCAACCTTAAAGAACCACTCGGCAACCCATCTGCTGCATGCAGGATTGCGCAGAGTGCTTGGTGAACACGTGCAGCAGAAAGGGTCTCTGGTAGGGCCTGGTCACCTGCGATTCGATTTCTCTCATGGCGCGCCGGTTAGCCATGAGGAATTGACCACTATTGAAAGCTGGGTTAACGGCCAGGTGATGGAGAATGCCGAGGCGTCAACCAATGAAATGTCTATGGACGATGCTATCGCCAAAGGTGCGATGGCACTGTTCGGTGAAAAATACGGTGATGTGGTTCGGGTGGTTGAGCTCGGGCCCGACTCCGTAGAGCTCTGCGGTGGTACTCACGTCAGGCGTTGTGGTGATATCGGTATGTTTCGAATCGTCGGTGAGACCGGAGTCGCTGCCGGTGTGAGAAGAATCGAGGCGGTTACCGGTACTGCAGCTATTGATCAAACTCTGGGTGAACACAACACACTGGCCAGTATTGCTGCACGCCTTAAGTCGCCGCTGGAAAAAGTCGATGAACGTGTCGCGGGATTATCTGAACAAAACCGCGAGCTGAGCCGTGAGATAGATCGATTAAAGTCTGTTATTGCATCGCAGGCCGGTGATAGCCTGAGTTCGGATGCAGTAGATATTAATGGTGTTAAGGTGTTGGCAATTGAGCTGAAAAACACCGATGCCAAAGGTCTGCGTGATTCGATGGATAAGCTCAAGGATAAGCTCGGCACTGCAGCCATTGTTCTTGCTGCGGTAGAAGAGGGTAAAGTACGTCTGATTGCTGGTGTAAGTAAAGATGTTACTGATCAGGTCAAGGCGGGTGAGCTGGTTAATCACGTGGCTTTGCAGGTTGGTGGCAAAGGTGGCGGCCGGCCTGATCTGGCTCAGGCGGGTGGTACACAACCGGAAAATTTATCATCTGCGCTGGCTAGTGTGACCGACTGGGTCACCACAAAGCTGTAACTAAATTACTTCTTCAAATTAGCGGCACAGATAATATTGATTTGTGAGCTTCTTCTTTCTTAACCCTCTGGTCTAACTACACAGCAACATGAGTTTACTTGTTCAAAAATACGGCGGTACTTCCGTCGGTACAGTGGAGCGCATTCAGGCGGTCGCTGAACGTGTGTATAACACCGTGCAACAAGGTCATCAATTGGTGGTCGTCGTATCGGCAATGTCCGGAGAAACCAATCGCCTGATCGGACTTGCCAACGAGATTAGCAATCAGCCGCTACCGCGTGAACACGATGTGCTGGTATCAACCGGAGAACAAGTGACAACTGCTTTACTTTGTATGGCGCTTGCCGAGCTCGGTCAGGAGGCACGTTCATACACCGGCCGTCAGGCCGGCATACTGACAGACAACGCTTATAACAAAGCGCGTATCAACAAGATCGATACAGAAGCGGTAATGAAAGATCTTAATGAAGGTCTTGTTGTAGTGCTTGCAGGTTTTCAAGGGGTTAACGAGGCGGGTGATGTCACGACTTTAGGCCGTGGCGGATCAGATACCTCGGCCGTAGCAATGGCTGCAGCGCTTAAAGCTGAAGAATGCCAGATATATACTGATGTAGACGGCGTGTATACCACTGACCCGCGGGTTGTATCCGATGCGCGCAAACTTGATGTGATAACTTTTGAAGAGATGTTAGAGATGTCCAGTCTCGGTTCAAAAGTACTACAAATAAGATCAGTAGAGTTTGCCGGTAAGTATAATGTTGCACTCAGAGTGCTTTCATCCTTTGGTGATGGAGAAGGCACACTTATTACTCTTGATGATGAGGAAGCTACCTTGGAAAAAGCACTTGTATCTGGCATTGCCTTCAGTCGAGATGAAGCACAGATAACTGTACGTGGTGTACCTGATACACCTGGAATAGCCTATCGAATTATTGGCGCTGTTTCAGATAGCAATATCGAAGTTGATATGATTGTGCAGAATATATCTGGCGATAATATAACTGACTTTACATTTACGGTTAGCAGGAGTGACTACGATAACGTCACCGAGATTGTCAAAAAAGTATCAACCGAGCTGGGTGCTGCTGATGTTTCCGGTAGAAAAGATATCGCAAAGTTATCTATTGTCGGAGTGGGTATGCGGTCACATGCAGGTGTGGCGAGTAAAATGTTTGAGGCTTTGGCAGCGGAACAAATCAATATTTTAATGATTTCAACCTCCGAGATTAAAGTATCGGTGGTTATTGACGAGAAATATCTGGAGTTGGGAGTGCGGGTTCTTCACGATATATTTGAGCTGGCTCAAAACTCGCAGTAAACTGTACAGCAACTGTACGATAATTGTAAATCATCATAAACTATTTTGATAGGTGATAGATAAAAACACCAATTAGCCGAAATAGAATTGTGTCATAGGTGAACGGTTTTCGTTCTACGTAGTCATACGCGGCGAGCACTACGAGTCAATTGTGACTTTTCGTTGCTTGTACTGACATTTGAATGAACATGGAATATGGTGTGCGTATGTTATCGAATATGCGCCGTATCGCTAAAAACCATACTACATCTGGCTGTATACGAAATTTGGAGCAAGAATGCTTATCCTAACCCGAAGAATCGGCGAAACTTTGATGATCGGTGACGAAGTTACCGTCACAGTACTTGGTGTCAAAGGCAACCAGGTGCGTATTGGCGTGAATGCGCCCAAGGAAGTCGCTGTGCATCGTGAGGAAATTTACGATCGCATAAAGCAGGAGCAGACCCATGTGCCAACTGAAAGTGCTCCCAAATCCGACGATTCCGGTTCTGAGGAATCATCTTGTACAGTACATAAAATACAGTAGCTTGCCGGGCCTGCGTAGCAGGTCAGATGTACAGATTGAAACCGCCTTGTGGGCGGTTTTTGCGTTTTTGGTTTGACTTTATTTCTGCAGAAGATAAGCTTTCCCCATACGGAGAGATGGCCGAGTGGCTGAAGGCGCTCCCCTGCTAAGGGAGTATGGGGTTTATAGCTCCATCGAGGGTTCGAATCCCTCTCTCTCCGCCAAATTGTCCTAAACGTGTTGATTACACCGCTCTGATATTGATTTTGAAAATATCAAGAATTCTGCGGGTATTTAATCGCTGCCAGCCAGTCTTTTCCTGACTTTTACCAAATATTAGAAAGCGATTGTCCTTGACGATTTACCCAACACTGCCCATAATTGCACAACTGTGCGCCCGTAGCTCAGCTGGATAGAGTACCTGGCTACGAACCAGGCGGTCGGAGGTTCGAATCCTTCCGGGCGCGCCATCATTAACTTTATTGTAAATGCTTCAAGCGTTTGTAGTAACCTGCCTGCAGTTTGGGCTATAAGTGAGAAAAAATGCTGCCCGTTCTAATGTGTATTGCTATTGCAGCCCTGTCCCTTGTTGTGATTACCCGCCGAAGAAGCTAGTTTTATCGGAAGTTGGCTAGCGATTGTCTTGCTTTGTTAAATTCTGTAACAGCACCTGTGACCTGAGCGCGCTGCGCGGCGGTATCTCTCGTGTGTGATTTAGTCTTGCAGGTCACAACGAGTGCCTGATCTGCCTGAAAGTAAGATTGATGCGATCACCCACCGATTTGCGTGTTTTTGGCAAAGCGTGTTGCCAGAGTTTCTGTGTTTCGCCAAGCATCAAAAACAGGCTGCCGTCAGTCAGCAACAGCTCTTTTTTGTTTGTGTGATCTGATTTTTTGCGCAGGACGAATCTTCTGCTGGCCCCGAGACTGACAGACGCGATCTGCGGTGCCTCGCCAAGGGATTTTTCGTCATCGCTGTGCCAGCCCATGCTGTCCTGGCCGTCGCGGTACCAGTTAATTAGCACACTGTTGAACTCGAGCCCGCTGACCTGTTCTACCTGTGCCTTTAATTCGGCCAGCTCGGTTGTCCATGGCACTGCCTCAAATCTGATGCCGGAGTAGGTGTAGGGTTGATCGCCACACCAGTAGTGCAGCCTGGGAATGGCGACCTTCCTGCCAAAAAGTGATATTTCGGATTGCTCCCAGTTAAGTTCTTTGGTCCATTTTTCTATCAGTCTGCTCGATTTTTCAGTGGCAATGAATTGCGGTAGATAACTGAGCGAAGAATTTTCGCCCAGACGTATTTCCTGCAAGGTGCTCATGGTAGCTACCAACAATTAAAAGTGTACTGAGTGTACCGATAACAAAGTAGCATTACCGATGGAGGTAATCCGGATAGCAGTCCTATCGATAGATACAAACGTTGCACTGGATTCGCTAATGAGCGCTCTGGTGTCTTCCGGAAAACTAAAGCTGCCGTCGTCTAAGGCATTACAAATAATATTCAGACCGTTATCAAAGTCGATTGTCATAAACATCCTGCCGAAGGGTTCACGATGATTTCCAATCCACCGAAGTGTGGTATCCGCGTTTATATCTTGTTCAACCGATGGTGTGATCTCTGTTATGAACACTGACGGGAAAAAAACATTATCAAAGGCGGGAAAATCCCCCCCCGGAGATGTCTACAGTCAAATTCTGTGGCGGAGTTGTCAAGGCTGAATCGGAGAGGTACACAGTAGCGTCACCCAGCTCACTAAAATCTTCGTCTATAGTACGTTGCAGTGTGGCGTAAGTGCCAGCAAGATCACTAAAGGTGATTGTCTCACCCGCATTTACATCTCGTAGTAAATTATCTAAATCTGGTAAACCGGAAACGTCATATATCAATATCATCAGCGGCTCTGCACGTGTCTACGTCTGTGTTGAAACCTGCAGCAAAAGTATCGGAAGTGATAATTTCATCAAGCCTGTAAAACAAGCCGGAGCCAAAGGCTCCAGGGCTGCCCGAAGGTCGAAGATCCTCTGAAAACTGAGTCAGAACGACGATGCCGAGCAGTCCTTCGTTTTCGCCGCCAGAGCTGCTGCTGGAACTACCGCAGGCATTAAGCAGTACACTAATTACTGCTACCGATAAGCCTTTTTTTAAACACATTTTGTATGTACCGCTGATACGTCGCCGTTTATTTGTCGAATGCTGCCATAAATCACGACTGGTTGGATAAAACAGGATCGTTGTGATGGATTTTGTGTATTAGAGTTGAATAACGCCGCACAAGCCCGAAAGTTTAATCGGGAAAGGAATGATTATCACAAACTGCACAAATCTGTTTTAGGATGTTTTCAGAGTGATCACAACTGCCGGTATTTTTGTAGATCCGTTCTCACAACAGACCTGATACGCCAACTACAACAACATTGTTTTTAATTGAGCCAAAGCAGCAGCACAATCGTAGTTTATTTTTAATGAGGCGATGTCATCGGCACGAGTCACTCCATTGTTGATCATAACGATCGGTATATTGGCTTTATTTGCCGTTCTGCAGAATCGATAGCCGGAATACACCATCAATGATGTGCCGATGCACAGCAACATGCTGCTGGAGAGCACATTTTCTATACACGTTTCGACTCTTTGCTTTGGGACGTTATCACCGTAGAAAATAACGTCAGGTTGCAGTACCCCTTGGCATATAGAGCAACTGGCAATATTGAAACTTTGTATGTGTTGATCATCAACTATGGCGTCACCGTCGGGTGCTACCGCGAATTCTATCTTCAGAAAGTCCGGATTGATGTCTTTGAGACGGGTTTGAAGATCGGATCTCCTGCTAACATGTGCGCAGCTTAAACAGATAACTTCAGATAGATTGCCATGCAATGCAATCGTGCTTTTGCTTCCTGCGCGCTGATGCAGGCCGTCAACGTTCTGGGTGATTGTATGTGCGATCAGCCCACCCTGTTCTAAAGCAACAAGATTATTGTGTGCGCAATTGGGTCTGGCTTTAGAGAAAGCCTGCCAACCGAAGTAGCTGCGGCACCAATAGCGTTGTCTTATGGCTTTACTGGCTCTGAACTTGGGGCCTTGCACGGGCTCTTTGTGTATCCATTTGCCTTTGCAATCCCGATACACTGGCAAGCCGGACCCGGCACTAAGTCCCGCGCCGGTCAGAACAGTGACCGGTTGATGTTCCCGCATCATCTTTGCGAGTGTTCTGATTTGTTCTGCTGTAGTCACACTGACCGGCATGGAGCTTATCTGAATCTACTCAGCCCGTCTTTACATTCCGGCAGAGCACCATCGATGTTTTGATTAGAGAAAAATGCTGCAACATTTTGACGAGTGCAAGTGCTTTGAAACCAGACTGAGTGCCCTGTGCCCGGGAGTATCATGACCTGTTTGTTGAGGAAGTTGTCCGAAGTATTGTCGATATCATCACGGTTGATTACCGGGTCAAGGTCACCGGCAATTATCAGTGTTTCTGCGCTGATAAGTTTATTTTTTAATGTATTGTTGTCTGGTTGTTTGCTCCAGTCTGAGCAGATTAGTCTTTCCTGATCAAAAGCGATCTTTGAAATTTCAGAAAAACCGTTGTAACTCTCGGGGTGACGGCTCAAATAAGTCTCTTCCATGGGTTGTCTTTCTTTACAGTGAATCATCCAGCTCAGCGCTGATGCAAATTCGAGATCACTGTTTTGGTGCCAGTATTCAGTTGCCAGCTTTTTCAGTCCACTGGTCCCGCCTTCATGCAAATCGTTAATGATCCACGGAATTTCGGTAATGCCAAAGTTGCTATATGCGAAAAGAATAAGCATGTCAAGCAATGTGCTGTCGCTGACTTGAAGGTTGGTTTTTCGAGCGTTGTTTTCAATGTTGTAAACAACGATATCGATAGATGCGGGTTGTTGCTTAAGACGGGTTAACACATCATGAAAGCGGGTTTTTATGTCACCGTATTTATTGTTGCAGCGTCGGGTTATTTCACACACAGTGAGTATCCGTTCCAGTGACGCTATAGTCAGCTCATACGTGAAGGGCCTTTGGTAGTCGATTGCAACCGGTGAGTCGAGAACTATACGATCAAAAATCGATGGATTGATTAGCTGCATTTCCTGAGCGATTACTGTTGCGTAGGAAGTCGCCAGTACTCCCCACCACTGATACGGTAGTTTGTCCATCGTGCTCAGATAGTCTTTAGCAGATTGTGTGGTGTTGAAGTCCTGTAGCGAAATATTTTTTGATACAAGTCTTGTACGGCAATCATCAAGTGAGGTGCGATAAGTTTTTAGTGAGTCAATGAAGGTTTGTTTCTCGGCAACACTGTCCTTAAATGCCGCCACTGTTTCGGGGCAGTTTAGTCTTGGTTTTGCAAATCCGGCACCGCGCTGGTCAAGAATAACCAGATCAAATCCTGCAGATCGCAAACTATCATAGAAGCTCAGATACTCATTTGACCGGTAGGCGAGGCCAAATCCGATTGACGCTCCCGGGCCGCCACCACCCGGTATCAGGATTGCTTTGGATGAGGGTGTGGCAGTCAGAGACCGGGTTTGACCGGCAATAAGCATCGGTAGTGTGACTGTGCCTTTGGCTGGTTCGTCGTGGTTGACCGGTAGTTCGATAAATCCGCACGTCACACGCTGCGGATTTTCGTTAATGAAATCCACACAATCAGCTTGTTGTGTGAATATAGGGTCGGTGTTCGGGTCTGCTGTTTCTGCGTTGGCCTGGGCTGGTGCTACAAATGTGGTGTCAGCGCAGGCGGTTTGCGCCAGCAGCAACAGCGCAATTTGTATCGGGAAACAGAATTGTCTTAGGGATATCAAAGAAACACCGTGAGTATTAGCTGGTTATCGAATGGTAAAATCGCCGCGGCCGCGAATCAGCGGGTTTAACACAGCCGGGCATATGTTGCTCATTCTATAGTGGCAGACCGTCCCGAGCACTAATTCTTATTAATTTACTTTCCTAATACAGGTGAAAATTTTTCGTGGCAGTGGTTTCACAATTTGAAATGTCGGCAGGATACTCTCATTCACTCGGCGCCACCTGGGACGGTGCAGGGGTTAATTTTGCGCTTTTCTCGGCCCACGCCGAACGCGTCGAGCTGTGTATTTACGACACGGCGGGAAAGTGGGAACGTGAGCGCATTACCCTGCCGGAGTGTACTGACCAGGTCTGGCACGGATACGTAGCCGGGGTATTGCCCGGAGACTGTTATGGCTACCGTGTATACGGGCCCTATGAACCATCGCAAGGGCATCGCTTTAATCCGAATAAACTACTGGTTGATCCCTACGCCAAACGATTGAAGGGCAGCCTGAAATGGTCTGATGCCCATTTGGGTTACCGCAGCGGCAGTCCACGTGAAGATTTATCGTTTGATCGACGTGATAACGCCAAATCAATGCTGAAGTCGGTTGTCGTTGATACCGCCTACACCTGGGGTGATGACAAGGCGCCACGTATTCCTGCTTCTGATAGTGTTATTTATGAAGCGCATGTGCGTGGTATGACCATTAAGCATCAGGCAATCGATTCGTCGATTCAAGGCACCTTTGCGGGTCTCGGTGATGCTGCCATCATTGATTATCTGAAGTCTTTGGGTGTGACATCAATTGAGCTTCTGCCTGTGCATCATTTTGTCGACGATCGCTTTCTGGTCGATAAAAAACTACGCAACTACTGGGGTTACAGCACATTGAATTTCTTTGCTCCGGAGCAAAGATATTTATCCGGTCAGTCGGGTGGTGATCTGGCGGAAGTCAAGCAAATGATTCGCAAGTTTCATGATGCCGGTATTGAAGTGATTCTTGATGTTGTCTACAACCATACCTGTGAGGGTGATCATCGCGGTCCTACCTTATCTTTTAAAGGTATAGATAACCTTTCGTATTATCGTCTGATGCCTGATGACAAGCGATACTACATAAACGATACCGGCTGTGGTAACACGGTCAATGTTAATCACCCGCGTGTACTGCAAATGATCATGGATAGCTTGCGCTACTGGGTCAGCGATATGCATGTTGACGGTTTCCGTTTTGACCTTGCAAGTTCTTTGGCACGTGATGCTGAAGGCTTTAACCGCAATTGCGCTTTTCTAAGCGCTGTCAGACAGGATCCGTTGCTCAACAGAGTAAAAATGATTGCCGAACCCTGGGATATCGGACCCGGCGGTTATCAGTTGGGTGGATTTCCAGCCGGCTGGAGTGAGTGGAACGATCAATACCGCGATACAGTACGAAAATTCTGGCGCGGTGATGAAGGCTTGCTGGCTGACTTTGCCGGTCGGGTTCTCGGTTCCAGTGAACAATTTAACCACAGTGGTCGCAGCCTCTCGTCGAGCGTTAACTTTATAGCGTCGCATGACGGTTATACCTTGCTGGATACTGTTTCGTATAAAGAAAGACACAACCTTGCCAATGGTGAAGATAACCGTGACGGCCATAGTGCCAACTACAGTGATCACTATGGTATAGAAGGGCCGACTGATAACCCTGAGATCAATGCTTATCGCGATTTACAGCGCCGCAACATGATAGCAACTGTGCTGTTATCACAGGGTGTACCGATGATCTTGTCGGGTGATGAGTTCGGACGTACCCAACAGGGAAATAACAATGCCTATTGTCAGGATAACGAAATCAACTGGCTCGACTGGTCAATGTGTGAGTCTGATGCTGAGTTTCTTGCATTTGTGCAGGCGACACTTGCCCTGCGTCGATCCGAACCCTTGTTGCGCCTTAAGAATTTTATTGGTGAAGATAACAATCCGGTGACTGCCCATTGGTGTGATCCACAGGGCAGGCCAATGGAACAACACCAGTGGCAGGAGTCTTTTGCAAGGTGTGTGCTGTTGCTGTTGTCCGACAATAGAGATCAGCGTGCTGACAACGCAACGTCAAAGCATCTGTTACTGGCGTTTAATGCCAGCGAGGAGACACTGGATGTGACTCTGCCACTGACTGATGCCGGTGCCGCGTGGCAATGCCGTTTAGATTCTTCACAAACCGAGTCTATAAATAATGCGGAAATTGCCGACAAATTTATATTGGCGGCACATTCAGTTTGTGTCTATTCTTCACGCAGTTGAACAGACCCCACCTCGGGCGAAAAATGTGATGCAGTATAGTTGTACTGCCGCGAAATCCTCACAGTAGCGTCGTTGCAGGCCATGGTGTAACCGGAATAAATCTATGAAAAAAGTGCAGGCACTACCGCCACTGGAGATGGATGCCGCGGCAGTTGATCACGACTTCAGGCGCCATCTTGGTCGTACGCTGGGCAGCATCGAGTCAGAGGCTGAGTTGCGTGAGCACTACGAAGCACTGGCTTTGTCTGTGCGTGACCGTCTGATGGAGCGCTGGAAGACCACCCGTATTGCACAGGAAACCGGTGGCAGCAAGCGAGCCTACTATTTATCGCTTGAGTTTCTGATGGGCAGAGCACTTGGCAATGCCATGCTCAACCTCGACATCGAAGATTCAGTAAAATCTGCACTCTATGAATACGGCCTGGCACTTGAAGATGTGGCAAATGAAGAGGCAGATGCCGGCCTCGGTAACGGAGGACTTGGTCGATTGGCGGCCTGTTTTCTCGACAGTTGCGCAACGCTTGGCTTGCCGGTCGTCGGTTACGGTATCCGTTACGAATACGGTATGTTCCGACAGACAATTCAGGACGGTGCTCAGGTAGAAGAGCCCGATCACTGGCTCCGCGATGGCTATGTCTGGGAAGTCAGGCGTCCACAGGATACACGCACTGTCAGGTTCGGTGGTCGAAGCGAGTTTTACGTCGATGGCAAGGGTGCATCACGGGTACGATGGGTAGATACAGAAAATGTACTTGCGGTGCCGCACGATACCCCGGTGCCGGGTTATGACAACAATACCGTTAATACGCTGCGCTTATGGAAAGCCGCTGCATCTGATGCTTTCGAGCTGGGTGAATTTAATGCCGGACGCTATCCCGAGTCAGTTGCGAGCAAGAACGAAGCGGAACACATCTCAATGGTGTTGTATCCCAATGACAGCAGTGAGAACGGCAAGGAACTCAGACTCAGACAACAGTATTTTCTTGCCTCTGCGAGCTTGCAGGATGTACTGGCGCAATGGGTAAAAAATAACGGCAGTAACTTCGATCAGTTTACCGAGAAGAACTGCTTTCAGCTCAACGATACTCACCCGAGTGTTGCAGTTGCCGAGCTGATGCGAATACTGATGGATGACTATGAACTAAGCTGGGACCATGCCTGGGATATTACCTCTGCCACAATGGCCTACACCAACCATACCCTGTTGCCCGAAGCCCTCGAAAGATGGTCGGTGAGTCTGTTCAGAAAATTGCTTCCGCGAATAGTGGATATCATCTTTGAGATCAATGCGAGATTCATGCATCAGGTATCTAACAAGTGGCCAGGTGATACTGAAAGACAGAGACGTATGTCCATCATTGAAGAGGGTTCTGAGCCACAAATAAGAATGGCATACCTCGCTATTGCCGGTAGTTTTTCGGTCAATGGTGTTGCAGCTTTGCATACAGAGCTGCTTAAGGAAGGCTTGTTTAGTGATTTTCGCGAACTCTGGCCGCAGAAATTCAATAACAAAACCAATGGCGTGACGCCCAGACGCTGGCTGGCATCCTGTAACCCTGAACTACGTGAATTGCTTGATTCTACTATTGGTAGTCGCTGGATTACTAATCTTGATGAACTCAGCAAACTAAGTGATCATGTAGATAACGAAAAAGTTCGTACTGAATGGCGTCAGATAAAAATGAGTAACAAGCGCAAGCTTGCAATGATGGTCAGGCAGGACTGTGGTGTTGAATTTGATGTTGAAAGTATGTTTGACGTACAGGTAAAGCGAATACATGAATATAAACGTCAGTTACTGAATTTATTGCATGTAGTGCATCTGTACAATCGTATCAAGAAAGGTCAAACAGAAAACTGGACACCCAGAAGTGTGCTGATCGGTGGCAAGGCCGCACCGGGTTACACCATGGCCAAACATATCATTAAGCTTACTAATAATATCGCACGTGTCATTAACAGTGATCCGGAAGTGGGTAGCAAATTGCGTCTGGCGTTTCTGCCTAACTACCGGGTTACCGCCATGGAAGTGATTTGTGCCGGTGCGGATCTCTCGGAGCAAGTGTCAACTGCCGGTAAGGAAGCATCCGGTACCGGTAATATGAAGTTCATGATGAATGGTGCGGTGACTATCGGTACGCTCGATGGTGCCAATATTGAAATTCGTGAAGAAGCCGGCGACGAAAATTTCTTTCTGTTTGGTCTCACTGCGGCTGAGGTAGAGGCCATGCGGCCTGACTATGACCCGAATTCTATTATCGAAGCTGATAAAGATCTAACTGAGGTGATGTCGCTGCTTGAAAGCGGGCATTTCAACCAGTTTGAACCGGGTATCTTTGATTCGGTCATCGCCAGTATCCGCAACCCGCAGGATCCCTGGATGACGGCTGCAGATTTTAGAACCTATATTGATGCTCAGGAGCGTGCGGCACTCGCCTGGCAGGATGCAGAACGCTGGACAACCATGAGTATATTGAATACTGCCAAAAGCGGAAAGTTCTCTTCAGATCGCACAATTGCCGAGTATAATAACGATATCTGGCGGCTCTAGTCCGG
>CAZKAQ010000033.1:0-16239 GCA_964550655.1 uncultured Granulosicoccaceae bacterium
CTGTTTAGCGCTATTGACTCTGGGCGCCGAATCCTCATGAATAATGCAGGCTAGCGGGTGAATAATCTGGCGATATCAGTGCTTGATTTATCTCAGTCTGGTGAGGTTGATATATCTGCGGCGGCTGATGAACTAGTTAAGGCGACAGCACACTGTGGTTTTATTTACGTAAATATTAACAGCCACAACGCTAACATAATTAAAAATGTTCGTCGTGCGCAACGCGCATTTTTTACATTGTCACTTGATGAAAAACAAAAAATTGCTATCGATTGCAACAACCGGGGCTACCTGGCGCAAGGCATGGCGCTGATGCATGGTGCGACACGGCGGGATCAAAAAGAAGTATTTTTCTGGGGTCGGGAGGCGGATAAAAATGATCCCGATGTGATTGCCGGATTGCCACTCTGCGGTTCCAACCAGTGGCCCGAAATCGCTGACTTTCGTCAGGCAGTACTCGATTACTCATTAATGGTCCAGTCTATAGGCGGCAGGTTGCTGCAGATTGTCGCGACAGCACTGGGTGCCGCGGAATCTTTCTTTGAGCCTTATTATCAGCGGTGTATGTTGCGTGGTCAGCTCTTGTGTTATCCGCCGACTGAAAATCATCCGCAACAGTTTGGCGTAGCACCACACAGTGATTTTGGTTGTATTACGTTGTTATTGCAGGAAACCCCCGGCCTTGAGGTATTGTTTCCAAATGGTGAGTGGGTTGCCGCACCACCCATTGAAAATACCCTGGTCGTCAATATTGGTGATCTGCTTGCGCGATGGTCTAATAATAAGCTGCTATCAACAAAGCACCGCGTACGTAACACAGGCACTGATGCGAGGTATTCTATTGCGATGTTTTATGATCCTGATCCGGGTGCTGTAGTAGATCCGTTAGATCTTATCCCTGAGGAAGCGCCAAAATTTGAACCAGTGACGGCAGCGAACTATATACTCGCTCGCAACAAAGGCGCATTTTCGCACTATAAAAGCTGACTGAAAATGTAGCGATATAACTTATGAAAGAGTCAGATGCATAAAGATGCTATTTGGATCTTCAACGTAGTTGTCATAAGCTGCACAAGGTTTGAAACCGAATTTTTCATACAGAGATCTTGCCGGTGCATAGCTATCCATAGAACCGGTTTCCAGATATAGTTTTTTGATGTTTTCGCGCTTTGCCGTATTGATCAGGTGAGTTAAGAGATCGGTGGCCACCCCCATACGCTTGTAGGCAGATGCGGTTCTCATTGATTTAATCTCAGCCTTAAAGTGACCAAGATTCTTTAGCGCGGCAATGCCAGCCAGTTTACGGTTCGGTTCTTTGTTCCCCACCCAGGCGGCAGTGAATGTTATATCCGGCTCTCCCAGGGCGGAAATGTCCAGCGAGTGCACGGACTCCGGTGGTGTCTCACTCGCCATGTGTTGCAAGTGTTCTTTGATCAGCGATAGCACCTGCGGGTGGTTCAGATCGCCGGGTATTATTTCCAACTGCAGTCTGTGCATTTTTGGTCTGAGCCATGTTGCAAGGGGTCAAATGCCCTCTGATTCCAGCCAGCATATTCACAATACGACAGATTGAATTTGTCGCGCAAAGACTTTTGTCGTGTTCCGCAGCGGGCAAGTGCGGTGTTATGATCATAGATCAACGAGGAGAGAATTATGAAATCTACATTTGCGTGTGTCACAGTTGCAACCGCTTTGATCATGAATGCACCGGCCGTTATGGCCGAAAAATGGGATATGCCCATGGCATATGCTGCGACAAACTATCACTCAGAGCACGGAGTGATGTTCGCAGACAAAGTGAAGGAATACACTGACGGCAAACTGGAAATCACGGTCCATGCCGGCGGTTCGCTTTTCGGCGGTGCTGATATCAAACGTGCTGTTCAGACCGGGCAGGCACCTATTGGTGAGCGCATTATGTCCGCCCACGCAAACGAAGAGCCTCTTCTGAATTGGGATAATCAGCCATTCCTTGCTACCACTTACAAAGACTCTGAACGTTTGTGGGAAGCTGCTAAAGACACGGTTAACGAAACTCTGTCAGACATGAATCTGGTGGCACTCTATACCTGTCCGTGGCCGGGACAGGGTTTCTACTTTAAAAATGAAGTCAATGGCGCCGCCGCAGTCAAAGGCATGAAGTTGCGTTCATATAATGCTGCAACTGCCACGGTTATCGAAAGCCTTGGTGGCACACCTGTGCAAATTGAAGCTGCAGAACTGACCCAGGCACTTGCCACGGGAGTCGCTGATGGTTTTATCTCTTCCGGCTCAACAGGTTACGATCGTAAAGTCTGGGAGCATTTGTCTCACTACTATAAAGTTAATGCCTGGCTACCGCGTAACTATGTGATGGTAAACAAAGGTATGTGGGAAGCACTTGATGCTGATACGCAAGCCGCTATGCAGAAGGCGGCAGATGAAACAGGCGCTTCCTGTATTGCAAAGTCTGAAGAACTCTCAGACTGGTACTTTGAACAACTTGAAGAAAACGGCATGACAGTAACCGATGCCGGTCCTGAGTTTCTGGCGGAGCTTAAAGAGATTGGTGACGCTATGCAGGCTGACTGGTTATTACAGGTCGGTGACAAGGGTCAGGCCATTCTGGATGCCTATCAGGGCAACTAAAGATTAAGACTTCGTTGAGCCCCGGTCAGGGGCTCAATACCTTCAATACGAAATAAAAGATAAACATACAATTATGGACTGGAAGCCCTTTTTTGGCCTGCCATTGTGGTTTTGGCTATTTGTGCTGCCAAGTTTGATTGTAATAGGCTGTGCGATGTTTAAACGCATAGCAGCGGTATTGTTAAGGCCTATCTGGGCAGTGCTGAATAAACTCTATGATTTTTCCGGTGTTATTGCAGCACTTTGCATGATCACAATACTGCTGATCATTGTGGCGCAAATGCTGGTGCGCTGGTTTGGATTGCAGTTTCCAGGATCTACGGATTACGCCGGCTACGCGATGGCTGCAACTTCATTCTTTGCTCTTGCGCATGCTTTGAATCGTGGCTCACATATTCGTGTATCCATTCTATTGAATTTAAACCAGCACACCCGTTTCTGGTTCGATGCGTTTGCATTGTTTATCGCGGCGCTAACGGCAACCTACTTCGCACGCTTTGCGATCAAAGCAAATATTTTTTCCGAGCTGCTAAACGATCGTACTCAGGGGCTCGACCAGGTACCGGAACAGCTACTTACGATTGTAAAAATGCTCGGTTCATCGCCGGCGAAGTGGAGCGAGATGTGGGCTAACTCGGGTACCGGGTGGGTGTATACGCCAATCTGGTTACCGCAAATTGCGATGTCTGTGGGTTCGGTGCTTCTTGCTATAGCGTTGTGGGACAACCTGACAAGGCTGGTAGTGCAGGGCAGAAGCGGTATTAGAGTGGAAACAGTCGAATGACCGAATTCTACGCGACTCTGATATTCCTGTTTGTGCTGTTCGCCTTGCTTGGAAGCTCGGTCTGGATCGGCCTGGCGTTAATGGGTGTTGCCTGGGTTGGTATGGAACTCTTTACCGCAAGACCTGCGGGTGACGCAATGATCACCACCATCTGGACAAGTTCCAGCAGCTGGACGTTAACCGCATTGCCCATGTTTATCTGGATGGGAGAGATTCTTTATCGCACCCGATTATCTGAAGATATGTTCCGTGGTCTGGCGCCCTGGATGAGATGGATGCCGGGTGGCCTGCTACATACCAACATTGCCGGGTGCACAATCTTCGCTGCTGTCTCGGGTTCTTCTGCCGCGACACTCACAACGGTAGGCAAGATGTCTATACCTGAACTGCGTGCGCGGGGTTATCCGGAGTATATGATTGTCGGTACACTGGCAGGTGCTGCAACATTAGGCCTGATGATACCGCCATCGTTAACACTGATTGTCTATGGCGTCACCATCAATGAGAGTATTACCAGACTCTTTATGGCAGGTATTATTCCGGGCCTGATACTCGCTGCTCTGTTTATGGCTTATATCATCGGCTGGCATTATGTAAAGCCTAAGCAAAGGCCTGAGCGTGAGCTAACCATGCGCTTTACAGAGATGCTGCGCGAAAGCCGGTTTCTGATACCTGTTTTGATGCTGGTGTTTACTGTTATTGGTTCCATGTACTTTGGCTGGGCTACCGCAACTGAGGCTGCTGCAGTCGGTGTGCTGGGTGCTCTTGCACTGGCGGCGATGCAACGTTCCCTTAACTGGAACACTTTTACACAAAGTCTTATGGGTGCGACCAGAACCTCGGCAATGATTGCGTTGATATTAATGGGTGCGGCTTTTCTTTCTCTGGCGATGGGCTTCACGGGTCTGCCACGTGCTCTGGCCGCATGGATTGAAAGCATGGAGCTCTCACCGATTGTGTTAATTGTCGCGCTGACACTGTTTTATATTATTCTGGGTATGTTTCTCGATGGCATTTCATCCGTCGTGCTTACTATGGCTATTGTTGAGCCGATGATTCGACAGGCAGGAATCGATGTTATCTGGTTCGGTATCTTTATTGTGGTTGTGGTGGAAATGGCACAGGTCACACCACCCATTGGTTTCAATCTGTTTGTCTTGCAGGGTATGACACAACACGAGATTTCCTATATTGCCAAAACCGCTATCCCGATGGTCGGCTTGATGATTCTGATGGTCGTGATACTGGTCGTCTGGCCTGAGGTTGCAACCTGGTTGCCTGATAATATCCGTCAGCGATCTGGCTAATTCACACTACACCGGCGGTGGTTATTCAGTCCGATTCAATGTTCTACATTTAGAGAAAATTCAATTGTCGGGAGCCTCCCGTTAAAGCAAAAATAAACTACAATTGTGACATTGGAAATTAACTAAGATAACAAGTCCCTATGACCGATTGTTTTATCTATGGTGGGCGCTCAGATGCGACGCCGATAGTTCTCGTTACCTCTTCTAATTACAGTCGGGCGACAAAAAAACTCTCACCACTGCAAATCCGTTGGTTGGAAGAAAACGCTTTCTCGGCCAAGCCTGGTTGTCTTTGCGCTATTCCGGGGGACGCCGGCAGTGTGGAAAGATATTTTGTCGGTATTGAAAACATCGAAGATCCGTTTGCTATTGCGGATCTGCCGAGGCGGCTGCCAGCTGGTGAGTACGCATTGGAAGGTAGCGGTGTCAGAACAAACCTTGAAAGTCTTGCTGTGGGCTGGGGGCTAGGTGCTTACGTATTCAATCGCTATAAAAAAAATGGCGTTATAAAAGCGAAACTTAAGCTACCTAACTCGGCAGATCATCAGCGGATTCAGGAAACCGTTGCTGCCACTTACCGTGTTCGGGATCTGATTAACACACCTGCTGAAGACATGATGCCGCTGCATCTCTCGTCTGTAGTTTCTGAGCTTGCCCAGATTCACGAGGCAGAGTTTGCGGAAATTGTCGGCGACGATTTATTGGCAGAAAATTATCCGTGTATCCATACCGTGGGCAGGGCAAGCGTGCATCCGCCTCGACTCATAGAGCTGCAATGGGGTAGTGACAAACATCCTGCAGTTACACTGGTTGGCAAAGGTATTACCTTTGATAGTGGTGGGCTGGATATCAAGCCTGCAGCTGGCATGCGTACAATGAAAAAAGACATGGGTGGAGCGGCGCATGCGATTGGATTGGCGCAACTGATTATGGCACTCGAATTACCGGTTAGATTGCGCTTGCTGGTAGCGGCTGCAGAGAATGCTATATCTTCCAATGCATTCCGACCGGGTGACATCATCCGCACCCGCAGTGGTATTACGGTAGAGGTTGACAATACTGATGCAGAGGGTCGTCTGGTGCTATGCGATGCACTTTGCGATGCCTGCGATGAACAGCCGGACTTTCTTATAGATTTTGCCACCTTGACCGGTGCTGCTCGCGTGGCAGTCGGCACCGAGATCGCGGCGTTCTTCAGTAATGATCGTGAGATCGCCAGTCTGTTACGTGAGACCGGGGTTCAAACCTATGATCCAACCTGGGAACTGCCATTGCACGCAGGCTATGAGTCTTATTTGAAAAGCCATGTAGCGGATGTGCAGAATGCTGCGAGCACACCTTTTGGCGGTGCGATAACGGCAGCACTCTATTTACAGAAATTTGTCGATTCAAATGTCCGTTGGCTGCACTTTGATATTATGGCGTGGAACAGCAGAGCCAGAAACGGCAGACCGATTGGCGGTGAGGCCATGGGGCTGCGAGCTATGTTTGCAGCTCTTGAGAAACTTTACCTTAAATAGCGAGCACCACAAACCAACAGGTTAATTATGTCTGAAGATATTGAGCAAGAGATTGAGCCACTACTCGCCGATGGTAGTAAGCCGGCTACTTCAGATGAGGTCATTGCAGCACTTGATAAACTCGGAATCGAAAACAGCACCATAACGCATGCGCCCATGAGAACGGTGGCAGATTCTGTGGCGCTGCGTGAAGGCGTGCCGGGTGGTTACTCCAAAAATCTATTCCTGCGTAACAAGAAAGGCATCATGATTGTTGTCACTCTGTTAGAGGACAGAACTATTAATCTGGCGTCTCTGGGTACGCAGCTGAATATGGGTAAACTCAGTTTCGCCAGCCCCGAACGGCTGATGAAGTACCTGGGCGTGATACCAGGTGCAGTAACGCCGCTGTCCGTGATTAATGACAAAGATGTGGTGGTGACTGCTGTGCTTGATAAAGCCTTACTTGAGAAAGATCCTCTGCACTTTCATCCATGCAAAAATAATATGACCACAACAATCTCTGCTGACGGCTTGCTCAAGTATATGGAGGCTTATCACAACAAGCCTTTAGTAGTCGATTTTGACGAATCAGAGTTGTCCGTGTAGTTTGTCCGGTTCCGATCCTGGTTGCCATACCATGTTTTTTCAAACAACAAGGCCGGTGAAATAACAAGCGCTATTCAGGAAACCTGTTGGCAGTGGTGGCATTGTGATAGCACTATGTGTGACTCGTGTAACTATCTGTAGATAGACATCGTTGATGATTTGCGCAATCGTTTTCGATGAATATTCAACCAGCGTTGTTGTTTCGAACGAAAGGTTGGTTTCTAACTGACTGCTGTTAAGGTTCTTTAGCGTAAGAATATTATTAACAAAGTCTTGCAATTTGTATCCCGGCGATGATAAGTTGAAACGGTGACAGGAGTAGCTGGAAAGAACTGGTGCCTGTATCCACTTGTATCGGTTTTTTGTACTTACTTCTGCACACTGGAGGAGGAGAATACTCTGTATACCGCCGTAAGGCGGTGTACAGTTAATACGATACGACCACGGATGTTAGATTCTGCTTTTAACGTCCTGACTACATATGACCCGTTAAACCTTAACAGATGGCGTCATTAGTCCGGCTGTGTGCCCATTGCACTTCAAAGTTGATACCTGGCTACACTGCTTCCGATCCATTAATCACCTGCTGCTATTGTCTGGGCTCGTCCGGGTTGCTGTCGCAGGCTTTTCATACCGAGAGCTCACTCACGCATCGACCGTTTGCCGTACAATAGTAGCCCCTATATTGCAGGAAGCCGCTATGAGCACATCGGCTGCTCCACCTCGATTCCATACAACCTGTCCTCATGACTGTCCGAGTACTTGTGCGCTGGAAGTCGAGAAGATTGATTCTCACACAATCGGTCGAGTCTATGGTGCAGACAACTCGTATACGCAGGGAGTAGTCTGCGCCAAGGTTGCACGCTATGCAGAACGGATGCATCATCCGCAGCGTCTTGGTAAACCGCTTCACAGAACCAATGGAAAGTCTGCCAATGGTGAGTTTGAAGTAATCGATTGGGATGATGCGCTCGATCTGGTTGCTGAAAATATGCAATCCGTGATTCATGAATACGGAGCCGAAGCAATCTGGCCGTATCATTATGCAGGTACGATGGGGCTGGTGCAGCGCGACGGTATTGAACGTTTGCGAAACTGTCTCGGCACATCACTGCAACATTCTACTTTTTGTACAACGCTTGCTGATGCTGGCTGGACTGTTGGCATCGGTTCCAAACGCGGCACTGATTCTCGCGAGATAGCGGAGAGTGATCTGATTGTTGTCTGGGGAGGTAATCCGGTTAACACTCAGGTTAATCTGATGCACCATATTTCGGCTGCGCGTAAGCGAGGTGCGAAGCTTGTGGTAGTAGATCCCTACAAAACCGGCACTGCCAAACAAGCAGACTTGCATCTGATGTTGCGCCCCGGGACCGACGGTGCACTTGCTGTTGCGATTATGCATGTATTGCTGGAGGAAGGTTTTGCAGATACACAGTATCTTGCACAGTACACCGATTTTTCAGATGAAGCAGCACGACATTTTAAAAACAGAACACCACAATGGGCATCCGAGATCACCGGACTGAGCGTTGATGAGATTGTTCGATTTGCCCGCCTTTACGGTAAACACAAAAAAAGTTTTATTCGCAGTGGCTACGGTTTTTCAAGAACCCGCAATGGTGCGGTGAATGTACATGCGGTCAGTTGTCTTCCGGCGATGACCGGCGCATGGAAAGAGCATGGTGGTGGTGCGTTGTATTCCAACGGTGGCCTTTATTCAAAGCTTGATAAGAGTCTGATAGAAGGACTGGATCAAAAGAAAAATCAACGGCTTCTGGATCAATCCAGAATTGGCGATGTTCTGCTTGGTAATCCACAGGATTTGCAGGGCGGGCCACCGGTTAAAAGTTTGTTTATGCAAAATACCAATCCGGCTGTTGTAGCACCCGAGTCAAATAAAGTCATCCGGGGTTTATGTCGCGATGATCTGTTTCTTTGTGTACATGAGCAGTTCATGACAGATACCGCACGCTTTGCCGATGTGGTGTTACCAGCAACCATGTTCCCGGAGCACGACGATATCTACATTGCGAGCGGGCATACGCATATTCAGATGACAAAAAAGTTCATCGAACCGTTTGATCAATGTCGAAGTAATCATCAGGTTTTGTGTCAGCTTGCAGAGCGTTTAAATCTCAGTCATCCCGGATTTTCTCTGACCGAGTGGCAACTGTGTGATCAAATGTTGACGTCGTCGGGTTTTCCCAATGCACAATATCTGCATGACAATCACTGGCTGGATGTGGCGCATGATTTTGAAGACAGTCACTTCTTAAACGGATTTGATACACCGGATCAGAAGTTTCACTTTTCACCGGACTGGAGCCGGGTGGGACCCAATCATCATGATATGCCATCTCTTCCCGATCACTGGGAGGTAACAGATGATTCTTCCAGTCAGTATCCGTTGCGCCTGGTTGCAGCTCCTGCCCGACAATTTCTAAACACGACTTTCACTGAAACATCTTCTTCAATAAAGCGTGAAAAAAGACCAACCGTGTTGATTCATCCCGATGACTTGCTCGATTTGTCCTTGAGCGATGATCAGAAAGTACGAATGACCAGTAAGTGCGGTAGTGTGGTGGTGCATAGCAAAGCGTTTGACGGTGTGCAGAAGGGTGTGGTGATTATGGAGAGTATCTGGCCCAATTCTGCATTTGAAGAAGGGGTAGGTGTTAACGCACTGGTAAGCGCCGAGCCAGGTTACCCGAACGGTGGCGGGGTGTTTCACGATACTGCTGTGACGTTAGCCGGCGTTTAAGAGATCCTGAGCTGGTGCGCCGTGTTACTTCAAAAGATTAAGCTCACCAACTACAGCTAGATCATCGTACCTTCAACCTGCTTCGGGAAGTAATCTTCACAACTACCTTCGCGATGCACATCTGCGGTTGCGCAATGCAGGCCGCCGCCAAATGGATAGGCGTCCCGGAAAGGCATTGGCAGCACTTCCATACCCAGTTTATCCATCTGCTCCATCTGTTTGGTTTCACTGGCTTCAACAACTACTGTTTTGTGATCCAGAACCAGACAGTTCATTGACAGCCACACGCTTGAGTAACATAGTGGAGGCGGTGTGTTATGAACCGGTGCTGCCGCATCGACAATCTCCCAGTCGTTCTGATTGAAAATTTTACGTTGCTCGTCAGGCAGGGGTCGATTCGGGTTGTTGATAATGAGCCCCGGTTTGAGTGGAACAAATGTCGCGTCGATATGTATTGGGTAGGGGTCACCGGGGAAGTTTACGGCGTGAATTCGATGCTCTGGAAAATGTCTTTTAAGCCATTCCATGCCGCGGCGGTTGGTTGTGAGTCCGTGCTGACAGAAAAGGTCTTTACCAAGTCGCATAACATCAGCTGCATCAAACAGCGGCTCGTTTTCATTGGTGACGAAGTCCAGATCTGCTGTGCGTTGTAATCTTTCTTCAATGGTGATTTCATCGAAGTAACCTGCTTTGTAGGATGCATCAGACAGGCGGGGTCGAGGTGCCTGCTCCCACTTAAAGTTGGGGTCCTCATCGAAATAGCGTTGCATCAGATCGTGGTAGGCGAGGTACTCGAAGTAACGGCAGCGAAAAGACATTGGCGCACTGAGGATCTCATTACCGACGGTTAGCAGTACATCTCTGGGTGGCATGCAGCCAAACATGGAAGCAGTGCTGAAATCCGGAGTATGCACGGCCTGATTCCACTGTATCGGGTTGGGTCGATCAACAGTAATACCGCGACCTTCGAGTAGCCTGACCAGGTTGTCGAGCTGGATGTTGGCCTTTTCTATGGTTTCAAGCGGTCGCGGGCCCCACATGCCGCGCATATCACTGTCTTCAGGGACCTTTGCCTCGGTGGCAGGTTCAGTTGGAGGAATGCAGGTGTGATCTGCGCGTCCGACAATAACGTGTTTCAGTGGATCAAACTCATTCCACGAGTTGACTACGGCCATTGGATTTCCCGAATTTGTGATGGCGGCTACTATAAGAGCGAATGCTATGGATCCACAAGCGTTTTAGACGACATTAAACCCGGAGTATTCAAGCAAACTGCGAGCATATCGCGCAGGGATTTGTTTTCACAGTGCCTGGTCTTTAAAAATTTGGTCTTCTTGCGTCGCTTGTTTTTATAAACCCGGCTTATTGATACTGGCAGAAGAAAAAATCAAGCGAAATGCCGTCGATTTCGTGAAAAGTCCGGGTTAAGGTTCTGCGGCAGCTCCGGTGTCACTAGCCTGCATTATTCATGAGGCGACCTGCGTATTTGTTTTTTATATCTTTATTTGTAGTGTTTGCAGTGAATTTGTGTCCAATCCTAAAATAACAGACTGTCTATTCGACGTCAGAGTCAATAGCGCGTCACATCTCACCCGATCCCCTTCGGTGCGTGGCGGGCCACGCTTCTCAGGCGATAGGGCGACCTGTTTAGCGCTATTGACTCTGAGCGCCGAATCCTCATGAATAATGCAGGCTAGCATGGTAAACATAAAGACGAAAAAAAACCCGGCGCGGGCGCCGGGTCGGTAGTGATTCAAACAGTCGGGAAAGCTAGTTGTCGATCTTCTGGCTATCCTTTCTATAGGTGCCGCTTAGTATGCTGTTTGCGGCTCGTGGCCAGTTGTACTGACGTGCACGCTTTACAGGGACACCGACCTTTTCAGCATAGTGTGCTATCTCGCGATCTCCCCAGTGGGCAATCTGTTCAAATGCGTTGATGCCATACTTGTTCAATGCACTGGCAATTGTCGGCGTTATACCCGGAAGCAGAGTTAGTTCGGCACCACCATCAGCACGATGGATACGGTGTCCATCAACGGTTAATTGCGGGCGTTGCGCTGACTGGTAACCGGTCGCACCTGTCAGTGCTTCGGTATCAGCGTCAGATCGAACGAATACTCTTGGTTTGTCGACGCTCGACTTGCTGCTGGTCTGACCAGTAGTTCGATCACCGGACTGAAGTGTCTCAACTTGCTGTAAGCCAGCCTGGATTTTTGCTTGCGCCTTGCTTGTACTTGAAATACTGCTGTCTCTTTCAAACAGTCTGGCACGCAGATCTTCAAGCTCAGTAGACTGCTGAGCGATTTTGGTGTGTAACTCAAGCGTATTTTCGGCTTGCTTTTCCAGTGACCTGATCAGCTCAATGTGAGTATCTTTTTCCTGAGTTAAGAGCGAAATGTTGGACTGTTGTTGCTTGCTGCGCAATCGGTTGTCGGTCATTTGCGCGTTCAGGCGAGCAAGTTCTTCATCGCGTTCCTGAAGTTGGTTTATCAGTGTATCGTTCTGTCGTTTTTGCTCGTCCACTTGAGCCTGCAAGGGGCCACCACTGACGGCTGCATCCTGCAGTTCAATGCGAGTCTTTCGTAGTTCAGCATCACGTTCAGTCAGAGTCAGGCGTACAGACTCTGCTTCTGAAAGTTGATGGTTGAGTCGTTGGCTCTCACTTTCTTCGCGATGCAGTCTGTTGCGGTAGTCTGCAATTTGCTTTTCTGTCTCTTTAAGCTTTGCGGCTGCCTGCTCACCGATTTGCACCTGGTTTGCAAGCTCTGACTTCTGGTTATCTATTGTCAGTGACTGTTCTTTTATTTTGGCCTGGAGAGTTTTCAGGTCATTCTGCAGAGTTGTATTGCGTTTGCTGAAGTCGCCGGTAACCTCGGCTACGTTTTTCTCGCCCGAGTTAATCGCCTCTGTTAACTGGCTGCGTATTTCACGCAGCTGATTGTCTTTTGTTTGAGTGAGTTCTGTAATCTGACGCTGCAGATTTGAGATCCGGCTTTTGTACTCATCAGTGCTGGTGTTAAGTTTTTCAGCTTCCGTCTGCCAGCTTTTTGATTCACTTTTGAGTTTTTCTTCTCTGACTTTAGAGCTTTCTGAAAGCTGGCTGAGCTTTTCTTTTGACTCTTTAAGGTCGGTAATTTCTCTTTCCAGTCCATCAATTCGCGTTTTGTATTCGTCACGGGTTGCAGCCAGACTGTTAAAATCCTGCTGGAGCTTTTCAAGCGCCACATTACCCTGCGTCTGTAGCTCACCCAGTTGACTGGATACTTTGTTGCGGCTCGCTATTGTGTCGTCCAGATCAGCGCGAAGTGCCTTTATACTGCTGTCTTTTTCATCCAGTGTTTTCTTTAAGTTGTTAATGTCTTTAAGCTGTGCATCGCGTTTGCTTGCTGATTCAGTCAGCATTTCGTTTAGTGCAGAGACTTCAGCACTTTTGCTTTTTAACTTTGCCGGTGACTGGGTAGCGTCATCTATTTTTGTCTGCAGACGCTGTACTTCACGTTCGCTGTGAAGTTTGGTTGTCTTGATTTGATCAGCCAGCTCGGTGGTTTGTTTGCGCGCTTTTGACAGTGCCTGGTCGCGATCAGAAATTACACGTTTGAGCTCTACTACTTCAGTTTTATAATTGTTCTGCTGCTCTTTGAGGCTCTCGACTTCTTTAGTGAACTCGTGTTCGCGAGTTTTCAGCGTCGAGCCTGAGTCTGTCAATTCCTGTACTTTGGTTTGCAGATCTTTTATGTGAGAATTTTTATTCTCAAGCATTAAGTCATAGTCGCGCTTGTGTTTCTCTATAACGTCTGCGGACTCTTCCGATTTTTTGCTGAGTTCTTCTATTTGGCTGTCGTACTTGAGCGTCAGGTTTTGTACGTCATTGCGTCCGGCTTCAGCTGTTTTTAACTGATTGCGTAGGTTCTCTACCGAGTCATCTGCTTCTTTTACTCTGGCACGAAGACTGTCGATGACTTTGTCATTTTCTCTGACAGCACTACGCAAAGCACTGATGGTTTCATTGGCATCGTTTAAGCGTTCAGGGCTCGCGACTCCACCGGAGCTGAATTTTGCCAGTTCGTGGCGCAGCTCGCTTTGTTCTTTTTGGGTATCAGTGCGGTAGGCGTTGAACTCCGACTGGTTGTTGTGCAGAGCTTTCTTTGCGGCTGCGAGCTGATTTTTAAGCTCGTTTATTTCTGTTACCTGAGCACGGGTGGATGTGCTGGTAGAGTCGTCTTTGCTGCGTAGCAGTTGCAATTGGTTCTTTACGCTGTGTAGCTCCGCATTTTTTTTATCCAGATTGCTGCGGAGAAGTTTCGTATCTTTGCTGGCTTCTTCCAAGTCACGGGCAAAGTGCTGCCTGGTGCTTTTTTCGCTGCCGCCGAAAAAATTTCGGATACACCATCCGATGATTGTTCCGGCAACAGCGGAAAGACCCACCATTGAAACCACTTCACCCATGACATTCATTTCTATTCTCCGTTGGTGAGCGCAATATCGATACGTCGATTCAGCGCCCGACCTGTAACCGTACCATTTGACGCAATCGGCTGACTTGAACCGAAGCCCTGTGATGTCATTCTGTCACCACTGATGCCGCGTTCCAGCAGGAATTCTCTGACCCTGTCGGCGCGCTGCCCGCTTAGAACAAGGTTACGTTCTGCGCTGCCGGTAGAATCTGTGTGACCCGAAATTGCCACGTTGGCATCCGGCACCTGTGTCAGCGCATCAGCGACTTGTTCAAGTATGCCAACGCTTTCTGCATCTAATTGTGCGCTACCAGATCGGAAACGAATCGCTGCCAGATCGATACGCGCAAGCAATTCTGTAATATCCGGTCCTTTGACTGCAATGTCGTTGCGCAAACTCACAGAGTTGCCAAATCTATTCAGGCTTGCATCGCCGGCCTGCTGGCGAATGGATTCATTATCTGCCAGGCCTCTGAGGGTGAGTGTGCCTGAAGTTGTGATAATTATTTCCGGATTCTCAACAGCGTTCATCGCCTGCAGTGAGGCGGTCAGGGCATCAGTCCACTCAGGTTCGATGACGCGTTCATCAATAGTGACTTCGTTGACGACTGTTCTACCGGTGTTTTCCAACGCGCTGCTGATGGTCTGTGTTGCATCGGGTGGCAACAGGCCGGTTACCGTCACTGTGGTGCCGTCGTCGCTAAGGAACGCGAATGGCTTGAACGACGGGACAACTTTCTCTGGTTCTGGTACCTGAACAGAAATCTGATTATCAAGCGATTGCCCGCTGTAGATTGATGCAATGTTGTCTTCTGCAGCTTGTTTTGCCTCTTCACTGGTGGCGACACCGTAGATAGTCACACTACCGTCTGTCTGAACCTCGACTTCGGCAGTCTCAATGTCCTGCATAGCGCTTGTTGCTGCGGCAAAATCAGTTGCCCAGTCCGGTGCTGCATAGGCGTCACTGATGTCTATGTTGTTTTTAACAGGCAGCTCGGCGTCAGCAAATGCGTTTGTGATTGCCGTGGCGCTCTCTGTTGGCAGGTAGCCACTCAATTGAATTGATTCGCCGTCATTAAAGTAGTTTAAAAATGCCGGCTTCAGTGGTTCAGGCGCGGGTTCCGGTTCGGCTGCCGCTTCAGGGGCAGTGATGCGATTGTCGACAGTCAGTTGACCGGCCACTAATTGCTCTGCTTTAGCACCGATATCGGCTTTGCTTTGTGCGTCCGGGGCAGTACCGTTCAATGTGAGCGTGCCGTCTTCAACCGAGAATGACCCGTTCATGTTCTTAAGATCCGGCGTCAGTTGCTGTACTGCCGGCCACCAGCCCGGGTTTGTACTGTTCGGATCAACGGTAATTGAACCACTGACCTGGTCGTTGCCATAGATTTCCTTCGCACTGTTCTCGATTTCATCTGCGTAAGCCTGGTCGGAAACTGTGCCGCTCAGCTCTACTCCACCTTCGCTAGCCTGGAAAGCCAGCGCAGGTTGAATTCTTTCAGCAGTGGCACTCGCTGCGGACTCACCAACCACCAGTTGATTGTCGACACTGCGCACACCATCGGTATTGAGAACAAGTTCTTCTGCACTTTTGCTGTCGGCGTCTGTCGCAACACTACCTGTGAGGGTGGCGGTTCTGCCGTCTATCTCAACGCTGGCGGCATCATACCCGGCACTTCCCAGTGCACTGTTGGTACGCGCAGCCAGGTCTGCATTGATCTGTGGTGTGTAGAACTTAATGGCGTACCACAGCACACCCAGCAGCAGTAACAGACCTAATAACAATGGACCCCATGCGGAACCACCCGGTGCCGCGACTGCAGGTGGCACAACATACTCGCGCCGGACCGGCTGGGCTGCAGGTGCAACGTAGCGTCCGTTTTTGGCCCCCGGAGGTGGCGCCATCCGGCGACGAGGCCTGTTGTCGTGATAGGCCCGCATACTTCGGTCTTCACCGCGATAACGATCACGATAACTATCACGGTATGATCTGCCCGACGGTGCAATTTGTCCAGACCGTGCCGGTTGCCCGGCAGGTGCGGCGAATCGGCCTCCTTTTGCGCCCGGTGGCGGAGCCATTTGGCGACGAGGCGCGTTGTCATGCCGGACGCGTTGGCTGCGGTGTCCTTCTTGTTTGTTTGGTCGGGCCTGTCTGTCTGGTCGGGCCTGCGGCGATCTTGCCGCTGCCGGTTTC
>CAZKAQ010000033.1:16339-33219 GCA_964550655.1 uncultured Granulosicoccaceae bacterium
TGGTCGGGCCTGTCTGTCTGGTCGGGCCTGCGGCGATCTTGCCGCTGCCGGTTTCTCAGCAGCAGTTTGGTAATTTCCCGCCGGGCGTTCAGCAGCTCTTTCCGGTGATCTGGCCGGCGCTTTTTCAGGCACTCTTTCAGGTGATCTGGCTGGCGGCTCGGCTGGTGGTCTGGCTGATGGCTCGGGTGTAGGTCGGGTCAGTGATTTGACAGGCCGGGTTTGCGGGCTGGTTTTTCGCGTAGTTGGTTCTGCTGAACCCGCAGGTAATGGTCGCTCGAGTTTGCTCCTCGATTTCTGTGGCTGCGTTTGCCCGGTCTGGCTGGCAGCTGAGTCAGCTGCTCTGCGGCCTGGCGTATTCGTCTCTGTGGCTGTTCCTGTAGTTGTTCCCGTGGTTGTTCCTTTGGTCGTCCCGGGCACTGGTGGAGGTGTTGCCGGCTTGGCTGGCACGGGGCTCTGCGTTGCAGGTTTTACTGCCGGTTTACTTTGCTGAGGGCTCTCACCCGCGGACAAGCCTGGTTTGCCACCGGTGCCCTGATTGCCGGGCTGAGCCGGGCTTTGGGTATTGACTTTTGGAGTGTCGACTCCGGGCTTTGGCGATTGAGGATTGTTGTTGCTCGGATTATTGTTATCTGGTGGATTTGCCATGGTTGCCTCTGTGACAGCCCGAATACACGGTTGCTGTTGCAATACGAAAAAATAAATTCAAAGTGTTGGGGAACATTTTCCCCGATTTAGCCTCGCATTGCCAAGTGTTAATGCCCAACCAACGCAATTGGCAATTGCAATGCCGATAGTAATGCCTCAATGGTCGCGCCGATACGCGTAAGCAGATTGTGTACAGGCGAATTTTAGTTGATAGATGAGAGTTTCGGAGTTACTGAGCAGTAGCCTGTTTATTATGACTGAGGCCATCGAGAGACGATATCAAAAAGATAGACTGTCAATGGCTAATGGGCAGTAATAATCTGCAAATTTATCTGATTATCCAGCGATCAGTCTGATGCAATTCAGAGTGTTTCCGTCCGGTAGCCTGATTCCAAAGCCAATATCCGGCAACCAATTATCAGTGGCGTCGATATGCACTTGTCCGTCGTAGCTCCTATGGTTGGTGCGCGCACTTACAGCAATACTGTCGGTTTAATTTTCTACAGAGTGCTTTACGCATGGTTGCCAGAAAACGCAGACGTGGTTCGCGCGACGAAAAGCGTGCACGCGCGGCAGCAAAATCCAGTGCTGCGCCATTTATCAAGCGAAAAATCCCGACCTATTGTCACGCAACCGATGAACAGCTGGAGCTGGTGGAGCAAAATGCTGATACCGTACTTGAGGAGATCGGTATAGAGTTTCGCGATTTTCCGCGAGCGCTTGAGCTGTTTAAAGAGGCCGGTGCCAGCGTGACCGGAGAGCGGGTCAGGTTTCCGCGTGGGATGTGCCGCAAGATAATTCAGGACAATGCGCCTGCCGAATTTACCCAGCATGCACGAAATCCTGCCAGAAGTGTGGTCATCGGTGGCGATAACACGGTTTTGGTGCCTGCCTACGGATCACCGTTTGTAAGAGACATTGATAACGGCAGACGTTATGCAAATATCGAAGACTTCCAGAATTTTGTAAAGCTCGCCTACCTGTCTCCGTCCCTGCATCACTCTGGCGGTACTGTGTGCGAACCGGTTGATCTGCCGGTCAATAAAAGACACTTCGACATGGTCTATGCACACATGCGCTACAGTGATAAACCTTATATGGGTTCGGTCACTGCGAGCGAGCGTGCAGAAGACACAGTGGCGATGTCAAAGATACTTTTCGGTGATGATTTTATTGATCCTGCAACCGGCAATGAAAAGACGGTCGTTATTAATCTGATCAATGCCAACTCGCCAATGACTTTCGACGATACCATGCTTGGTGCGGCAGAAGTTTATGCAAAGGCAAATCAGGCAACTGTGATTTCACCTTTCATTCTGGCCGGTGCCATGTCACCTGTTACCGTGGTTGGAACCGCAACACAGATACTGGCTGAAGCTATGGCAGGTATGGCGTTTGTGCAGCTGGTGAGACCAGGTGCACCAATGGTGTTTGGCACCTTTGCCAGTAGTGTTTCAATGCAATCGGGAGCACCTACCTTCGGTACACCGGAGCCCTCATCAGTACTGTACATTGCAGCCGAACTGGCTCGCCGTCTCGGAGTACCGTTCAGGTCAGGGGGTGGTTTAAATGCTTCCAAGTTGCCGGATGCTCAGGCGGCTTATGAATCTGCAAACACACTTCAGTCTGCCATGCTTGCCGGCGTTAACTTTATGCTGCATACGGCGGGCTGGCTGGAGGGTGGTCTGGTAATGAGTTATGAAAAGTTTGTTATGGATGCTGATCAGGCCGGTATGCTTCAGGTGTTTGGTGAAGGTGTCGACTTCAGTGAAAATGGTCAGGCGATGGATGCGTTGCGTGAAGTCGGGCCCGGTCAACACTTTCTTGGTTGTGATCACACACAACGTAATTTTGAAAGCGCTTTTTATCGATCCGAGATGGCTGATAACAACAGCTTTGAGCAGTGGGAATCTGAAGGCGCGATGGATGCGGCAACGCGCGCCAATCAAAAAATGAAAGATATGCTCAGTGGCTATGAAGCTCCTGCAATTGATCCGGCAGTTGATGAAGCCCTGCTTGCTTATATAGATCAACGAAAGAGTTCTTTTCCTGACGCGAATTACTAGCCCGATTTTCCTCAGGTACGATGACGCTGAAAGCTAAACTGCTGTCAGTTTGAATGACACAGGAGCCTCCGGGACTGTCGTTTGTAAGCCAAAATGGCAGTTGTTTTCAGTATAAAACTAGCTGTGAGCCGGATTTGTGCACTTTTCCAGCCCATCCTGCAGGTGAATGTTAAAAAAAAATTGAATAAATCCTGTTTTTAACTAACTGATGAATATCAAAGAGTAAGGCAAATTAGCTGAGAAAATACTGTAACAATAAGCGTATATGTTGCATTGGTTCCTTATCAAAAAATGAACTGGCCCTAATTAAAAATGTCGCAATCAGTACATCATCTGTCCCTGAAATATATAAACAGACGTCTCGCGTTGCATAGCGATCGACCAAGAATCGTAGCGCACAGCACAGGAAGTGCAGCCTGAACAGGGCAGTCAATTAAAGGCGTGGCGACACAATAAACTGATTCTTTGGCTGGATGACCGCATGATTAAAACCAAAAGCACAGGGCCAACTAAAATTGGCTTCCTGCTTGTGCCCGAATTCTCGATGTTGGCGTTTTCTTCTCTTCTTGAACCCCTGCGAATGGCAAACCAACTCTCCGGTGAGCATCACTACGAGTGGGTGACAATAGCTTCCACGCGTGACGCTGTAGATGCGAGCAACGGGATTCCATTTACCCCCGATTACAGCATTCAGGATGCTCCACAACTGGATGCACTGTTTGTATGTTCCGGTAATCTTATTCAACACAATGCAGACAGCGAGACCATTTCCTGGTTACGTATGCTGTCAAAACGCGATATGACACTGGGTGCTGTGTGTACGGGTGCTTATCTGCTCGCCAAAGCTGATGCACTGGATGGACATCGTTGCACAATTCATTGGGAAAATATGGCCAGTGCCAGAGAAGAATATCCGCATCTGGTTATTTCTCCGGAACTGTTCGAGATCGATGAACAGCGTTATACGAGCGCTGGTGGTATCGCACCACTTGACATGATTCTGCATGAGATCAGAGATGCACACGGCTCTGATCTTGCCTGTGCGATCACCGAGCAGTTTATGTGTGATCGAATCCGGGATAAACACGACAGACAAAAAGTACCGTTAACACAACGTATCGGTACCAATCAGCCAAAGCTTGCTGAAGCCGTTTCTTTAATGGAAGCCAATATAGAAGAGCCAATGACACTGGATGAGTTATCTCATCACGTTGGCTTGTCACGCAGACAGCTCGAAAGACTGTATCAACGATACCTACAATGTGTGCCGACCCGTTATTATCTTGAGCTGCGGCTTGAGCGTGCAAGGCAATTGTTACTACAGACCAGTATGCCAATCGTTGATATCGCGCTTGCCTGTGGCTTTATTTCAGCGCCTCACTTTAGCAAGTGCTACCGCGATACTTTTGGTTTGCCACCGCGTGATGAACGCAGAAGAGCAGCAGGGCAGGTTGAAGCCAGTAAGGCTGCCAGAAAAACTTCTACGCTCAGACGTACAACTGTCTGCTCGGCGTCAGCGCCGTTTGCGACGACTGCGCCGCCGCCCGCCTGATACATCGGCAACCGGTTCAGGTAAGGTAACTTCTTCAGACAGCTTCGGGAATTTCGCAGTTTTATGCGGGATTCCCATGGCTGCTACAAAGTGATCCTGAAACTTCTTTTCGACCGCAGTTTCAATCTTCTCTACCTTGTTTACCAGCTGCTCAATATTGCCACGCGATTTGCGGTTCAGCAGTGCTATGCGAGCACCGGAACCGGCTGCATTTCCTGCTGATGATACGTTGCTCAGACTGCAGTCAGGTATTAAGCCAAGAATCATGGCGTACTTAACATCAATGTGACTGCCGAAAGCGCCGGCTAAGCGAATACGGTCAACCTGTTCTATTTCAAGCTTGTCCATTAATAGTCTGACGCCTGCATACAATGCTGCTTTGGCGAGTTGAATTTGTCTGACATCGTTTTGCGTTATAACAATTTTTACGTCGCCATCGTACAACAGGTAGGAAAATGTTCTGTCGTTTTCGATCAGTCGCTTTGACTGACTGGTATGTGTTCCGGTGATCACACCGTTGCTGTCAATGATGCCGGCAAGAAACATTTCCGCCACAACTTCTATGATGCCGCTGCCGCAAATACCTGTGACACCAAGCTCACTGGTTTTTTCTGTAAAGTCCGGTTCATCAGACCAGCACTCACTACCGATAATGCTGAACTTCGGTTCGAGTGTTTCAGGATCAATCCGGACCCGTTCAATTGCACCGGGAGCCGCGCGCTGACCACCGCTGATCTGTGCGCCTTCAAACGCAGGTCCGGTAGGACTGGAGCAGGCGAGAATTCTGTCTTTGTTACCTAAAACTATCTCTGCATTGGTACCGACATCGACAAGTAGCGTCATGTCATGCATCGTGTCAGGCCGCTCGGCGAGTATCACGCCTGCGGTATCTGCGCCAACATGCCCTGCAATACAAGGCAGCACATAAACCTGTGCATTCTGATGAGTATTGAAATCAAACATTGATGCATTGCTTTGTACTACTTCATCAGTTGCCAGTGCAAACGGTGCACCACCGAGTTCAATCGGGTTAATGCCGAGCAACAGATGATGCATTACCGGATTAGCAACCAGTGTCATTGCCATTACATCTGTAGTCGCGGCACCGATCTCTTCGGTGGTTGAGGTGACGAGTGTGTTGATTGCCTCGCGAACGACTTTAGTCATTTCGACTTCACCACCCGGGTTCATCATCACATAAGATACCCGACTCATGAGATCTTCACCGAAGCGTATCTGTGGATTCATAATGCCTGAGGAGGCGAGTACATCTCCGCTGAGTAAATCGCACAGGTGGGCCGCGATTGTGGTGGAACCAACATCAATGGCAATCCCGTATACCTGTTCTTTGAGACCGGGCCACAGGCCGACGATGTTATTGTCTTCTGTAACTGCTGCTGTGACCTGCCAGTCACCATCGCGTAAAACGGTTTGCAGTGTCGGCAGCAGTGAAGGTTCAATACTCAGATCTGTCAGTTGCCATTCTTTTTCAAGTGCCAGCTTCAGGCGTTGCACATCACCGGTCGGGGAGTGCATATCAGGTTCTTCTACCTCAACAAAGTGCAGTCTGACTATAGGATCGAGTTCAATGTCGAGCAGATCAGCGCCTTTTCTGACGACTTGTTTGTGGACCTGACTATCTGGCGGTACATCAATGACAACATCGCCGAGTAGTTTTGCCTGACAGCTTAGTCGTCTGCCATTTAAAGATAGTTTTTTTACCCGCTCCCAGCGCTCTTCAGTTTTGGTAAAACCTGAAAGGTTGTCAGCGTTAGATACGATTTCATGCTTTGAAAACTCCCCTTCAGCGCATAACACCTGACAGCGTCCGCAAATGGCTCGACCACCGCAGACAGAGTCAATGTCTACACCAAGCGCACGCGCAGCTTCAAGAACAGGGGTGTCCACCGGAAAGTGGCCACGTTTGCCACTCGGGGTAAAGACAACTTTAACCTGTGCTGTCGCAGATTCTGATTCAGACATTAGCAATGCTCCGGCGAGCAGTTATATGACTGCCGCGCCACTGTGTTTGACGTTACCTGTTATTCGCGGGTCTGGTTTATGCCACACAGGTGCAGCTACTTTGAGGGACGCCTGCGCTTTGATACGCGGCGACCCCTGCCATCACCGTCCTTGGGCGGTTCGCGATATTTGCCAATCCAGTTCAGGCAGTCCGGGTCGTGACCCATCAGGACATCTGCCGCCATGACGGCTTCCATGACCTCCTTATGTATGGGGTTTGTTATTGCAGAAGTCATTCCGTGTGAGATAGCCATTGACAGAAATGCGCCGTTGACACCGTCGCGGTTAGGCAGTCCGAAACTGATATTAGATGCGCCGCAGGTGGTGTTACATTTTAGCTCGCGTTGAATGCGTCCGACGATATCAAATACCTGCCGGCCTGCCTGGCCCATGGCACCGATCGGCATGACCAGCGGATCTATCACAACGTCGCAGGCTTTGATGCCGTAATCAGCCGCGTGTCCGACTATTTTTTTGGCTACTGCAAATCGCACTGCCGGATCTTCAGAGATGCCGGTCTCATCATTGGAGATGGCAACCACTGCGGCATCGTACTTTTTTACCAGTGGCATAACGCGTTCGAGTTGTTCGAGTTCACCTGTTACCGAGTTGACCAGTGCCCGACCTTTGTATACCTGCAAGCCACGCTCGAGTGCTTCAACAATTGATGAATCAATACAAACCGGAATATCACTTAGCGACTGTACCAGCTCAATAGCCTGAGCCAGCAGAGCAGGTTCATCGGCCAGTGGAATACCGGCATTGATATCGAGCATGTGTGCGCCCGCCTCTATCTGTGCGATAGCATCGGCTTCAACGCGGCTGAAATCGCCGTTTTTCATTTCTTCGGCAAGCAGCTTTCGACCAGTCGGGTTTATGCGCTCGCCGATGATCGTAAAGGGTTTATCAAAGCCAATAATGTGATCGCGTTTTTCTGAGCCGATTACGGTGGTAGTCATAGCTGTTCTCTGGTGGTGGCACGACAAAGGCAGGGGGTAAAAAAATTAATCAATAGAGTTCGAATGTAACGCAGATCAGATGATCAGATCAGCGTGCAGGCGGCTGACGACTGTTGCGACGCGACAGGATGCCGGATTGTTCGACAATTTCCGGTACCGCGTGTTCCTGCCGGTAAGCCATGATATGACAGCCGGAGATGCCTTCGATCTCGCTCGCCTGCTGAATCATGTCAATACAGAGCCTGACTCCTTCGGCTTTTTGATTCTCAGCACCGGCAAGGCGTTTGATAACGTCGTCGGGGATGTGGACCCCCGGTACGTTTTTGCGAATCCAATCTGCGGTCTTTGCAGATGCCAGCGGTCCAACACCGACCAGAATAAAAACCTTTTCATTCAGTCCGAGATCCCGCACGCGTTGCATATAGCTTTTAAGTAAGTCGATATCGTAGCAGTATTGAGTCTGGATAAACTGAGCACCGGCTGCGATCTTTTTCGCCAGTCGGTCAGCGCGGAATTCAAACGGTGGTGCAAAAGGATTTGCCGCAGCACCCAGAAAAACTGCAGGCGCCAGATCAAGCTTGCGACCACTTTCGAATATTGATTCATCCCGCATTTTGCGACCGATCTGCAAGAGAGACATACAATCGAGATCAAATACAGGTTTTGCCTGTGGATGATCACCTGATTCAACACCATCACCTGACAAGCAGAGTATGTTGGCCACTCCCATTGCAGAGGCACCAAGAATGTCTCCTTGTACGGCTATACGGTTTTTATCTCTGCAGGAGATTTGCATGATGGGTGAGTATCCGGCGCGAGTCAGAAGTCCGCACACGGCAACACTCGACATGTGGCAATGCGCGCCGCTGCCGTCGGTGGCGTTTATGGCATCTACATAGCCATCAAAGACACTGGCACGTTCGTATACCTGTGCCGGATCTGCGGAATCCGGTGGTGCAAGTTCTGTCGTAACGGCGAACTTACCTGCGCGCAACACGCGTTCGAAGCGTCCGGGTGAGCTGTGCCCGGGTAGTATAGGCAGTAGTTCTGCCGGTGACAGATCGACGTTGCGCTGTTCCACTAGTCAGCGCCTTCGATCTGATCATTTTTATTGCGGGCAACCGCGAGCCATGAAGAGCGGCCTTTGAGTTTGTGATTGACAGCAAACTGCACAACATGAACGTTGTCTTGTTTCATGCGTGCGCTGCCATCCCACGCTTTTACCCAGACACAAGCCATATCCGGTTTGATCTCGCAGTTGCCATTGCTTCTAACACCACCACAGGGACCATTGCGTATTGATTTTGGACAATTCATCGGGCACGACATACCAGTCGAGCTTAGCGCACACTGACCACACATCTGACAATCAAACAGAAAGCCTTTAACGACTTTTTCAGTTATTGCGAATGGCTTTTCCAGTCGCTGGTAACCTATGCGGTTCCAGAGCGGGTGCAGTTTTACAATCACTTTTTCGAAGCCGTTGTAGAAAGCTTCGAGCAACCTTGATTGTTTTACGGACCAAAGTCTGACTATGTACAAAACGGTTACTCCGCATCTTGCGGGTTGGTGTAGCCTTTATTTTTCACCAGCGTTTGCAGTGCTTCAGTGTCAATAGCTTCTTCGATTGCAGCAGCAGCCTTTGCCACCTCGGCATCGAGATCATCGGAACAGGTGGTTTGTTGACGATGCCAGTCTTCCAGGTATTCGTCAGTGCTGCCTTTACCGGCGCGCATGGCGGCCATGTCGATAGCTTCCTGAAAACGATCCGAGAGCTGGATTTTGGCGCTCTTGCGCCCGGCTTTAGCGGTAACCTGTGCGGGGATGTCGCGCCAGTATATTGTGGTTAGTTTTGCCATTGCCTTGTCTCTGCCATTGCCTTAACTATGCCAATTGATAACGGTTTCGTTGAACTGCTTCAGACCGTGTTCCAGGTCACCGTAGTCGGTACGTTTGTACTCGTACTCAAGATTGAGTTTGTCAGCTGCATCCTGCGCCATTTGTATTAGTTCAGGGTTGTCTGTCTGCGCCAGGTAGATAAGTTTTTTGTAGTTACCAAAGTACATGTCGCGTAGTTCCGGATGTTTGGCTATACCGAGTTCCTCAATAATGATCCGGTCAAAATGTCTGGCCAGAAAATCGGTCAGGTAAAACGTGCCGGGTTCGTTTTCTGATATCTCTTTGAATACCTCACTGCCTGCAAAAAATTCATAACAGTGTGCCCCTGGCAGGCGCTCGACGCGTTCCTCTTTGATCACTGTATCGAGCAGACCGCCAGTACCACAGTCTGCAAATGCAATGAAAATTTGTGAGTATTTGGGGCGCGCCTTGTGGATCAGCGTGCGAACAGCGTCAGGGATTTGTTCTGGCGTGTTATGAATTTTTGCGGGTACACACTGTACCCGTAACTGAGACCACTGATTAACGTTAATCAGGCTGGTTATTTCTTTCGCCAGTGCCCCACAGGCAATTACCAGTGCAGGTTGTGGCATGAACTTCTAGTCTGCATTATTTATGAGGATTCGACGCGCAGAGCCAATAGCGCTAAACAGGTCACCCTATCGCCTGAGAAGCGTGGCCCGCCACGCGCCGAGGGGGATAGGGTGAGATGTGACGCGCTATTGGCTCTGGCGTCGAATAGACAGTCTGTCATTTTAGGTTTGACCATAAACTCACTGCAAAAACTATAAATAACGACATAAAAGCCAAATTCGCAGGTCGCCTCATGAATAATGCAGGCTAGCTTGCGCGACTTTCGGCTATGAGTTTTGAAGCTGTTTCAACTGCCACCGCAGCATCACGACAATAGGCATCAGCACCGATGGCTTCACCGAATTCATCGTTAAGAGGTGCGCCGCCAACCAGCACTATGTAGTTGTCCCGGATGCCCTGTTCTTTCAACGTATCAATAACAACTTTCATGTAAGGCATGGTTGTGGTCAGCAGTGCAGACATACCGAGGATGTCCGGCTTGTGTTCTTCCAGTGCTGCCAGATAGTCCTCAACCGGGTTATTGATGCCAAGGTCAATTACTTCAAAGCCGGCACCTTCCATCATCATTGATACCAGGTTTTTGCCGATGTCGTGGATATCGCCTTTGACAGTACCGATGACCATCTTGCCGATGGTTTCAGCGCCGGTTTCAGCCAGTAGTGGTCGAAGGATTTCCATGCCGCCTTTCATTGCGTTGGCGGCCATCAGTACTTCCGGCACAAATAGAATGCCGTCACGGAAATCGATACCAACAATTCGCATGCCCTCTACCAGTGCATCGTTGAGTACCTTGTCCGGTCCCCATTTTCGCTCCAGCAGAATATTAGTGCCTTCTATGATTTCGTCGCGCAGACCGTTGTAGAGATCATCGTGCATTTGCTCGACGAGCTCGTCGTCATTGAGCTCGGAGAGAATAATCTCTTCTTCGTCGTCATAATCATCTTCAGACATGGGTCAATCTCTATGGGTAGAAGGACAGCTTTGGTTGTAGTTATGGCCGTATAGCGTTTATTGATTGTAGTTCCGCCGGCAGCTTTTCCGGGAAAACTTCCAATATCGCAAGAGTAGGTTGAGTTGCTTCAGGCGCATGCATTTTGCGCGACTTCCAGTATCTGAATTACGACCTGCAATGACGCAATCCGATACGTACATCTCGATTGTGGTTGAATCACTGCGCGTGTCAGGCTTTAGCCTGATCTATAGCTTCGACAGCAGCGACTGCACACATGTTCACAATGCCGCGTACTGATACTGCCTCGGTTAGTACGTGAGCCGGTTTTTTAAGCCCGACCAGCATCGGTCCGACAGGTACTCCGTCACCGAACACCTTAACCATGTTGTAGGCAATGTTTGCAGCGTCGAGGTCGGGCATGATCATCAGGTTGGCGGCACCACGGTATGCTGAGTCCGGGAAGATGTGATCGCGTATTGCTTCAGACACCGCAGCATCTGCATGCATTTCACCTTCAACCGGCAGTTCAGGATAGCGTGCGCTGATAAGTTCACGTGCCTGGCGCATCTTGCGGCTGCTGTCGTTGTCACGGCTGCCGAAGTTGGAATGTGAAATCAGAGCCGCTTTCGGTTGCATACCAAACTGCCGGACCGCATTGGCAGCGAGCATAGCGGTTTCTGCGATCTGTTCAGCAGTTGGATCTACCGTGACGTGGGTATCGGTCAGAAAAAAGGTACCGTTTTGCAGAATCAGTAAAATCACAGCTGAGCAGTCAGTAACGCCGTGATCCAGTCCGACAATGCCCCTGACGTAATTGAGGTGGCGAACGTAAGCGCCCTGGGTGCCGCATATCATCGCATCTGCAGTACCCATATTAACCATCAGACAGGCAAGTGCGGTAGCCCGTGTTCGTACCACTGCCTTTGCGTAAGCCGGTGTGACACCACTGCGACCCATTAGTGACAAGTAGGCTTTGGCATACTGTTCTTCTTCCGGGTTTTGGCCGGGGTCTATAATGCTAAAATCGACACCCGGTTTTAAGCGCAGCCGAAAGTGCCTGATGTTTTCTTCAATAACGGATTGTCTGCCGAGTAACACGGGTTTGCAGATGCCATCATCGACGATCACTTGAATGGCGTTGATAACGCGCCTTGATTCACCCTCTGCAAAAACCACGCGTTGCGGGTCTGACATTGCTTTGGAGAAAACCGGCTTCATGACCAGGCCGGACTTAAAAACAAAGTCGTTAAGTCGGGTTTGGTATTCATCAAAGTTTTGAATCGGTCGGGTCGCAACACCGCTTTGCATTGCAGCTTTAGCTACCCGCAGCGGGATAGTGGTCATGAGTCGCGGGTCAAATGGTTTGGGTATCAGGTACTCTGGGCCGAAGCCGAAAGAGCTGTCACCGTAAGCTGATGCCACTACATCCGATACTTCGCGGGTGGCGATTTCTGCCAGTGCCTCAACGGTAGCAATTTTCATTGCCTGATTAATCTGTGTTGCCCCGACATCAAGCGCGCCTCTGAACAGAAACGGAAAACACAGAACGTTGTTTACCTGATTGGGGTAGTCCGATCTGCCGGTTGCAATAATGGCATCTTCTCTGACCGATTTAACTTCCTCCGGCATGATCTCCGGTATCGGATTGGCGAGCGCGAATATGATTGGTGTCGCTGCCATACGTTCAACGCTTGTGGCTCTAAGTACCGCCGGTGCGGAAAGACCGAGAAATATATCGGCATTATCGATGACATCATCAAGTACACGTGCATCCGTGTCCTGTGCAAAACGGCTTTTGAAGTCATCCATCTGTACCTGACGGCCTTTGTACACCACGCCTTCAATATCGATTACGGTGATGTTTTCCTGTTTCATACCGAGAGCGACGAGTAAATCAAGGCAGGCAAGTGCGGCAGCGCCTGCACCGGAGCAAACCAGCTTGACGTTGTTTATTTCTTTTTGAGCGATCTTTAAGCCGTTAATTATGCCTGCCGCAACTACTATAGCTGTGCCATGTTGATCGTCATGGAACACAGGTATATTCATTTTTTCGCGTAGTTTTTGTTCTATCTCGAAGCATTCAGGTGCTTTTATGTCCTCGAGATTAATTCCGCCAAAGCAAGGCTCCATCAACGAGACGGCATCTACAAAGCGATCTGTATCTGTGGTGTCAAGTTCGAGGTCGAAGACGTCAATGTCGGCAAACTTTTTAAACAGTACCGCTTTACCTTCCATGACAGGCTTTGATGCCAATGGACCGATAGCGCCGAGTCCAAGTACGGCTGTGCCATTGGTTATAACGCCAACAAGATTACCGCGTGATGTCAGGTTTGCCGCTTCGGATTTGTCTTCAACGATTGCTTCGCAGGCGGCAGCGACGCCCGGAGAATAAGCCAGCGCCAAATCGCGCTGATTGAGCATATTTTTGGTGGCGCTTATCTCAAGCTTGCCTGGCTTCGGGTAGCGATGATAATGCAGTGCTGCGTCGCGAAGTTCGTCAGTCATGTAGCGCTCGGTTTTGTATTGTTGTCAGAGTGTGGTCACGGTGCAGTCTACCCTAACGAGTTGTCATTCGTTTAGCGCGTTGGACTCTGTTTTTATCAGCAACCGGCTGTGTGGCTGGTAAGTCTGGTTCCCGGTCGCGAATTGCTGATACCGGGTCCGGACTATTTGGTTTTGGGTGCGTAGATATCTGTGCAGGTACCTTCAGCGACTTCACAGGCGAAATTAAATGTCTCTGACAGGGTCGGGTGAGCGTGTACTGTTAGTGCGACGTCTTCGATATCAGCGCCCATCTCGAGTGCAAGTACCGCCTCTGCCAGTAATTCACCGGCGTTTGTGCCAACCATACCTGCGCCAAGGATGCGTTTTGTGGTTGGATCAAGCAGTACTTTGGTCATGCCTTCGGTTCTTGCAATGCTCAGTGCACGACCACTGGCGGCCCACGGGAAAGTACCTTTTTCGTACGCTATTCCCTGTTCTTTGGCATCTGTTTCGGTTAAGCCCATCCATGCGATTTCAGGATCGGTGTAGGCAACTGACGGAATTGTTTTCGCGTCAAAGTAGGACTTTTTACCAGAGATTACTTCTGCTGCCACCTTGCCTTCGTGTGTGGCTTTGTGTGCAAGCATAGGTTGTCCGACAATATCTCCTATTGCAAAGATGTTGCTCACATTGGTGCGTTGTTGCTTATCAACTTTTATAAAGCCGCGTTCATCAACTTCAACGCCTGCATTCTCTGCGCTGAGCGTTTTGCCATTCGGAGATCGGCCGATAGAAAGCAGCACTTTGTCGAAGGTGTCTGTTGCAGGTGCAGAGTCTCCTTCGAATGATACTTTTATGCCTTTTTTAAGCGACTCCATTTTACTTACGCGAGTGCCGGTGTAGATGTTTTCAAACAGTTTTGATACTCGCTTTTGAAACGGTCTTACAAGATCTCGATCGCAACCCGGGATGAGGCCGTCAGATAATTCGACCACAGTGATCTTCGAACCCAGTGCCTGATACACACAACTCATTTCGAGTCCGATTATGCCACCGCCGACAACCAGTAAACGCTTTGGTATATCGCCAAGTTCAAGTGCGCCGGTCGAATCGATCAATCGATCATCTTCATACGGAAAGCCGGGCAGTTTAACCACTGATGAGCCTGCCGCAATAATGGCGTTTTCAAAGTTAATGGTTTCAACGCTACCGTTGTTGTCGATGTTCAGCTGATTGGACGATACAAAGGTAGCGACGCCAGTTTTTACATCTACATTTCGCTGTTTGGCTAACCCTTTGAGTCCCCCGGTCAGCTGGCCTATAACTTTTTCTTTGAAACCGCGCAGCTTGTCGAGATCGATCTTTGGTTTACCGAAAGTAATGCCATGATCTTGCATGTCACGTGTTTCGTTAATTACCTGCGCGGTATGAAGCAGAGCTTTGGATGGAATGCAGCCGACATTCAGACACACGCCACCAAGTACCGGGTAGCGCTCAATTAACAATACGGATAAACCGAGATCAGCGGCGCGGAATGCAGCGGTGTAACCACCGGGCCCGGCACCGATCACGACAACATTGTATGCGTCACCAGTGGCCGCACTTGCAGCAGGGGCTGGCGTGGCGGCTGGCTCTTTTGACTCGGTAGGAGCGGCAGTGGCGGCTTGCCCGGCGTTGTTTGCTGTTGTGTCAGCTTCTTTAGCAGCTTGTGCTGACATAACGAGTATCGGCGTTCCTTTAGAGATCCGATCGCCAACTGCAACCAGAATCTCTGTTACCTCACCTGCCTGAGGTGCAGGGATTTCCATACTTGCCTTGTCACTTTCAACAGTAATAAGTGAGTCATCGATGGCTACAGTGTCGCCAACATGCACCAGTACTTCAATAATCTCGATGTCTTCGAAATCACCAATATCAGGTACTGAGACTGTTACAGGATTATCCACGCTTTCTCCGTGATTACGTTAATTTTGCCAGAGCTTTTTTCGGTGATCATGTTGTTACAGCAGTATCTTGCGAATGTCGCTGATCACTTTGCAGTAGTGTGTCATGAATCGCGCCCCGTCAGCGCCATCAATGACGCGATGATCGTAGGTCAGATCAAGCGGGCACATCAGACGTGGTTTAAAGGCTTCTCCATCCCAGACAGGCTGCATTTTTGCACGGGTTATACCAAGGATTGCAACTTCAGGTGGATTCACAATTGGCGTAAATCCACTGCCGCCGATACCACCCAGACTTGAGATGGTCATGCTTGCACCCTGCATTTCGGAGGGCTTAAGCTTCTTTTCGCGTGCACGGCCACTGAGATCTGTCATTTCTTCTGAAAGTTGATAAATACTTTTCTTGTCTACGTCTGTCAGAACCGGTACTACAAGCCCGTTAGGCGTGTCGACGGCAATGCCGATGTTGCAATATTTTTTATAGAAAAGAGACTGACCATCTGCGGACAGAGATGAGTTAAAGCGTGGGAACTGCTTTAACGCTGCAGCAAGTGCTTTGATATGAAAGACCAGTCCGGTTACCCTGATACCCTGATCTGCGGCTTCCTGCTTAATGGACTTTCTGAAGGCTTCAAGTTCAGTAATATCTGCTTCATCATGGTAAGTCACCATGGGAAGGTTTAACCAGGCGCGATGCAGGTTTTCTGATGTCAGCACATTGATGCGAGACATCTCGACTCGTTCAACTTCACCGAACTTGGTGAAATCGACTTCAGGAATAGATGGAATTCCCGCACCTGTGCCACCCGCGCCGCTGTAATTACTTGAAGCGGATGACATGGTGTTCTTTACAAACTGCTGTACATCTTCTTTTAATATGCGACTTTTTGCACCACTGCCTTTAACCAGCGATAGATCAACACCAAGCTCTCGAGCAAACTTGCGAATAGCAGGGCTTGCGTGTGCACGACGATAGGACTCATCAGCAATCTTTTGCGTTGGTGAAGAGTCGGGTTGTGGTTTGTTGGCGGCAGGCGTCGGTTTTGGAGCTGGTGGCGGAGGTGCGCTTTCTTTAGCAGGCGCGGGCGCTGTTTTAGCAACAGCTGCAGTTGCACCCGTTGCTGCAATTTCTGCTACCAGATCTCCCTTTGATAATTTGTCACCGACAGAGACCGTGATTGAAGTTACCGTCCCGGCTGCGGTAGACGGTATTTCCATACTGGCTTTATCGCTTTCAAGCGTTATAAGCGATTGATCAAGGTCTACGGTATCACCAGCGCTTACCAGAACTTCGATGACTTCAATGGCATCGAAGTCACCGATGTCCGGTACCACCACCCGATGTGATTCCGTCTGCTGTGACTCCCCGTCGTTTGCAGTGGCAGCAGGTGCGGTGGCAGTTTCGTCGCTTTTGCCTGCTGCAGCACTTTCATCTGCACTTTCCGCTGTATCGGCAGCAGCTGATGATAGTCGTGCGATGATATCTCCGCTCGAGACTTTGTCTCCAATCTTGACCAGTAGCTCGGTTATGGAGCCATCATGGGTTGATGGAATCTCCATACTGGCCTTGTCGCTTTCCAGTGTGATAAGCGATTGTTCTGCGCTGACGTTATCACCTGGTTGTACCAGTACTTCGATAACTTCAACACTTTCGCTCTCGCCAATATCCGGCACGCGGATGTCTATGGGTGTTGCCATGTTCTTCTCCGCCTAGCCTGCATTATTCATGAGGATTCGGCGCTCAGAGTCAATAGCGCTAAACAG
>CAZKAQ010000034.1:0-32585 GCA_964550655.1 uncultured Granulosicoccaceae bacterium
GATGGATTCGGTTTTGAGAATGGCCGTACCTGTTCGGTAACCAGTTCCAGCAGCAACAGCTCGGGTAGCAACAATTCCTCTGCTGCCAGCTCATCCAGATTTCCGGCATGCGCCAGCAGTCAATCTGATCCCGATGGTGATGGATTCGGTTTTGAGAATGGCCGTACCTGTCAGGTAACCAGTGCTTCCAGCAGCGACTCTGGTGGCAGCAGTTCCGCTAACAACAACTCCGGCAGCAACGGGGCCGGTGGCACTGACTCCAGAAACACATCGGCTCCACCTCCACCGCCGCCGGTGGCACTCGCCGCGACTGGTTCGGTGAACGGACGACCGATTTGTTTGACTGACGCGAGTGACGTGAACAACAGCGGATTTGGTTTTGAGAATAATCAAACTTGTGTGGTTCAGCCAGGCGCCACAGCCACCCGAGACAACCCACTTTTCAACCGCAGGGTTTGTGAAGACTGGTTTGAGATTCCCTACGGCAACTTCAGGCTGCAAAATAACGTCTGGAACGCGTCAGCAGTATTCTCGAACCGCTGGTCACAGTGCATCACGCTGAGTGGCAACAGATCACAGCCGGTGGCAAGGTGGGATTACAACTGGCTGAATCCATCAGAAGGTAACGAGTTCTCTGTGAAATCCTACCCACAGGTCTACTACGGTCGTAAAACACGTTTCAACCAGTCTGGTACCGTTGCAGAAACCGGGTTACCGGCACCATTGAACAGCGTGCCTCGATTTACTATCGACTTCGCCTTCTCTGAAACTGGCAACGCTGAACGTAATGTTGCTTTCGAATCGTTTTTTCACTATAGCCGTGAGGCTGAGGACGCCAACAAGCAGTTTGAGATGATGGTTTGGGTTGGTAAGCCGGAAATACGCACACCGGGTCCGCAGGTTGCCACCGCTCGCATCGATGGTCGTGATTGGGATGTCTTTGTGAATCCGGCGCTTGACTGGGGATACGTAGCATTTGTTGCACAAAATCCGTTCAGCTCCGGCCGTTTGGACTGGAGTGCTTTTATTGACTGGACTCGCAACAACGGACCTGCGTTTGGTGTCCCGCGTATCGTAGACAGCACCTGGATGGGTGCGATTGAGCTCGGAACGGAAACCTTCTGGGGTACAGGCACTTTCTCACTGGATCGGCTCAATATTACGCGCCGATAGCCACTTTCCCCAGATACGCTGCACACAGCACCTGGCCGGTTCTCCGGTCAGGTGCTTTTTTTTGCATAGTTCTTACAGTGGCCGTGACCCTCTCAGAACAGAAGTTATTGTCGTGGTGGGCGGTGGCGGCGGAGGCGTTTGTGTGATTGGTGTGTCTAGTGGATCGAAATCTCCGACTGTTGCAAAATCTATTACGGTTCTTGCACCAAGCGAATTATTGCTGGAATTCGGATCGCCTTGCGCGCCGGCGCTGACCGCTCCCTGTATATTCACGTTGCCATTGGTTTGTAGAAAGTTTCCGGCAAATACACCACCGACGATATCAGTTGAACTGCCAAGATCGATGTTACCACCGCTATAGAGACCATGCGGGTTTTCGTTGATATCAGGATTAATGCCTCCTGCGGCGAGGCCAATGTTTCCAACGCTGGTTGGTAAATAGTCGCTGTTTGCAATGTCACACAGATTGACTGGATAGTGCGTGGAGTAAGCCTCGGTGTATCTCGTGCGAACAGCGGATGGAGCTTGATCTGCGTTAGCAGCGCAAATGTATTCATACGATCCGCGGTTAGCGGCCCAGAGCCTGAAATTACCGCTTGTTTTGATATTTCCGCTTGCAAGAATGGTCGACATACTATGACCATTGCCGACTTCCAGATTGCCGTCGAAAAAAATTACTCCGGGTGCTGTCGTGTTAGGGAAAATCCTGAAAGTATTGGTGCCCGTGTTGTAGGTTATGCAGTCGTTGTTCAGTGAATATCCAAAGCAAATCGGCGCGGTAGGCGTTGATGGTGAGGTACATTTTCCATCGCTGCCAACCGTGCTGCAAAGATAGTCAATATAAGGAGCACCTGATTGCTGAAACCTCGCGAGCTTGTAAACAGAACCATCCGGCAGACCATTTACGTTGTTAACTGTCACTTCAATACTATTGTTATCAGAGTTATATTCAACAAAATAGTTTGCACTATCTCTTAAGGTCCAGACATCGATCTCTGGTAAGGTCAGTGTTCCCGGGGTGATTTCGGCTATCGTGGTAACTGTATTGTTCGCACCTGCTGTAAATTTATCTACGGTACTTCCGCAGTTTATTAAACTGCCATTGGCAGTTATGCTTTCAGTTGGCGACCAGTGCGGACTGGTACATCTAATATTACCTTCACTCACAGCTTCGCCAATTGTAAACCAGTTGCCGAAGTTAATATCGCCTTTTGCACTTAAAGAATCTATGGAGCCTGTACTGGTTACCGTAATATCCCCGGCGGCGTTAAGCACCCCCTGACCGGCACCTCCTCTGGTGACTGTTATGTTTTGCCTGGAGCTGACTTGCTCAAAGCGACCACTGGCGTCTATGTGAATGTCACCATTGGCCTGGCTGTTAAAAACGGTTGCACTTCCTTCTGCCGTTAGGTTGCCGAGAGTGCGTACGGTTTGAGCGATGGTGTTGCGCAGAATGACGTCATCCTCAGCAAAGATTGAATCAACAGTGACTCGACTATCTATCTCTACTGTGCCGGTAGCGTATATACTGTTTATCGGGTTGACACTCACGCCGCCGATGTCGACATCTCCGTCTACTGATAAATTCACAGGGTTGCCATTGTTTAGTAACTCGATGCCGCCGTTTATATTCAGGCTGTCGTTAAAATTTACTGTTGGTGTGGGAGGCGTGGGGTTGCTTGGTGTTGTAACAACATTAACATCATAGGCAACCTTAAGTGACGCAGAACTCCGCGATGCGGCGTGTCGGTTTACAATTGTCGCTGATATGTCGAAGTTGCCACTGGCATTCTGGACGGCTGTGTCGATCTGCGCGGTCAGATTACCGAATATCGGATCCATGGTAACCGGTATTATATCACCCTGATTTATTGCCTGAAGTTGCAGAACATTGAGCGACTGCAAATATATTCTGAACGCCTCTGCTACAACCCATGTTGCAGCTTGTGCATGTGATGTTGCATTGACGGCTGTACTGACCTCTTGTGTGTTTCTTATTGTCTTAACCACGTTTGTGGTTGAAGAAGTAATTACCAGAGTTACCAGCAAGACAAACACCAGTGATGCCAAACCGCTTTGTTTTGCCGGACTTGATTTTAGTTGTCTCATTATGCGATCGCCTAGATAGGGAAAATGTTTAAAAGACATGCAGTAACGTTGTTTGCAGGAATTGCGTTACCGTTGAGTTCAGCGGTATTTGGCGCTGATACTGTTGCGATTAAATGTGTTCCGAATTGCGTCTGGCCCGGGCTGGAGCATGTGGCTGAGGTCAGGTTAAAAGTAAATAAGGTCTCATTGGTGTTTATGTAGTCGGTGAGCTCATTGCGTACTTCCCATTGTCCGAGACGCCCTTCCAGTCTGTCCCATAAAAAGTTTTGCAGCGGGGTGGTGGTATTGCAGTCTGTAGGGGAGGATATTAGTATCAATGCTCTATGTTCTATGCCGTCGTCAAAAAATCCACGCTCTCTTAAGCCTCTGCAAACTGTGGTTCCATTATCAACGTAGCGCCAAAGTAATGAGTGGCCCGCGGGTGTGGTTGCAGTAGCAGGAGTAGTCTGTGTAATAATATTGCTCTGGTCTGCCATGGTGATGCCATAGCCCGCACTTTGAACTTCTTTCTCTATCGAGATTAAAGCCGTGATCAGCTGGCGGTTGTGCGAAATAGAGTATTCCAGTGAATTAACTGCGGCCTGATGTCTGGCATGCATACTGGTGGTCACCAGCATACCGAATATGGATAAGGTTACCCCCAGCATCAGGCTTATCAGGCTCGTGCCTGTCTGGGATTTACGTGATATCGGTGGAGCTAACTGATCCATCAACTATGATCTCCATGTTCCGCCAACTACTACCTGGCCGCCCAGTAAGTCTGAGGTAACCGATAACGTTAACGGTGTTTGAATGTTGTTTATCGCAACTCCCCCGATTGTTGCGGTAGTTGTGCTACATCCTTGCACCTGGGCTGTTAGTGAAACATTATTCGGTAGTTGAATAACAGGTGGTGTTGTGCAGATGTCCGGTGTTTTGAGTGCAGAACGCATCTGGGTGATTGCTATTGTCAGAAGCTGCTGATCTGTGTGCGAGGCAGTGGCTCTATTGGTTAGGTGAATAGCTCCACTGCCAACGAGCGCTATTAGCAGCATGGCTATTAAGGCTTCGATAAGTGAGGTGCCCCGCTGAGAATTACTGTACATGAAAGGTATCCTCTCGTGAGCCAACAGCCAGGTCGACAGTGGCATTTGTGAGACAACTATTACAGCTATTTGCGGTCAGCCGGGCATTGGAGTCAAAGCAGAAACAGCTGACGGGAACATCGAAGCTTGTGATAGTTAAATTTTCCGGTAGGCTGGCACTCCATATCGTGACTCCGCTTGCTGTTGAGCAATTTGGCAAAGTACTGTTGTCTGCCTCAAGTACCGTAAGCTGATTGAGATCAGAGATACAAACAGCAGCTATCGGGTCAGTTGCATCGTGCGCAAATTCATTGCGTAGTGAAGAGCTTACTGCTTTTCCAATGCCGACTGCCAGTTCACCTTCGGCCTCGATCAATTGGTTTCTCTGTAGCCAGAAAGCTCCGAGCGGGATGGTACTGGCTGTAAGAATGGAGGTCACAGCAAGTACCGTGGTCATTTCAACCAAGGTATAGCCTAGCGTATTGCGCTTCATATCCAGGTACCGTCAGCAGCCAGTGAGTCACAGTTACTGATCAGTTTATTGCCCTCGTGCGTCAACGTGATCACACAGTCCTTGAGAGAGCCGGCGGTGCCTGTTGCCTTTAGGGTGTAGCTGTTTCTAGTAGAATTTTCACTTGAGAAATTGATTTCATCGGTGGCAGATGAAGGGACCCAGCCATTAATTTGAGCTTTAAGCGTTGATGTGTCGTCGACATCTGATGCAGGGTAGGATAAAACTCGCTGGTAGCGATTTTCAAACTTGAGTGACAGAACCTCAAGATCAGACTGGACAGTTCTGAGTTTTTCTCTCGCAATGTAGCGAGAGTAGGAAGGTACTGATATTGATGCGAGAATGGCGGTGATGGCCATCACGATCACAACTTCTATTAGTGTTAGACCGTGTTGTTTTTTCATTTTTGCCTAACGTGAATTTGTTGAAATTGATTGACACACGTCCATGTAATCGTTGGTACAGGCCACGTTATCGGCCACAGATCTGAAACTTGAAGAAAAAACGTCCGGGAAGCGATAATTTAAGAAGTGAATCAATCTACAGGGTGAGAACTATGCCGAATCTGCCTGATTTGTTGCCGGGTGCGGTGCAGATTTCTCGTTACAACCGATGTGCTGGAGCAGCGTATCGCAGCAATGGAAGGCGGTATTGGCGTGTCGATTGATTCAGTATGTCCGGATCGTCTGTTCTTCTGATGTGCCCGGTTAAAAGTTACAACCGCTATCTATTATTTTTTGAACGGCGAGAATCTATAGTGCTAATCCAACGCATTTTTCACGGTGCAAAAGAGCGTGCTTTCGCTTAAACGCAAAAGCGCTGCTGTGGTTTATTAGAAGATGTCGTCTACCACTGTTTTTAATGAGGCAACAGTGCGGTCGACGTTTTTAAGTTTATCGAGTCCGAACAAGCCTAAGCGAAAGGTGGAGAAATCTTCTCCTTCATCACATTGCAGTGGCACTCCTGCGGCGATTTGCATGCCGCGCTCTGCGAACACTTTACCGGTTTTAATTTCTGCTGAGCTCGCGTAGCACACTACCACCCCGGGTGCTTCAAAACCTTGTGCGGCAACACTGATTTGTCCTTTGCTCTTTAGTAGCGCGCGTACTTTTTCGCCAAGTTCCTGCTGAGCGTTCTTTGCGTTATCGAGACCGAATTCAAAAGTTTCTTTCATGACATCGCGGAATACTCTGAGGCTCTCGGTGGGCATGGTGGCATGATAGGCATGTGCACCGTTTTCATAAGCTTCCATAATCTGCAACCATTGCTTGAGGTTGCAGGCAAAGCTGTCACTTTCTGTATTGTCTATAGCCTCACGGGCGCGTTCACTTAACATCACGAGACCGGCACATGGCGGGCCGCTCCAGCCTTTTTGTGGTGCGCTTATGAGTACATCAACACCGGTTTTTTGCATGTCCACCCAGATGGTACCGGAGGCTATGCAATCGAGAACCATGAGGCCGCCGACTGAATGTACTGCGTCTGCCAGTTGCTTGATATAGTCATCCGGCAGGATCAAGCCTGCAGAAGTCTCAACGTGTGGTGCGAATACAATATCTGTTTCGTTGGTCTTTATCGTTTTAACAACCTCGTCTATATTGACCGGTGAAAACTGTGCGTTTTGATTGCTCGTGTCCCGCTGCGCTTTAAGGACTGTGGTATTTGATGGCAGGCCACCGCGTTCGAGTATTTGAGACCAGCGGTAGCTGAACCAGCCGTGGCGTGTGACAAGACACTCTTTGTCTTTGGCAAACTGGCGTGCCACAGCTTCCATACCGAAAGTGCCGCTGCCGGGTACAATGACGGCAGAGTGAGCGTTGTAGGTTTCTTTGAGCATTGAAGATAAATCGCGCATCACCGTTTGAAATGACTGCGACATATGATTCAGGGAGCGGTCGGTGTATACGACAGAATATTCGAGCAGACCGTTTGGATCTACGTTATCAAGAAGAGCGGGCATTATAGTTTTACTGTCAGATGTGTAAGTAGGATCGAGTGTACCTTAAATAATCTAATCCGCTAGCGTGCTTTGCGGGTATTTTGCTGTATTGGTCGCGCGCTGGCAGAACACCGGGTGCTGTCCGGATACAATAGTATGTATCCTTAGCGCACGAACTCTCAGAAGCGTCTGTACATTCACTTATGCTGCAGGGTGGAGCGATGAATACGACAGAGACTAATGCGTTTGAGTCAATCGCTGATCTCAATAAAATTATCGCGGTTCGTCTTCTGGATGATGCGGGAAAGTCCGCGCAAATGAAAACGCCTGACTTGAGCTATTTTACACCGCTGGTACAGCAGGTGGTGATCAGTATGCAAGCAATGAATATCGCTGAGTAAAGCGTGCGGGGCAGCAGAGTGAATCTTCTCTGCTGCCTTTTTTAAAACTTATACGGTCTTAAAACTAATGATTAGCCGAGCTGACTTTCAACATACTCGATCAGTGATTCTGTCTTCACATGGAAGTTGTTGTATACCACAGTGCCTTCCGGCGAGATGAGTATCAGCCACGGTGTGCCACCGGTACGATATGCCTTCATGGTGACAGGTCGGTCGTGTGTTTTGGGATCGCCGGGATCATGGCCCATGGTGATTGGCAGGTCATAGCGAAGCTGCAACTTGCGTACATCTTCGACTGTGTTGGATGTAAAGCCTTCGAATACGGTTTGTATTCCCGCGATAGCAACTTTGGGGTGATCTGCGAATCTTTCCGAGAATGCCTGTAGTGTGGGGAAGCCGCTGCTGTGGCAACCGGGACACCAGTCCTGAAAGCATTTGAGAAATACCCACTTGCCACGCGATTCCTTTACCGAGAAATGTCCCGGCTCTCCGTCCGCGTTGATCCAGTAGTCGAGCTTTATTTCCGGTGCCTGCTGGCCTTCTATGCCTCGCGTGTGCTGGGCAGATGCATTACCACTGATGCCACCTGACAAAGCCATAGTGGCCGAAAGTGCGCTTGCCTTGCGCAGGAAGTTGCGACGATTCTTACTGGTATTCATCTCTGGTGCCCTGTAGCAATGGGGATGGTTAACGCCCTGTATTGATGCAAAATTGGTGCAGCCGTACTATCACAACGAGCGTCAATGCCATATTATTGCGCTCGCCGCAGTCACATTTTGATGGTTGTGCCGTCAATTGGTTCCCCGCTCCCGGAAGTCAGCATCCTGTTGAATACCCCTGAATCAGATCAGTCAGTGAGTGCGCGCTTTGCTCGTGTGCCACCGCATACGCTGGTATTACTGGCAATTCTGGGGGTGCAGCTGGGAGCTGCTCTGTCTACCCGCCTGTTTCCTGTTATTGGTGCCGACGGTGCTGTGGCGATGCGGCTGATTTTTTCTGCACTGCTTTTCTGGCTGTTTTTCGGCCCGCGATTGAGCCCTGACTGGTTGCGCACGGTCGGTAAACACTGGCCGCTGTTGCTGGTGTTCGGCTTATGCATGGCGGCCATGAATTACTATTTTTATAAAGCCATCGAAATCATTCCGCTGGGCGTAGCCGTGGCCATCGAGTTTAGCGGGCCGTTGGCCGTATCTGCCCTCACGTCAAGAAAACTCAGTCATCTGGGCTGGGTGGCACTAGCGGCTACCGGCATAGTACTGCTGACCCCGTTTTCAGGGGCTGATCTCAACCCGATCGGAATTTTATATGCATCACTATCGGGGCTTGCCTGGGCGATTTTTACCTTGTTGGCGAGACGCGTTTCTGATCGCCTGCAAGGCAATGATGGCTTGTTGATCGGCATGACTGTCGCCGCACTGTTAATGGTGCCGGTGTTATCGACTGTATCGATGGAAAATCTTTTCAATCCGACGGTATTGTTGCTTGGCTTTAGTGTCGGACTGTTTACGGCCATTCCGTTTATGCTTGAGTTTGAAGCGTTAAAACGGCTGTCATCTGCCAGTTACGGAATATTGGTCAGTCTGGAGCCCGCGGTAGCCGCAATGGTTGGTGCAGTTTTATTGAGCGAGCGAATAGGCGTGCGCGGACTTTGCGCTGTTGTATGTGTGGTGGTTGCTGCAATCGGTGTTAGCGCCGCTGATGCGCGTGACAAAAAAAGCCCGGATTAACGTGTAACACAACAGCCGGACAATAAGTTTAAGTCTGGCTGTAGAATGACATCAGCCGCCCAGTTGTATTTGATATCCGTCAGGCCATCTGAGCAGGCTTGTCTGCTTACTACAGTGACTGCAGAGTAATCTTTGGTAAACAGCTCTATTGCCACCGGGTCCTCTGATCTGTTTTTTGAAACAGAAACATTAGTTATTGACATCGGCGTTGCGGCTTCGGGTGTGTTTAGTACAGCATTTTGTGAAGATTCAATCTCGATTGTCCAGAAAGGTTCTGTACCGGCGCACAGTAAGCCAATGGGTACGATAGTGTCAGCCAGCTGTGGGAGTTCTATAGGTTCCAAAAATCTCAGCGCTACCCACGCGGTGGTTTCCTGCCAGATTATTCGTCCCCAGTTGCCTGATTCATCGGTTTCGATAATCTCCAATGGTTGTGCCCCCGGGTCGAGGTTGCCGACGTCTGCTGCGTCGACGGAAGGTTCAGCTCGAACATTCAGATAGTTTTCGAGTGATGAGGTGACCTTGTAGTAGCTGGGCTGGGAGTTAACCGTAGAGGAAAAAACTGCAAGTAGTGCTACAAGGAGTGCCATGGGCTGCTGCTCGAATTTGTTTTTCATTTTATTATTCTTGTGTAACTTCGTTCGATACGCGTGGCAATTATGCCTTTTTGTGGCTCAGTTGCAAGGCTAGTGTTAGCGAAACCTGGCAAAAACTTCTATTTCTTCGGTTGTTAGTCTGGTTGCTCGCGGGTAGAGCGGGTCTTTTCTATCTTCCTGAATTTCGAGGTCAAAGTGCAGTGTGGTTGCGAAAAAATCTTCAAGGCCTTTAATTCCAAAATGATAATGGTAACCCTGCATGACGACATCCAGATAGGATCTTAAGATACGTGATTTTTTATCTGCCGGGTGGTCGTCCGCCACGTATAGGAACTGATCGCGGGTTTTACAGTCGCTATCGTGAAATTTTATCGTGTTGCTGTCGAGGTTTACTCTGGAGTAGAGCGATTCGCGTTTATCCAGAGATTCAAGGCTGCTTGCATGATCTTCGATAATCATGCCATCTATTGTTGAATCCGGTGCCCTGGTAACTGACAGGAAGGCAAGTCCCTCAGATGCTGCAAAGCTGTCGGGTTCATGAGGACGCGAAAGCCATATTCGCTTCCAGCCTTTTACAGTTGCTCGATGCGCGCTTAGGTAAGGGGTTCGCAGTGACTCAAGGTTAACCAGCGAACCGTAACCGAAATAGGCAATTGTTGAATCACTCATGGGTATCGCTGCATGGCATGAAGATGCTCTTTATTGTATAGCAGTCGAGTTGACTACCGCATAGTTTAGTTTCACGAGAGGTATCCGGATCAGGTTTTGCGATTTACCTAAAGGCAACAGAACCTATTGGCGCTGGAATTCTCCGTGTAGCTCCACCTCGATGACATCTCCTACAAATGCAGTGAAAGTATCCATGCCAAAGTTTGAGCGAGAGATCTGCGCTTGTGCTGAAAAGCCAATCGTATACTTGCGAGTCAGAATATTATCTGCACCGCCATTGAATGTTGCCTGTAGCGTCACAGGCTGTGTCACTCCGCGCATGGATAGCATGCCTTCTATTTCCAGGGTAGAGTCTGAAGCAGCGCTGACATTTGTGCTCTCAAAGATTATCTGAGGAAACTCTGCACTGTTAAACCAACTGGCTTCCTGTAGTGTGTCTTCCAGATCCGGGTTGTTAAGGTCAATGCTGTCTGCGGCAATCAATCCGCTTAGCTTCAGCCCGACCGGGTTTGTCGGATCAAAATCGAGACTGGCATCAAGCGTGTTAAAACGCCCGACTATGCTGGATAGCCCGAGGTGGCCGATACGAAAGATAATAAAGCTGTGTTGCGGGTCCAGTTTATATTGCCCGGCGCGCAGTGATTTTAATTCGGTGGAAAAATTCGGACGAACAATATTGACGCAGGCGCTCAGGCTTATCAGCATAATTGCTGTGGCTATTACCTGTAGACTGAATCGCTGGTAGTTAATTGCTTAGTCCGCCGGTAAGCAGACGTGAGGCTGCAATCATAATAGTGCCGAGTGTCAATATCATTCCAGCGGACCTGAAGATTAGCGGTTCAATGCTACCGGTTAGTTGCAGGTAGTGAGACAGTCGTCCGGCCAGTAATGCTATACCCAGTGTGTGCAGAGTAATGGCTGAAGTTCCCTGTAGCTCCAGTAGCAATATAAGTATCAGCGCAATAGGCGTTGATTCTGTAAAATTGGCTTGTCCGCGAATAAGCTTGTTAAATTCACGGTCGCCACCGTCACCCAGTGAGAGCTTTCTGGCATTTCTGGTTAATGCAATACGCAAGGTTATTGCAACAAATATCAAGCCGAGGAGGGCTGCGTATATAGAGGTAATGGGTACCTGGTTCATGTGTGTTCACCTACGTAGTGCGGGTACGCCCACTCCGGTGCATTCAAACCCCCCGTCCGCTGCAATGATCTGTCCGGTGATATAGCTCGCTTCTTTAGAGCACAGAAATACGATCAAGTTCGCGATTTCTTCTTCGCTACCGTAACGGTTGAGAGGGATGGCATCGTGATAGGCGTCAATGATGTCTTGTGTGTGTACTGCCATGGCAAGTTTTGTTCGAACCGGTCCCGGGGCGACAGCATTAGCCCGTATGCCAAATTCTCCAAGTTCTACAGCCTGTTGTTGGGTCAGCTGAATGACCGCCGCCTTGGATGTACCATAGGCTACACGCAGAGTGGAAGCTCGTAAGCCCGAGATACTTGCTATATTCACAATGCAACCGGCTGTCTTTTTTAAATATCGCGTTGCTGCCTGAGTGCAGAGAAAGACACCGTCAAGATTGGTCTCCATAACCGTGCGCCAGCGTTCAAAGCTGGTGTCTTCGATCGGGCCAAAGTCTGCGACACCTGCGTTATTTACCAGGCAATCAAGACGCCCGAAATTTTTTTCGGTTTCAGCAAATATTTTTGCAACTTGTTGTGGTGACGAAACGTCTAACGCTAGAGGCAGTATCTGTTCGCCGAATTGATTGCTGGCGGATTGCAGTTCATCTTCGTCACGATCAACCATCACGACTTTCAGGCCTCTGCCGGTGAGTAGTCTGGTTGTCTCGAGGCCAATGCCGCGCGCCGCGCCTGTCACTACGGCTACCTGTTCGCTCAAGAGAAGTCTCCGAAAATGGTAATGCAGGAAAGCCACTGATTGTGGTTCGAACGCACAATATAATACTTATACGGTGGCGCCTGCTAAACTAATTGTCAGAATATTTATTAACCAACGGTGGTCCTATGAAAAGGCTCGTCAACTGTGTTTATTGTGCGCTTCTGTATGCGCTTGCTGTGTTTTTGCCGCAATCTGTTGTGGCGGAAGAAATAACCAAAACCTGGGCTGTCGCCGAGTTTGGCGAACCGTTGTACAAAGACGGTATTGAACACTGGCCCTATGCGAATCCCGATGCACCTAAAAACGGCAGTATCGTGCTGGGTGCGTTTGGCAGCTTCGACAGTCTGAACAGCTATATTCTCAAAGGCACGTACCCGAATAGTATCAGTCTGACCAGTGACAGTTTAATGACGGGTTCCGCTGATGAGCTGTCAGTGGTCTACGGACTGATTGCCGAAACTGTCGAATTTCCGGAGGACAAGAGCTGGGCTGTTTTCAATCTTCGACCAGAAGCGAAGTTCAGTGACGGCGCGCCAATCAGAGCAAAAGATTTTGTTTTCGCCTTTGACACAATCCGCACTCATGGTCGACCGTTTTTGAAGTCATTCTATGAAGAGATTGAAAGCATCGAAGCAGTGGACGATCTCAAACTCAAGTTTACTTTTACCACCAAAGGCTCAATGAAGCCGTTACTGGCTGCCGCAGGGATGAGCCCTTTGCCTTCTGCGTACTGGGCAGACAAAGATATCAGCAAAACCACCCTTGATCCTTCACCTTCCAGCAGTGCCTATAAAGTCGCATCGCTGGAGCCCGGTCGTTCCATTACTTATGAGCGGGTTGAAGATTACTGGGCTAAAGATCTTGCAGTGTCTCGCGGCCTGAATAACTTCAACACAATTCGATATGACTACTATCGTGATCTTGAAGTGATGGTTGAAGCCTTCAAGTCCGGTGAAATAGACTTTCGATCTGAAAACAGCTCCAAGCGCTGGGCTACGGCTTATGAGATTGAAGATGTCGACAACGGCAATATCATTCTTGCGACGCCGCCGGATAATCAGCCGCAAGGTATTCAGGCGTTTATGATGAACGCCCGTCGTGCACCGTTTGATGATCAGCGGGTGCGAAAAGCATTTAATTTCTTATACGACTTTGAAGCCACCCGTCGAACCATTCTCTATAACCAGTACGAACGGATTAACAGCTATTTTCCAAACTCCGAGTTTGGTTCTTCCGGTGCGCCAACACCTGAAGAAGTTTCAGTGCTTGAGCCTTACCGCGATCAACTGGCACCGGAGGTTTTTACCGAAGCTTATCAATCACCGGTAACCGATGGTTCTGGCAGAAATCGCAAACAGGTACGTGAAGCGCTTAAGCTCTTTAAAGAAGCCGGCTGGAATTTGTCAGAAGGAAAGCTTGTGAAAGACGGAAAGCAAATGAAGGTTGAGATTCTTTTGAACTCTGCCGGTACGCAACGAGTGCATGCGTTATTTATTCAGGCTATGAAGAAAGTCGGTATTGATGCCGAGTTCCGTGTTGTCGATACCTCGCAGTATCAGGTAAGAACTGATGATTTTGATTTTGATATCGTATCGGTCAGGTTTAATTTTTTCCCACCGCCGGGCCCTGAACTTAGATCTTACTATGGTACCGAGGCCGCTGATGAGCGCGGGACCGGCAACTACTTCGGTATTAAAAATCCGGTTGTCGATGCCATTATAGAAGAGGTAATTGCCGCCCCGACGCTCGAAGATCTACAGGTAAGAACTCGCGCACTGGACCGGGTTCTGCTCTCGCTTGATCATGTTGTACCGCAGTTTTATAACGATATTTTCAGACTCGCGTACTGGAACCGATTTGGACAGCCGGAAACCAAGCCAAAGTATGGCACCGGATTTCCCGGTACCTGGTGGATAGACGAACAACTCGACAGCAAGCTTGACCTTGACCGTTAAAATAAAGTTGAGAGTCCCGGAAAACGTAAACTGAATTATTAATGCTCGCCTATATCCTAAGACGACTGTTGCTGATCATACCGACCTTGTTTGGTATCATGCTGATCAACTTTATCGTCATTCAGTTTGCACCTGGCGGGCCGGTTGAGCAGATTATCGCCGAGCTTCGCGGTACTGCGACTGACGCGACTTCAGCTTTCTCCGGTCAACAGGGAGATATACAGGGCGGTGGCTCTGAGCCCGCTTCAGGTGGCAATAACAACACCAGTAAATATCGTGGTGCGCAAGGGCTTGATCCGGAAGTTATTGCGGATATGGAAAAGCAGTTCGGTTTTGATAAACCGATGCACGTTCGCTTTTATAATATGCTTTGGGACTATGCGCGTTTTGATTTTGGCGAAAGTTATTTCCGTGATCAGCGTGTGCTTGATTTGGTACTTGAAAAAATGCCGGTATCTATCAGTCTCGGTTTGTGGACCACGCTTTTCGTCTACCTGATCTCTATTCCACTGGGTATAAAAAAAGCTGTCAACGATGGGTCCCGGTTTGATGTCTGGAGTAGTGGTGCCATTGTTATTGGCTACGCAATACCCGGGTTTCTTTTTGCCATTCTATTGATCATTCTTTTTGCCGGCGGACGTTACCTTGACTGGTTTCCCTTGCGCGGCCTGACCTCCAGTGGTTGGGAAGCGATGAGCTGGGGGCAGAGAATCATCGATTATTTCTGGCACATTACCTTGCCGGTAACTGCCATGGTAATCAGTGGGTTCGCCAGTCTCACAATGCTTACAAAAAATTCTTTCCTTGATCAAATTAACATGCAATACGTGCAAACGGCACGGGCAAAAGGACTTGGTGAACGACAGGTGCTCTACGGACATGTGTTCAGGAATGCTATGTTGATTGTGATTGCCGGTTTCCCAAGTGCATTTATTTCAATTTTATTTACCGGATCCATATTAATAGAAGTAATCTTCTCGCTTGATGGTCTGGGCTTGCTTGGCTGGGAGGCGACCATTAATCGTGATTATCCGGTGGTATTCGCGACGCTGTACTTTTTTACTTTGCTTGGCTTAATACTTCAGTTGATTGGTGATGTCATGTATCACCTGATTGATCCGCGTATTGATTTTGAGAGTCGTAATTTTTAATGATGTCCGGTCGATCAAAGCTGAGTCAGCTCAATCAACGCAGACTCGAGACATTCAAGCGCAACCGCCGTGGCTATGTCTCGTTCTGGGTTTTCTGCATATTATTTATATTGTCTCTCGGTGCCGAGTTTATCGCTAACGATAAACCGCTGTTGGTGAACTACGATGGCAAGATGCACTTTCCAATTTTTAAAGTCTACCCGGAGACAGTATTCGGCGGTGACTTTGAAGTCGAGGCGGATTACACAGATGAATTCATTCAGGAACTCATAGAAGAAAAAGGCAGTATGATCTGGCCGCCAATTCGTTTTTCATACGACACAGTTGATTTTAATTTATCCGGCTCTGCACCCACGCCACCAGAGAGACGACATCTGCTTGGCACCGATGATCAGGGCAGAGATGTTGTCGCACGAATAATTTATGGTTTTAGAATATCGGTCTTGTTCGGTCTGTTGTTAACGCTTTTTAGCTCGGTAATCGGAGTGGCATCCGGGGCAGTGCAAGGCTACTTCGGTGGCTGGCTGGACTTGATAGCTCAGCGATTCATAGAGATATGGCAGGGGCTGCCGGTGTTGTTCCTGTTGATTATTATGGCAAGCGTTATAAAGCCTAGTTTTTTTACCCTGCTGTTTTTAATGATTCTGTTTAGCTGGACAGCGTTGGTGGGTGTTGTCAGGGCAGAGTTTCTACGCGCACGAAACTTTGAATATATTCGGGCTGCAAGAGCTCTGGGTGTTAACGATGGCACCATCATGTTCAGACATACACTACCCAATGCGATGGTTGCTACTGTCACGTTCATGCCGTTTATTCTGAGCGGCTCTGTCACCACATTGACCGGACTTGATTTTCTCGGCCTGGGATTACCACCCGGCTCACCGTCACTGGGTGAGTTATTAAAGCAGGGCAGAGATAACTTTCATGCACCGTGGCTCGGGCTGACTGCGTTTTTTGTACTTGCCATTATGCTGAGTCTGCTGGTCTTTGCCGGTGAAGCGCTTCGAGATGCACTGGATCCGCGTAAAACTTTCAGCCAGCCGTCGATTGCATGAACCCTTCTGCTGACAATCACCGGCCGCTGCTGGAAATTAATAATTTAGATGTGTCTTTTGGCAGTGGGGCTTCTGAAGCGCGTGCGGTTAAAAATGTTTCTCTTACGGTGGATCGCGGTGAGACCGTCGCCCTGGTAGGCGAGAGTGGCTCCGGCAAATCAGTCACTGCCCTTTCTATTATGCAGTTACTTCCGTATCCGTTAGCGCATCATCCGGCTGGTAGCATTTTGTATCGTGGTGATGAGCTTGTCGGCGCGGGGCCATCAATATTGCGTGCCGTCAGAGGTAACGAGATCAGTATGATCTTTCAGGAACCAATGACCTCTCTGAACCCGCTGCATACCATAGAGAAGCAAATAGCTGAGTCGTTAAAACTGCATCGCGGGTTAAGTGGTACTGCTGTGACTGACCGTGTACTGGAGTTGCTGGATCTGGTCGGAATCCGCAATGCCCGACAAAGACTTACTGCCTACCCGCATGAACTTTCCGGTGGCCAGAGACAGCGCGTGATGATTGCCATGGCGCTGGCTAATGAACCTGATCTGCTGATTGCCGATGAACCGACAACAGCACTTGATGTAACTATTCAGGCGCAGATACTCGAGTTACTGAAAGATCTACAGGCACGTCTCGGTATGGCATTGCTGTTGATCACGCATGATCTTGGCGTAGTAAGAAAAATGGCTGATCAAATATGCGTCATGACCGACGGTGAGATCGTAGAGCGCGGTACACCGCAGCAGATTTTTGAGTCACCACAACATCCTTATACACGTCACTTGCTAAGCGCTGAGCCAAAACCCAAAGCGCTGCGTGAGGATAAACAAACCCCGCTGGTGCTTGACGCGCGAGACATCAAGGTCTGGTATCCGGTGAAGAAGACTTTTTTCGGTCGGGTAAAGAGTTATGTGAAGGCCTGTGATGGTATTGATATACGCGTCAACGCAGGCAGAACTATTGGCGTGGTTGGTGAGTCCGGTTCCGGTAAAACCACACTTGGTCTGGCATTGCTCAGACTGATAAAAAGTGAGGGTGAAATATTTTTCCACGATCATCCGGTGCATAATTACAGCACCGCACAGATGAGAGATCTGCGTCAACGCATGCAGATTGTTTTTCAGGATCCGTTCGGCAGTTTAAGTCCGCGTATGTCAATTCAACAAATTGTTGAAGAGGGCTTAAAAGTCCATCAACCGGCACAGAGTGAACAGGACCGCAATCATGCTGTGGCACAGGTAATAGAGGAAGTAGGTCTGGAGCAATCGAGCCTGCAGCGCTTCCCGCATGAATTTTCCGGTGGTCAGCGACAGCGTATCGCTATTGCGCGGGCCATGGTGTTAAAGCCCGAGTTAGTGGTGCTCGATGAGCCGACCTCGGCACTGGACATGTCTGTGCAGGCGCAGATCGTAGATCTGCTGCGTGATCTGCAGTCGCAGTACCAACTTGCCTATGTCTTTATCAGTCACGATCTCAAAGTCGTCAGGGCGCTCAGCGATGAAATAATGGTCATGCGACAAGGCAAGGTAGTTGAAAGCGGAGATGCCGAGCAGATTGTGACATCACCTGTTGACCCCTACACCAAAGAGCTGATGTCGGCGGCTTTTGACGTTTCCAGGTAGTGAAAATTAACGCTGGCTGACCACTGTCAATTCGATGTCTGTCAGCAGTGGCTGTGTCATCAATCCGACACACAAATAAGTCTGTGCAGACAGCTTATGCAATCAGTTTTCGCTATTGATCGTTTATGTGAATAAGGCGCAAATACAGGGTGAACCTTTTCAAGTGGCCCTCCTCAAAGAATCCAGGACGTGACCCCCAGAGTAAGATCATGCGTAGTGGAAAATCGATAGATATTGACATTTTGAATGCCGGTTACAGGTATGCATTGTCATTGTCGACGAATCGTCAGGATGCGGAGGACCTTGTCCACGATGCGTGGATTCGTCTGGACAACAGGTATCACAAGGCGCCCGAGAGAACGCTTTTGTACACGACCATCCGTAATCTTTACATCGATGGCTATCGGCGCTCGAAGAAAATTCAATTCCGCGCTTACGAAGAAGAACTGCACGCACCCGAGAGTTCTGTGCCGGGTAATATCACCGCTGAAGAAATGGACCGATTCCTTCATCGGTTGCGGGACGTTGAGCGCGAGGCGCTCTACCTTTCGATTGTGGAAGGATATACCGCGGACGAAATATCAAAAATGACACGCACCGCCAGAGGCACAATCCTGAGTATGATTCATCGCTCTAAAATCAAACTGAAAAAATGGATGGCGGGCGAGAACATTCATGGTGTTAATGATACCAAGGCGGAAGTAGTCGAGCTGATAACAGGGGGGCTTCGAGATGGCAAATAGAACCAGGCACTCGACAGTGTCAGATGAGCAAGCTGAAAATCGACTGATCGATCATTATCAGTCGCAAAGCATGAGTAGTGATCTGCTGCATACAATGCTCGATGAAACGCAGTCGTACCAGAGAAGCCGGGTTATAAGCTTCGCACTTGCAGCATCTCTGCTGCTGATGTCGCTGGTTGTTTTGACTCATCAGAACATTCTTGCTTCACAACGTACGGATACAGTGATGAGAGAAGTAGCGCTGAATCACTCAAGCAAATTGAAAATGGATGCAGAGTCCGGGTCGCTCATAGAGTTGCAAGGCCAGCTGAATGAACTACCCTTTGAGATAAAGATGCCGGACTCGGGCTTTTTTGCAAAGCTTGCCGTTTTAGGTGGCAGATACTGTACCCTCAATGGTTCTCTTGCGGCACACCTGAAACTGTCTGATCCCGAGACCTCAAAAGAGTATAGTTTGTTCCTCACGCCATCTACTGAAGATCTGCTCTCTATCAAGAGTGACGAGACAATTCTCTCCGGTGTAGATGTAAAACTATGGCACGAAAATGATGTTGTCTATGCAGTTGCAAAATATTCTGGTGAGGTTTTATGAGACCCGGTTTTATGAATAGTGTTCTTTATGCGGTGCTTACAGCATTTGTTTTTCTGTCTCATCAGGCCGTTGCCGGATCTCTTGATATAGATGAAAAGCTACAGAAAGAATTGCTGCAGACCTATAAGGATCGTGGTCCGGATTACGAACCAAGAACAGAACACTTCAAAGAAGACGGTACACCGCAATATATTAACCGACTCATAAAAGAAGATTCACCCTATCTTTTACAGCACGCACATAATCCGGTTAACTGGCATCCGTGGAGCAAAGAAGCTTTTGACAAAGCGGTAGCTCAGGATAAGCCGGTATTTCTCTCGATAGGCTATGCAACATGTCACTGGTGTCACGTGATGGAGCGCGAAAGCTTTGAGTCCGAAGAAATAGCTGCACAAATGAACGAGCAGTTTATCCCGATTAAAGTGGACAGAGAACAACTTCCCGATGTCGATGCCATGTACATGTTGGGTGTGCAGGTAACTACCGGAGGCGGTGGTTGGCCACTGTCCGGTTTTTTGATGTCTGATGGTAAACTTTTTCATGGTGCTACTTACATGCCGCCGGATGTTTTTAGCCGTACCATGAATCAGGTTAATCACATTTGGGGTGCTGAGCGATCGCGTCTTTCGGATTTCGCCAATGAACTTGCGGTAGCGATTGCCCAGAATAGTAATCTGACCGGTGAAGCAATTGAGGTTGGCGAGTCAGTGATTAAACAGGCTCGTGAAGATCTCCTGCTCGGTCATGACAGTTTTCAGGGAGGTTTCGGCCCGGCACCTAAATTTCCACGCGAATCGACGCTCTTTTTTATGTTAGACATGGCTGAGCGAAACGATGACGAAAAGGCGCTTGAAGCGGTGGACTTCTCACTTGTGCGTATGAGTGCCGGTGGCATTCACGACCAGGTGGGTGGTGGATTCCATCGTTATGCGGTCGACAGCGACTGGTTAATTCCGCACTTTGAGAAGATGCTCTATACCCAGGCAAGTCTGCTACAGAACTATCTGAAGGCATTTGAACTTACCGGCCGTCAGGAACATGCACGTACCGCCCGACGTATTGCAGACTATGTGTTACGCGACATGACAACAGACGAGGGTGGCTTTTATTCCGCCACAGACGCAGATTCAGAAGGTGCGGAGGGGACTTACTTCATCTGGGAGCAGGATGAGATTCATCAGATTCTGACAGACGCTCTTGGCAGTGAAGAAGCAGATCTTGCACTGGAGCTCTGGGGTGTCAGCGAACATGGCAACTTTGAAGAGAAAAATATTTTACGGCTCGAAGATTCGTTTGAACATATGGCCGGTGTTTACGACATAAGCGAAGATGAGCTTGCAGCCAAACTTGATAAATACTCCGAAGTTATACTGGCAGAACGCAACAAGCGTATCCCGCCATTAACCGATAGGAAGATCATCACTGAATGGAACGCCATGATGAGCACTGCTTTAATTAAAGCAGGGCAAACTCTGGATGAACCTCGCTACACAGAAGCAGCGATGAAATCGATCGAGTTTGTTTTAAAGAATAATCTCAAAAGCGATAACTCCTTGTGGAGAGCACGTTTTGAGGGAAGGTCTACCACCAACGCCTCCCAGGCTGACTACGCTTATCTTGCTCAGGCGTTGATAACCGCGTTTGATGACAGCGGTGACAAAAAATGGCTTGATCAGGCCATAGCTTTGGTAGACACAATGAATAAAGATTTCTGGGATACCGAAAATAGCGGCTATTTTATCGGTCTGCCCGATGCGGCGGGGGCGACACTTCCAACCAGGCCCAAGGCACTTTATGACAATGCGTCACCTACCGGTAATTCATTGGCCTTAAAAGTACTGGTACAGTTGTGGAACCGCACCGGCGAAGACAAGTATCGTGAACGTGCAGAACGTTTAGTGACGGCCTTTTCTTCTCTGCTGGCTCGTGGTGGTAGCGGCCTGGGTTATTTCCTTACCGGCACTAATGATCTGATTAATGGAGAGGTTGGCTCGCATCGCTATGTTGCCAAAGGTAAGGTCAAGGCAACTGTTGTCGCGGTGGACAATGAAACAGTTTCGGTAGTTCTCGATATTGCAGACGGTTGGCATGTAAATTCTGATCAGCCACTGCAGGATTACCTGATTCCGACCAAATTGAGCCTTGCTAAAGGGCAGCCACTTGCTAAAGTAGACTATCCGGAGGCTGTGGTACGTAAACTTGGTTTTCAGCGATCACAATTAAGTCTGCTGGAAGACAAGGTGCATCTGACTGGTAAACTGCCGGAAACGACAGCAGGTTCAGTTACAACCGATATTGAGCTTCAGGTGCAGGCATGTAGTGATGAAATCTGCTTAGCTCCGGAGACAATAAGTTTTAAAGTGCCACTGACACAACTTTCTGCCACAAGTTTTTAACTCTAACCACTAATCCCGAGAGGTGAACTCGCTAATGATAAAAAAGATCCTTCAAGCTGCATTATTTGTGTTTGCGTTTTCCGCATTTTCCAGCGCTTCGCATGCGCAAGCCGGTTACCAGGAACTGCCCAACCCGCCGAAAAAAGCGGATGACAGCAGAGTGGAAGTGCTGGAGTACTTCTGGTTCGGCTGCCCACATTGCTATGCTTTTGAGCCGACCATCAACGGCTGGGCTGCAACAAAACCTGATCATGTTGATTTTGTTCGTGAAGCGCCTCCTCTTAATCCTGCATGGACGCCACACTCGCAAGCTTTCTATGCGTCACAGGTGCTTGGCATACAGGAAGAATTTTTTGAACCTTTCTTCAATGCTATCCACAAAGAGAAGAAGCGACTTGCATCGCCGAAGCAAATTTCAAAGTGGGCTGGCTCTTTGGGACTGGAAGGTATAGACGCCGACAAATTTTTGAAGACTATGAAGTCTTTTGCGGTGGATGCAAAGATTCGACGCGCTATGGATATGGCACGACAGGACGCAATTAACAGTGTTCCAAGTGTTGTCATTGACCGTCGATACAAGACATCCGGCTCAGTTGCCGGCTCCAACGAGCGAGTTGTTGATGTTATTCGCGAGTTGAGCGAAAAGAAAGGCTAAATCTCGAGAAAGGTCGGTTTCCCCATTACCGGCCTCGCCATTACGGCGTTGAAGTAGTTAGCGGGGGTGCAATGCCCCCGCTGATCTTTTTAACTTCATCCGACCAGACCCGTATCATATGGTAGTGGTGGATGGTGTATTTGAAATAATCTGTTAGCATCGAAGCGTTGCACTCGTAGCAGAGGTTCTGCGCGCAGACTCCCGGTCGCTTCACTAACGGAAAAACTCCATGAATTCTTCTCCGCTCACCGTTGGTGTGGCACTAATCAAACTTTTAGAGCACTATCAGGTAGAGCATGTATTTGGCATACCGGGTGTGCACACGGTTGAGCTTTATCGCGGTCTTGCGGAAAGCCCGATTCAGCACCATACACCTCGTCACGAACAGGGTGCGGGTTTTATGGCCGACGGTTATGCACGTGTCAGTCGTAAGCCGGGTGTCTGTTTCGTTATTACCGGACCCGGTCTGGGTAATATTGCCACCGCCATGGGCCAGGCACTGGCCGACTCTATACCAATGCTGGTTGTGTCCAGTGTCAACGACACCATAGCGACACCTCAGGCACAGGGCATGTTGCATGAAATGCCTGATCAGCTGGCATTTAGTACCCAGGTTACGCGCTACAGCGAGACTGTATTGAGTGCTGAAGAACTTCCTGCGGCCATTGCCAGGGCGTTCGGTTGTTTTGCAAGCGCCAGACCGGGTCCGGTTCACTTACAGTTGCCGGTGGAATTACTTGGTAGTCCGGCAGATCCAACCCTGTTGGCTAAAGTGCCAGAGTTACCTGAACCCCCGGTTGCAGCAAATGCAGATATCAAACTGGCAGCAATGCTGCTGAGTTCTGCGTCTCGACCAGTCATACTTGCCGGCGGAGGAAGCGTTGACGCAGCGTCTGAAGTACAGCAACTGGCTGAAAAATTAAATGCCCCGGTACACATGACCATCAACGCCCGTGGTGTGCTTGCTTACACGCACGAACTTGCAGTGCCTGCGACCTGTACTTATCACCCGGTGCGCGAAATCCTTAACGAGGCCGATGTTGTACTGGCGCTCGGCACAGAGCTTTCACCAACTGACTACGATCAGTTCAAAGATGATCAGTTTCAAATTGATGGCAAGATAGTGCGGTGTGATATTGATCCGCTGCAGATCAATAATAATTTTTCTGCTGATGTAAGTCTGATTGGTGATGTCAGACTAACAGTTCAAAAGCTACTCGATGAGATTGAGCCTGTTGTATCCGGTAGTGGCAAGGACCGCGCAGATCGATCAATGCAGCTGGCGTATGCAGAGCTTGCACCAAGAGAACTGCGTCATCTTAAAATTCTTGAAACAATACGTGATCAGGTTGCGGATTGTATTTTTGTTGGTGACTCCACGCAGATCATCTACAGTGGCAATATGATTTTTAATACCCAACAACCAGGGCACTGGTTTAATTCGTCTGTTGGCTTTGGCACGCTGGGCTATGCGCTGCCGGCAGCTACCGGTGCATCGTTGGCGTCGGGAAAGTCACCGGTCGTATGTCTGATTGGTGATGGTGGAATGCAGTTTGTACTTGGAGAGCTTGGTGCTTTGAAAGATACCGCTTGTGCGGTTGCTGTGGTTGTCTGGTGTAACGGCGGTTATCTTGAAATTAAAAACAGCATGCGACGTGCGGGAGTCTCTGCGGTTGGTGTTGAATTCACAGTGCCGGACTATGTTGCTGTGGCGCAGGCCTATGGCATACATGCAGTACGCGCCGCGCATGAGCGGGAAATTTGTAGTGCAATACTCGAGCACTTCGAGCTTAACGTTCCTATGGTTATTGTGGTTGATGAAGATCAGATAATGGCAACAGACTGAATATTTATACAGCCAGTTGAGGGTGGGATAAGCTTATACCACCCTGCAGGTAACAGTCTCGTTATTGTAAAGCCTATAGGTAATCAATCTATAGTTATCAGCTTATAGTTAATCAGGCCTTCGATGTCGACAACGTCCAGTCCGGACGTGGAAAGTGACAGGTATATCCGTTCGGTATGCGCTCGAGGTAGTCCTGATGCTCCGGCTCGGCTACCCAGAACTCGCCTGCCGGCTCTACTTCTGTAACAACACGCCCCGGCCAGAGTCCTGATTCATTGACATCTGCAATGGTTTTTTCAGCAGTCAACTTCTGTTCATCGCTACAATAATAGATTGCCGATCGATAAGACATGCCGCGATCATTACCTTGTTGGTTCAGGGTTGTAGGGTCGTGAATCTGAAAAAAGAACTCGAGTATTTTTCTGTAGCTGATAACCTGCGGATCAAATTCAATTTCAATGGCTTCAGCATGAGTGCCATGGTTTCTGTAGGTGGCGTTCGGAACATCACCACCGGTATAACCGACAGTGGTGTTTTTAATACCGGGCTTTTTGCGAATGAGATCCTGCATACCCCAGAAACATCCGCCGGCAAGTATGGCTTTTTCTGTCATGTGATTATCCTCTATTGTCGGGGGTTAAGAACACGCAGCGATAAGTTTATCAATTTGTCGCTGTACGCCTCTTTGGGCTGGTTCACTTTGCAGTGTATCGCCGTCGAAGGCATCTTCGGCTAGTGGTAGTGTGACAAAACCCGGTACGACTACCACGCCAAGTTCGGCGAGTGTGTCGCGTAAACGCGGTAGTACTCTGATACCGCCGAGACGTCCCGGCGATGTCGCCATAATTGCTGCTTTTTTACCGTCGAATGCGACCTTGCCTTTTTCATCTCCTTCAGTGCGCGATGCCCAGTCGAAAGTGTTGCATAACAAGGGTGGAATGTGACCATTGTATTCGGGTGTGGAAATAACAAAACCATCGTGTTGTTGCATCAATGCTTTGAAGTCCCGCATGGATTGAGGTATGCCGTTGGCGTCTTCGTCGTCGCCATTGTAAACAGCGGCAGGATAGTCAGCCAGGTCTGCATAGGTGACGGATGCGCCCGACTTTTCTGCGGTGTCTGCTGCCGCGCGAGCGAGTTTTTTGTTAAACGAATCTTTTCTGGCACTACCGGCGAAAACGAGTATTTTTACCTGTGACATGCATCCCTCAAAATATTGCGGTGTATTGTCTCTGGCATGCTGGCAGCCAGTGATTTCTGCCGGCGCTAATGAATTGCTGCCTATTATAGATACTTTCCATGCTGGCTACATCAGTGTTTATATTTGCTCTGAAGTTTCCACATTGAGTAGATTCCCGCCGCCGGTCCAATCGCCAGCGAAGCCATCAGTATCGGCCAGCCGACTTGTGCTGCTGCCAAGGGTGATAGCTGCACCGTTACGGTTGTCAGGGCAAAGCCGAGTGCTGTTTGAAGCGTCATCAGAGATCCGGATTTGTCCGCATCAGAGAAGTCTGCAACCAATGCCGAAAACTGAGCAGAATCAGGGATTATAAATATCCCCCAGATGATGGCTGCAACAATCGGTAACCATATACTGCCACCGAACGACAGTGCAAAGAAGATGGCGCTTAGTCCGCTGACTGCCATTGCGATGATAGTCAGTTCTGCTTTGCCGATCCGGTCAGCCAGGTAACCGGCAAGCGGGCAGCTTATGGCACCTGAGCCTATCACAACAAATGTAACCAGTTTAGCCAGATCACTGGCTTCTGCTGATGGAAGCTGGTTGGCAAAGCTTGCTGCCAGTGCCACGCCTATCCATGCCCACATTGTGTAGAGTTCCCACATGTGTCCGAGGTAACCACCAAAGGCACGTCGTATAGAGATGTTAGTCCATGCTTGCGTAAGCGTTGTGATGTCGAATTTTTGTTGTTTACTGTGATAAGGACCATCGTCGGTTTTTAAAATCACAATGGCAGCAAACAGTGACAGCATCGAAGCTGCGCTGATAGTTAAGCGCCAATCGGCGCCACCGAAGTAGGAAAGCAGATGTGGCGCTGCGGAACCGAGTGTCAGGCCTCCAACAAGCATGCCGACTAACAAGCCACGATGGCGCTGGCTCCAGCCGACGGCGATTTTCATACCGACAGGATAAACGCCGGCGAGAAATGCACCGGTTAAACCGCGCAATAAAATTGACTCGATGCTGCCGGGCGGCACATATAACAGCAGGGCGTTGGAAATACCTGCGAGTAATGCGAACAGGCTGAAAACCAGGCGAGGCTCGAAACGATCGGCAAGACCTGTTACAGCCGATAGCATCGCACCGATAACAAATCCAGCCTGCACAGCAGTGGACATCGCTGCCTGTGTTCCTGTTGAGAGGTTGGCCTCGCGCGCCATGTCACCCAGAATTGCTGCAGACACAAACCACAGACTCATCGCTGTAATCTCGGCAACCATCAGCAAGGTGATGCTGCGAGTTCGTGTGCTTTGCAGATTCGGGTTTGTAGCTGTCATCAGGCTCTGTCTGACATGGATTGCACTGGTAGGTTCGGCTTGGTGGTAGCCGGTGATTGGTGTAACTGACTGCTTTCGATCAGGGGTATACTGCTGTTCGGGGCAGGCAAAGCAACCGAAGATTTTTTACTTTAAAAACAAGTGTCGAACAGGAGCATAGTAAGTATGACCAAATACGCAATTGTATATTTTGGCGGTGACAAGCCTGCAACGAAGGAAGAGGGCATGGCGCATATGCAAAAATACAAAGAGTGGCTCGGATCCATGGGTGAGGCATGTATCAGTCCTGCGAATCCCTTGGCTAAAACACACACGATCAGCCCTGGTGGTACGGTAGCAGAGGGCGGAAGTTCGACGATGTCCGGTTATACCATTATTGAGGCAGATTCTATTGAAGCTGCTGTCGAGATCGCCAGCGGATGTCCGTTCCTTGATATTAACGGTACGCTTGAAGTCTCCGAGTTAATGCAAATGTCAATGTAGGAATCAGGGCTTACTACTTATAACTTTCAAGTTCAGGTTTATGAATAAAGAATTGCATAACGATATCAAAGATCTGATTACACGATTCGATACTGTCCTAATGGCAACCGCAAGCGTAGACGGTGTACCTGAGATCAGTTATTCACCTTATGGCATTGTGGATGGTCAGTTACACGTTTTTGTAAGTGATCTTTCCGTACATACCGGCAATCTGAAAACCAATCCGCGTGCCAGTCTGCTTTTCATTGAGAACGAGCAGGATGCGGAAAAACTTCATGCCCGCAAGCGAGTGACTTTTTCAGCTAAAGCAGAGTTGATCGACCGCAAGTCAGACCGGTTCAGATCTGTAATGTCGGTGATGCAAGGCCGCTTCGGTGACATCATGCCGCTGCTCGAGTCGTTGCCTGATTTTCATCTGTTTGCGATGCAAACGGACTGCGCTGTGCTGGTGAAGGGTTTTGCCGACGCACATACTGTTGAGTGCGATGGATTTCCGCAACGCTAAGGCAAAGGACTTAGTTTATCTGAGCCTTGCCCGACCTGTTCAGATACATCCAGTTATGTGTTTATCTTAGGACCACAGCAGGTTTTTCATACAGCATCGCGACAATCCACGTCCGCTACTGAATGTAAAGTGTTTACATCTTGACTTTAAATTCGTGCTCGCAGAGTATAACTGAAGGTCTGGTGAGGCTTACGTTACCTTAATTTTATCGCTACAAATCCGTCTGGAGGAACTATGAAATTTACCCGTGTACTCGGCGCGTTGGCTGCTGCTGCAGCGCTTTTCGCCGGCAGCGTTCATGCTGAAACAACTATTCGCGTGCAGTCGGTACTGTCAGATACAGCAGACGAAGTGTTCATGCTGAAGGAATTCGCCAAGGATGTCGACGCGCTTACCGGTGGCTCGGTGAAGATCGAGGTACTGCCTGCAGGTGCTGTGGTTGGCCCTCGCGACATCATGGATGCGGTCGACGCAGGCCTGGTGGAAGCGGGTTTTGCCTGGACACACTACTGGGGCGGCAAGCACGTTGCGGCAAACCTCTTTGGTGCTCCGGTTGCGGGCGCCGGTGTTGGCATGGACAATATTGCGTTCCTCAGCTGGTTCCAGTACGGCGGTGGTAAAGAACTGTATGACCGTCTGTGGGGCGAGATGGGCGTGAACGTCAAAGGTTTCATGCTGCAGCCTGTTGGTCCGGAAGCATTGGGTTGGTTCCCGAAGCCTATTGAATCCATGGATGACTTCCGCAAGATGCGTTTTCGTGCACCTCCCGGCATGGTTGGCGCTGCCTATGCAGACATCGGTGTTCCAGCCGTTGCGATGGGTGGTGGTGACATTCTGCCTGCACTTGAAAAAGGCACAATCGACGCGGCTGAGTGGTGCTGCCCGAAGCCTGACTCTGTTTTCGGTTTTCAGAAAGTGCTGAAGCACTACTATCTGCAGGGCCTGCATCAGGTGGTGGTTAACGCCGATATGTATCTGAACCTTGATGTCTACAATGACCTGACCGATGTAGAAAAGAAGGCGCTGGAAGTTGCAGCCAATGCGTCGCTGTCGAAGTCAATGTCTTACCGTATTTATGAAAACGGTAAAGCACTGAAGGATCTGACAGACAATCACGGCGTTATTCTGGAAGACACTCCTGCAGAATACTTCACCGAGTATATGGCCGCGGCACAAAGCGCGCTGCAAAAAGCTGCGGAAGAGAACGAGTTCTTTGCTGAAGTCTGGCAGTCGCAGAAAGACTTTGCAGACATCGCGGTTCCATTCTGGGCAGGTGCACAGGCTTCCAACGCAAGTCTGGGTAAAGCACATGCCGACACATTGAAGTAATTCAGTTCAGTACGGACTTGTATGGTCCGTGCTTTTTTATAAGCTGCAATTTAACTAAGCACAGGCTCGTGGAGCCTGTGTGTTCCTGGACACTGAAAACACTCAGCTCGATACATCCGAAGTGATGCTGTGTGTTCTGTTTTTTCGAAACGCCATTAGCCCATTGGTGACGTTTCGAAAAAAAAGAACGCGGATTAAATCCCGTCCAGCGAAGGAAATCCCACATGGCTGAAGAACCGAATCCGGACGATCTGGAAGTCGCAGACGAGCTTATTGCCGAACGACGTGCTGAAGCTCCGGGTGAAACGCCTGCGGATATGACCGCCTGGCAGCGTCCGATCACAGCGGCCATTGACCTTATAAACTATCGTGCGGGCCAGATTATCGCGCTTCTTCTGGTGCCGTTGATCGCGGTAGTTGTCTTCGAAGTTATCTCACGCAACTCGTTCACGATTCTGCAAAATGCGGGTTTTGAAGACCTGGCGCGGTCGCTCAACCTTGGACCCACGCTGTGGGTCTACGATACCAGTCGTATGCTTGCCGGTGTGTTGTTTATGGCAGCTGCCGGCTATGGGTTGATGCGCGGTGTACATATACGTGCGGACTTCCTCTACCGGTTCTGGTCGAATAAGACTCAGGCAACCGTTGATGCAACGTTGTACCTGCTGTTCTTTATCCCGTCGATGCTCTTTTTTACCATCGTGTCGATCAAGTTCTGGTGGACATCCTATGCCGGATCAAACGTATCTTTTGGCTCGTGGTGGGAAGCGCTTCGTATCGCGGCGAGTGCGGGTGATGTGCCAATCGGCATGTGGTCGGCCTTTAAGGTAACGCTAACGGCGGGTGAAACCATGCAGGTAGATAGCGCCTGGGGGCCATTACTTTGGCCTGCGCGTCTGGCCATGCCGATTGGGGCTTTCCTGTTGACTCTCCAGGGTATTCCCGAGATTTTCCGTGCCTTTCATAAGATGGGTAAAAAACGCGAACGGTGGTTTTTGCGATTTCTGCCAGTCTATCTGATTTTTCTGATCTGGCTGGTACTGGCGGTCTTCGCACCTGATATCGTGCCGGGTGGCGCATGGTTCACTGATGTCATGAGCGCACGGCCAAACCTGCCGAAGCCCATCATTGGTCTGATCATGCTCGGGGCAATGTTGTTTGTGATTTTTATCGGCTTCCCGATCGCATTCACTCTGATCTTTCTGGCCTTTGTATTCGGCATTTGGGGTGCGAATTTTAAACTCACCACGCTTCTGATGACATTGAACACCAACTCGACCATGCTCAACGATCAGTTGATGGCAGTACCGCTGTTTGTTCTGATGGGTATTGTGATGGAGGCGGCCGGATTGATGGAACGCTTGTTCTCATCGATCCAAATGATCATGGCTCGCGTGCGCGGCTCGCTTTTTATAGCGGTGTTGATTGTCTCAACCATTTTTGCCGCTGCAACCGGGATCGTTGGTGCCTCGGTGACACTGCTCGGTATTATGGCGGGTGCGACCATGTCCCGATCCGGTTACAACGTCAAACTGGCTGCCGGTACGATCACAGCAGGTGGCACATTGGGTATCCTGATTCCGCCATCTATTATGTTGATTGTTATGGGTCCGGTGTTGGAAGTCTCGACACTTGATCTGTTTCGTGGCGCATTCATCCCCGGTGCACTGCTGGCTTCGCTTTACCTGATCTATACGCTGGGCCGATGCTGGCTTAACCCTTCACTGGGACCCATCCTTGCTGAAGAAGATCAACCGGAAACCTCCAGATTCTACGGTGCTGAAGTTGCGTTGATCTGCCTCGGTGTGCTGACCGTATGTCGCATATTCGGCCTTGCTATAGGTGGCGCGTTTGCCGGACTGATACCATTCGGTGGATTGGTAGTTTTTCTTGTGACCATGGTGTTGGCTTATACCGCTTATCGAAACCCGGGCGTGCTGCGCATCGCGGTACCGCTTGCCGTTCTGTTCCACCTTTATATGATCTTTGCAAACGCGGGTGAGGGCGGCTTGCCGATCTGGTCGATCGTGTTTGTCGCGTTCATTGTCCTGCTGGCGTATCTGGGTCGACCGATCTATGACAAGATCAACGGTAAAGACTTCTATTTCTCGGATCTCTGGAGCGAATTTTTTGCCGGATTGATGCCGCCGACAATCCTGATTTCCTTCGCTCTTGGCTCAATCCTGCTCGGCTTTGCGACTCCTGCAGAAGCTGCCGCTATGGGTGCCTTTGGATCGATTCTGCTCTCAATCGGCTATCGCAAATTTAGTTTCAAAAGCTTTTTTGAAAGCCTCGTCAAAGCCCTGGAAATCACGGTACTGATTATGTTCCTGGTGGCGGCTTCCAACTTTTTCGGTGCAGAGTTCAGTGCGCTTGGAACACCGAAGATGATGACAGAGGTGCTGCTCGGTCTCGAAATGTCACCGTATCTGATCCTGCTTCTGGTGATGGGGCTTATCTTTTTGTTGGGCTGGCCACTGGAGTGGGTGCCAATTGTTTTGATTGTTGTTCCCATTCTGTTGCCGACGGTTGAGTCACTCTCGGTACATGGCCTTGAACGCTATGATCTGATGGTCTGGTTCGGAATCCTTGTGGCGGTGAATCTGCAAACAGCCTGGCTTTCGCCGCCTGTTGCACTTTCAGCCTATTTTCTCAAAGGCGTGGTGCCTAATTGGGACTTGAAAGACATCTACCTCGGTATGATGCAGTTCATGCTGGTGCAACTTGTGGGTTTGATCCTGATCTTCATATTCCCGCAGCTTGTACTGTGGCTGCCTAAGGTGATGGGTGGATAGGTATGTCATCTATGCGGGATATGTTCTCGAATTCTTAACTGTAAGACACTCGGTAAGATATCTTAAATGGGTTAGAATAGTCGGTTAACCAAAGCGTACCTGTGTGGTCACAAATTCATGTTAGAAACCATTCTCGACTACGGTCAGATAATTATTGCAGACATTGTATTGTCTGGTGACAACGCGCTGATCATTGGTATGGCGGCCGCTGGCTTAGCGCCTGAGTTGCGTAAAAAAGCCATTATATTCGGCATGGTGATAGCCGCATTGATGCGTGTGGTATTCGCTCTTATCGCTACCAAGTTACTTGGTATTCCAGGCTTGTTGCTTGTTGGTGCCTTGTTGTTGTTCTGGGTTTGCTGGAGTTTGTACAAAGAGATCAGAGCGAACAGCCATGCAAAGGCAGAAGGAGAGCTGGAGAATCTTGAAAGCGATGGTGAAAATCGGAAAACATTGTCTCAGGCATTAATTGCAATAACGATTGCCGATGTATCTATGTCTCTGGATAACGTGCTGGCTGTAGCAGCAATTGCCGATGGAGACCACAACAAGCTGGTAATCGGGCTCGGGCTTGCGATATTGTTAATGGCGTTTGCGGCCACCTTAATCATGAAGTTACTGGCGCGCTATCCATGGATTTCATGGCTGGGGCTGATCGTGTTGATTTACGTTGCTGCAGAAATGTTTTATCGTGGTATCTTTAGTGAAAGCAACGGTATTCTGGCTTATCTGCGGTCAGCCGGGTTAATTGGTGGCGTGTAGCAAAGTAATTTTGCAACCACCTGCCGGGCAAACGGCTAACCCGAACTATTCACGAAATCGACGGCATCTCGCTTGATCTTTGATTCCACA
>CAZKAQ010000035.1:0-32507 GCA_964550655.1 uncultured Granulosicoccaceae bacterium
CGTTCGCAGTAGCAGAGGTTCTGCCGCGCAGACTCCTAGATGCCCTGATTTAAATAACGTTTCTTCCAGGTATTGGCCAGATGAGTTGCGGTTTGTCTGGATGTTTCATCCAGGTGCCCTCGACATGTGTCGCGAACGTTGAATTCATCATCGTAGCCGTTGGCAAGTGCAACATCTATCCATGCGGCGCATTGAATGTAATCTACCTGTGTACCGTATCCGTCATGATAGAGCGTCGCCAGTGTGTACTGTGCGTAGGGATGACCTTGCTCTGCTGCAAGCTTGTACCACTTGAATGCTTCGATGTAATTCGTTGGTATCCGGTTGCCTTCATGGTAGAGAGAACCCAGTAGAGTTTGCGCCTCGGCATGGCCCTGTTGTGCTGCTTTCTTGTACCACAGCTGAGCCTGATCATAGTTACGTTCTACACCCAATCCTTCGCTATACAGATAGCCAAGCTTCTGCTGTGCGTCAAGGTTGCCCTGCAATGCTGATTCGAGCCACCACTCGCGTGCATTGTAGTAGTCTTTTTCTGTACCTTTTCCAATGTAGAACAGCTGACCCAGTTCAAATTGTGCCTCGCTGTTGCCATTCTGTGCTGCCAGTTCGAACCATAGCTTTGCCTGTTCCAGATCTTTCTCGACTCGTGGTGTACCACTGGCGTAAGCGAGCCCGAGAGCGAATTGCGATTCCACATCACCTTGTTCTGCACGCCGGGTGGCAAGCGTGATGTTCAGTGGTTCCGCTTCTATTTCTGGTTCTACGGCTGGTTCTACGGCCGGTGCACTGGCGGGTTCTGCTGCCGGTTCTACTTCAGCTTGTGTTTCAAAGTTTGTAATGGCTTCAGTTTTAAGCGGTGCAACTGCCTGCTCTTCGCTGTTGTTACTTGATTCAGCAGTAGCAATTGTGGCTGGAGGATCGATCAGTATATTGTTTTCACTAACCTTGTCAGCTGTGCCACAGGCACTAAGCGATAGCGCTGTGGCAAGAACAACAGTGAGTAACTTAAAGTCGAACGTGATTTGTGAATCGCATGGGTCTTGTGCTGCGGTTTTGCGAGATTCGGACTTATAGCAGTGCATGGTCTGCTCCTGCAGGTGATCTAAACTTTAAAAAAGAAGGGGGTATTCTAGCGTTGGTAGCTTGCAGATAAAAACCACAATTCCGCAAGTTTTTAACTATTACAACAGGATATTATCCGCTACGATTTGATGCAGGCTGGATTGATTCCGGTCAGGCAATACCCGCATCCAGGCTCGCTGCCATCAACATGCCCAGCGACTCGCACTGACTGCTAAACTCGTCTTGAAACTTGCCGTGCAGTAATACCGGTTCGCAAATCGATTTCCATCTTAATCCGGTGATTATCCGTTGCACAGCGGTTATCGTACCACTACCGTCAAGCCCGGCACGAACATAGAGCGCATAGGGAGTTCCCTGCTTTTCTTCAAGTACCGGGTAGTAGGTGCGGTCAAAAAAATCTTTTAGCGCACCGCTCATGTAACCGAAATTTTCGGTAGTACCGAGAATGATTCCGTCTGCCTGCAGAACATCATCAGCGGTCGCTTCAAGTGGTGGTATATGCACCGCTTGTACTGCTTCAATGTCCGGATGACGGCAACCCCTGAGTGTCGCATCTACCAGCGCTTGAGTGTTTGCAGAAGGCGTATTGGCAACAATAAGGAGATGCTTCACTGGTTACAGTCCCGGCTAGTCTTCTTTGATACCACCAAAGACATCAATCATGGCAGGAAACAAGCTGGAAAACTCGAGTGCCATCAGTGTCACATTACTATCAAATACAGCCCGGGCATCAAGATCTGCGACGTCAGAGCCATCATCCGGGGCCGTGTCAGTGAATTTGAGTTTATGAAATACAAATTCATCATCCAATACAAAAGATATTGTCTCTTGTGACTCCAGAGCCATGCGTGTTACCTGCTTACCGGTGGTCGACAACGCTTTGATCTCAGCGCTTGTCAGGTCCTGTTTGTTACAACGAATGTAACCGGCAATTTCGCTGTCGTCCTGCAATACACATTCATCGCCCAGCGCCAGGTCTTTTGGTACTTTACGTGTCCCCTTCAGCCAGCGCGTGAAAAGTGGAGCCTGGCCTACATCGGTTTGTACCGGTTTGATCGGTAGTTTTTCGACCGACTCTCTCAACAGTGCAGTGCACTGGTCTACCTTCTTAGCGCTCGCGTTATCAACCACCAGAAGCCCTTGCTTTGGCATGATCAAAACCTGCTCATAACTCGACCGGGTAAAAGCCTGCGGTGTTAATTCCATAACTACATTGTCGCGTATGTCGAGTTTTTCCTTACCGCGTATTTTGCGATCAAGCTTTTGTTCAAGAGCCTGGATTCGTTCTGCCATATGTTCGGCAATAACGCTCGACGGTAAGATTCGCTCTTCGCGTCGAGCTTTTATCAGCATAAAGCCGGACGTCGTGTGTACCAGTTGCTCGCTGCCTTCTCCCATAGGGGGTACCCAGCCGTAGCTTGCGAGCTGGCGGCTGTTAACGCTTCGGAAGGCTTTGGTCTGCAATGACTCTTCGAGCGATTCCGGTGTCAGTTTGCATTTGTTTAGGAAGTGAAAAACGCTGGCGGACTTGAACCACATGTGGAGAAATTCCGGTGAAGAGTTGGCGCGGTTGATCATTGGTAACTACAGGTGACTCAACCGCGGGCTGGTGATTGAATCGGGAGAAGGATTGTACCGGATTGATCAGCTCAGTGGCTGATTCGATGCGCCAAATGAAGTAATCTGTGGTTTTACTTACCAGAGAATCCCATGTCCAGGACAGCACTGATTACCCATCCGGACAGCGTAAAGCATGAAATTGCGCCGGGGCACCCGGAACAGCCGGCACGTATCGGTGCGGTTCTGGATGCGCTGCAGAGTGAAGGCCTGCTCGGTTCGCTACAGAGATTTGATGCACCCGAGGCGGAAAAATCGCACCTGATACTGGCGCACCCTGAAGACTATGTGCAAAGTATCTTCGATGCTTCACCGGCAAGTGGCTCAGTGCAGCTCGACGGCGATACTGCGATGAACGCGCACTCGCTTCGTGCGGCGCTGCTCGCGGCTGGTGCAGGTATAAAGTCTGTTGATCTGGTGACTGGTGGGGAAATTGATAACAGCTTTTGTTGTGTTCGCCCGCCGGGTCATCATGCAGAAAAAACCACTGCCATGGGATTTTGTTTTTTCGGCAGTATAGCAATAGCGGCGCTTTATGCTCTGCAAAAAAAGGATATAAACAAGGTTGCGATAATCGACTTCGATGTACACCATGGAAATGGCACGGAAGATCTTATTGGCGAGCATGAGAATGTGTTCTTTTGCTCGTCTTTTCAGCACCCCTTGTACCCGGGTAAGTTTGGTCAGAACGTACCGGGTCGAAAAATAAATATTCCTTTAAATACCGGCACTGACGGAGAGACATTCAAACAGAAAATGCAGTCTGATTGTCTGCCTGCGCTAAGAGCATTTGCACCAGATATGATTTTTATCTCAGCGGGCTTTGATGCACATAAGGATGATCCGCTCGGTGGATTAAATTTTGTGGAAGAAGACTTTGCATGGATCACGTCAGAATTGAAAACCATAGCCGGTGAGTTCAGTAATGACAGAATCGTATCGATGCTCGAAGGAGGTTATAACCTGGCGGCACTCGGGCGAAGTGCTGCTGCACATGTTAGTGTCTTGACAGGGTAGGTAATCGATTACTGCCGCACGGCACTACCTGAGTGCCAGTGAGTTCATCAAACGACCAAGCGACGCTATTAATGGTTTCTGTGATGATCTCAGTAGTATTCTGCAACTTTACAATCTGAAACAGGTCTACAGATTAATCCGTGTAATACTTCGGAATGTAAGTAATGGCATTTTGTGGTTTCTGTCCCTGACTATACCTTGCCTGAGTAGTCAGGGTGCTGGCTCGGACTAGATCAGGCACGTTCAGTTTCTGACGGGTTTTAGTTTGCTAAACTGATCCCTTACGTAGTTGAGTCAGATTTGCTCTGCCCTCGGTCATGTGTCTGCTCACTACAACTGCAGTAAAATTAATCATAGGAGGATATATGCGTAACTCATACTTTCGTACCATCATGGCAGCCGCGTTGGTAATCTGCTCTTCAATAGCCCTCGTGAGTACTTCCGCTGTTGCACAAAGCCCCATCAGTGGTTTGCTTGGCAAAGCATCTGACAGTGCGCTCGATAAACTGGCTCAGCCCGGTGCATTCTATGCTGACAAAGCAGTACGTATATTGCTTCCCGGTCCGTTAGAGAAGGCAAGTGGCTTGTTACGGTTAACTGGCAAATCCGGTCTTACCAAAGATCTCACTAAAAATATAAATGAAGCAGCGAGTTTGGCAGCCAAAGAAGCGAAGCCTGTTTTCCGTAATGCTATTGACGGCTTAACCCTGAAGGACGGTATTGATATAGCCACAAAGGAAGGCGGTGCTACGCGGTATCTGCGTGAAAGCAGTGGAGATTCATTGCGCGGAAAAATTCGTCCTCTGGTGGTAAAAGCCATGGGTGATGCCGGAGCGTTTAAGCAGTTGGAAAAATTGAGCAGCGTCAAGGGAATCAGCAAGCTTGGTATCAGCAGCGACAGCATGACTGATCATGTCACCAAAAAAACCCTGGATGGTATTTTCAAATATATGGCGTCAGAAGAGAACAAGGTTCGCGATAATCCGCTCAAATCATTAGGTGGCATTTTGGGAATAAAAAAATAGCGGCGATGTCTTGGGCTACCTGGCTGATGCGTTTCTTTTCATGCGCTTTAACCAGTACTGCTCCGATATTTTAGCGATATTCACGGGATCTTTAACTTCTCCCAGCGCCGCCGTATAGGCGTTCCAGAACGCATCCTTTAATTGATCATCCGTTGCAGATAGCAGTAGATGATTGATGCGCGCTTTCTCTTTGCCGAGGTAGATTAAAAACGATACAAGTCGGTTTCGAAAGATTTTTGATCTGCCAAAGTCTATAAAAATAGTTTTTTCTTCAGTTGTTAAGAGAAAATTACCCACGTGAGGGTCGCAGGTAAAGACCCCGGTTGCATTGATCTTTGCCAGTGTACGAGCTACTAGCGCTACATTATTCGACGATATATCGGATAACGGCTCACCATCCACAAACGCTTTACATAGCACAGCCTGACGACCTTCTTCATGCAGGCTCAAAAATTTTGGGCACTCAATGCCTCTTTCTTGTAGATATAGTAAAGCTTTGGCTTCCAGGCGCCATGGTTTTCTTAAATCACCCGGCCACTTAACGGTTGTGAAGTGTTTGTAAATTCTGTGGTTCTTATAGAGGACTTTTCGCAACGTACCACGGCTCATCTTTTCATGAAGCACCGTAGCATCTTTAAACTCATTTTGGATCATCGTCTACCCGGCACTGGCTATACGGATGAGCATATTTGACAGGAATCAGGCGAAGGCAACAATGCAATATTATATTATAAGGGGGCATGTGCTCAGGTGAGCTTGTCGCTGGCGGTAGTTGCGCCTCTGCGCATCTACCGATGTACATGCCTTATTAATTGAGATTTGAATCTGGCCAGTACTTAGTGCCGGAGACCATCAAATCAAGGGCCAGACCATTGTCAGTTATCTGGTAGATGGACATATCGTTTAACACGACTTCACCGCTACCGGCATCACCCTTGTCATCGATTTTTGCAGCGGCAGTGGCACTTGCACCGATGGTCACACCATTGGCGATAAAGTCGTCGAGTGCTGCGGCATTGTGAAAAATAAATATGACCCTGACATCTTCTACTCCAATTCCGAGGCCGGCCCCTATTTCTGCCATATTCATAAACGTATTTTCACCAGTACGATTATCAACAACCACACCGCGTCCACCGCCACCGCTCACCAACAGTAAATTAATACCAGCGCTATTGAATACGGCGTAGCCAGGCGCTGCTTCAATCTCGGCTTTACCGCTGTCTTTGAGTTGAGAAAATTCTGCAATGGTATTGTCATGCACCTGCAGAATAGCGCTACGATGATCCTCGGCGGTATTGCGGGGTCGGGTAGCGCAGCTGGCGATCAAAGTGGCAACCAATAGGCTTGAGATCAAAAAGGTTATTCGGTTCATTCCTGAGTCCTGTTTTTCCGATGTAAAAGTACATTGAGATCAGAGATTTCGTAGCCACAAATATTATACTTTTGGCAGGCGTTTTACCGGGAATTTCAGCACTGCAACCTTGGAATGAGCAAATTAAAACGGAGTCAAAGCTGGCGCGAGTAAAACATAGCATCGGTAGTTGCTGTTAAGTCTGTTCTACAGCAATCCGGGGCTTACTAAAGCCCTGCGTTCCGGGCTTTTTTTACGAGTTCTCTAACCCAGTTTTTGCCACACCGATAGTTCAGCCACAGTGTGTTGATGCTTGCGTTTGGTTTCGCGTATCACAAATGGCACATCAATTGGCTTTTGGTGTTGCTTGAATTCAGGTTCTAATGCCTCCTGGATACCTTCCAGGGTAGTGAAATTTTCGCCAGTGTCTGCCTTGAAACCCCCTAACCATTTATCTTTTTCGGTGAAGGATTCAAGCCATGTGTATGGCGATGTAATGACGAGTAGCCCACCGGGGTTTATTCTGCCCTTGATCAGTTCCAGAAATTGCCGGGGATCATAGAGTCGATCAATAAGATTGCCTGCAAACACGAGGTCGTAGCCGCTAAATTTTTCAGGTAAATTGCAGGCATCGCCTTGCATGAAATTTACCTTGTCTTTTATGTCTTCATAACCAAACTGAGCCAGTGTGATTTCTTTAAATGAAACGATATCACCTTCGTTTTGTATGGTGTAGCGCTGCAGGCCCGCACTTTGTAATTTGGACGGTGCCTGAATAAGGCGAGCTGAAAAATCCAGTGCATCAACATGGTCATAGTGTTTTGCCAGTTCAAAACTTGATCGTCCTGTTGCGCATCCCAGATCCAGAGCTTTACCTTTTGCCAAACCTTTTGCGGCATTCATGCAGTGTTCGATACAGGCAACCGGAAAATTAGGTACGTTGAAATATTCATCACCATAGTGAAACTCAATGTACTGAGACACCATGTCATCCATTTCGTAGAGGTTCATCTTGATCTCGGGTAGTGGACTGGCTTCAACGTAACGCAAGCCGGAATGCTGATAAAAGTGACGCCGGAAAGCATAGCGCGAATCTTTGATGGCATAGTTACCAGTGGAAATCCAGCAGCCGCCCTTGATCAGATTATGTTTGCCGTCAAAGGTTGGCGTGGAAAAATCATCGTACGCCGGATGTACTTCATAACCCGCCAGTGCATCAGTTGGTGTCTCTGTCCATTGCCAGACATTGCCGATGATGTCGAAAAAACCATCCTTACATTCATGTCTGTTGACAGGGCAGGACGACATATCGTATTCGAGATTGATATTACCCGGTGCGTTGTTCCAGAATGGCTGATCCGTATCCACCAGTTCTCTTAAGCGATGCCATTCAGCCTCTGAAGGTAGCCGCAATGATTTACCGGTTACTTCAGATTTCCAGGCGCAGAAAGCTTTGCACTCGAGATAGGTTAAATCGACTGGCCAGTCCCACGGCATATCGATTTCTTCGAGCATGGTGCGATACTTGTACTGATCACCTTCAAGTCTCCAGAAAACAGGCATTGTTGCTTTTCGATATTGTACCCAGCCCCAGCCCTCTTCGGTCCAGTAGCGCTCTGTGGTGTAGCCACCGGCGTCCATGAACTGCTTGAACTCTGTATTGCTGACAAGATACTTGCTGGCTTTGAAATCTTCCACCTGGTGCGCCTGCTGACCATACTCAACGTCCCAGCCATACAGTGGATCATCTTTTGACTTGCCGATAATGACCGAGCCTCCCTCAACCGGCAGTAATTGATTTTCGGGTGCTTCATCGGTTGTGCGACAGATATTTCCCCACAGGCTATGCTGCTTTACGCAGTGCAGCGGTAGCTCGCGTATTAGCACTGATGATGTCTCCAGATGGATACGCTCGTGTTCAATACCCATCATGACTATCCACATGGGGTCATCCCATTCTACCGGCAAGGTAACATCGCAGGTACGGATGAAGTGATCAACCAGTGCCCGGGTTTTGTCGCGGTAGTCTTTAACCTCTGCCGGTGTCGGCCAGTCATAGCTTTTATCGTTTAGATCATCCCAGGACATTTCATCAACGCCGATGGCCAGAGTTGATTCCAGCACCGGATCGATACGTTGATCAACCAGGTTGGCGATATTCAGTTTGTTGATGAAAAAAACCGCGGTATGGCCGAAGTAAAAAATCAGTGGATGCCGCAGAGGACTTGCACGCTGGTAGTATGCGTCGTCGTTGGCCAGACAGTCGAAGAGGCTTTCGTACAAAGAAAAGGTCTGATGAAAATAGTGCAGTATTTCTTCGCGTTTGGAGTCCGGATTGCCGCTGTTGAGCAGGGTGGTTTTGGTCACAACCGACGGCGTGTTGTCTTTGGATTTGCCTGCAGCTTTTTGCCCGGGGCTGAGAGCGTACTCTTTAACCAGTGTTGAAATGTCAGGGGATTGAGTGTCAGTCATCGTAGTGTCTAAGTGTCGTTAGTACCGGATTATAAACTCAGGATACAGTGGTTTTCGATTGAGTTGTCAATATTCGCAAAGTTTTAAAAGTTCTGATTATGAGGTTCCGGGCAGGCAGGTATTAATCGGAAGTCAGGCAAGCTTGAGTGCCTGAGACCCGACAGAATCAAGAAAAGTTCAATTTAATTAGCCCTTTGTTGCTAATGCGGAACACATTGGCCAGGCGTTTTTTTGGTTTTTAACTTAAGCGGTATGCGCTGCCGTTTTTCGGCATTATATTACACTGCCGGGGGCTCCGGGTGTCGCTGTAATTAAACGCTAAACCGTGCCTCGAAAGCAGATTTAAAGCGTTCAAGCTCTGTCAGTGGAAGTTTGTTGATACCAGCAGCTGCTTTGCGTCCGCCGCCTGTATCAAACTGTCTGCATAGTTCGTCAGCGCCATCTCGTCGATTGATCGGTGCTCTTACGCTCACCTGGTACTGGTCGTTACCGATATCGCTCAACAGCGCATGTGCTCGATCGGGGTGTTCGCGCGCAAGTTCATTTCCATACACGCCACCAACTCGACGTGACCAGCTTTGTTCCGGGAATAGGTAAAGTGCACAGGCATTGGTTTCAAGCGACGGTTCGATGGATTTTGCATTTGCCATATCTTCTTCGAAGCCCCGCTTTAGCGCTTTGAATGTTTCATCGCTTGCAATAAAATCGAACGGATTTTCGTATGGCAGTAATTTTTTGAATAGATCATCGGGTGCAAAGAACAGATCATCAATGGTTGCACCATAACCGTTATAGTTGAGTAGTGTGCCCAGTTCTTCCAATTGTGAAAGCTCGTCTTTTGAAAGCTTAAGTGGAATTGCTGCAGCTGCTGCGGCTTTGTGCAGATTGTCGCCGTAGGCTGCAGTGACTGCCCAGTGCAGGTGTGCACCATTGAGGTATTTGTTAACCAGTAAACCTGTACAGACTTCAGCATCAGTGTCGATGTGATATTCAAGATTGTTTGACGATGGAATTTCACCCGGAAAGTGATGATCAAAATAGACGACATTCGCGCCGGTTTCCAATGTGGTTATCAAGGCACTGTGGTTTTTGTCCATTGATACATCCAGTACGGTGACTCGATCACCGGCTTTCGCAGATACCTGTTTTAAGAGATCAATATCGCGCTTTACGCCGGTAATGAGCTTCGAATCACGTGGCTCGGCCAGACGCAGTTGCAGCAATGCACAGATACCATCCGCATCACCATTAAAAATATCGTAGTCTGCCATTGCCTTTCTCTGGTTATTGCCAGTCAGGGGTTGTTTATCAGGAATTGTGTATTGATTTGCGAATTTCAGAGATCAATGCGGGGCCGCGATAGATAAGTCCGGTGTAGATCTGTACCAGTGATGCCCCGGCCGCAAGATGTTCTACTGCATCTTCGCCTGAACCTATTCCGCCGCAGCCGATGATCGGAATTTCATTCTGCAAGCGTTGCGCCAATTGTGCGATTGTGGCCCTGGCTCTTATTGTTACCGGTCGACCGCTTAAACCGCCGGTTTCATCTGCATGTGTTGAAATTAAGTCAGGTCGTGAGAGTGTGGTGTTGGTCGCGATGATGGCATCGATTCCCACGGCAGTGGCGGTTTTGCAGAAGTCGTCTATGTCCTGAGTGTCCATATCCGGTGAGATTTTCACGGCTATCGGAACATAGTGCCCGTATTTGTCAGTCAGCCTTTGTTGCGTAGCTTTGACTTCAGCCAATAGTTTTTGTGTTGCCGCCCCGATTTGTAAGTCACGCAATCCGGGTGTGTTAGGCGATGAGATATTGATAGTGATGTAGTCCGCCAGTGTATAAATGCGCTCCATGCAATGCCGGTAGTCCTCGTGTGCGCGTTCCAGTGGTGTGTTTTTATTTTTTCCGATGTTGATGCCCAGAATGCCGTTGTAGATGGTGTTGCTCACCTGAGCTTTCAGGTAACTGACTCCTCGGTTGTTGAAGCCCATGCGATTAATAACTGCGTTGTCTTCCTCCAGGCGGAACATTCGCGGCTTCGGGTTGCCTTTTTGTGGTCTCGGCGTAATGGTACCCACTTCTATAAAGCCGAAACCCAGATTTGAAAGGCTGGCGAAGTAATCTGCGTTTTTGTCGAGACCGGCTGCGAGGCCGACAGCATTAGGAAAATCGAGGCCCATGACGCGAGTAGGTGTATCTGCGATTTTGCTGTTGGCTAGTGCTCGCAGAATCGGTGCGGGTGTTTTAGCTATTGCAGTCAGTGCAAGGTCGTGTGAGCGTTCTGCTGGAAATCTAAAAAGCAGACGTCTGAGTACTGGGTAGATCACGATGGCCGGGTCGGTTCTGGAATACACGAGTTTACTTGCAATGTGCCTCGCTTGCACTTTGCATAGGAATCTATGGATATTTGTTAATGACAGGGCGCCTTTGTTTTGCGGCTGCACATCAGAATTCCACCATCGACAAAATTTAGGCGTAAAATGCAGTCATGAACGTCTACCCCGACACCTTACCAAAAGCGCTCGCCAAGACAATTGCACCGATCTATATGATCAGTGGTGACGAGCCGTTGCAGATTATGGAGGCAGCTGATCAGATTCGTGCCGCCTGTCGAAAATCGGGCTACACGGGCACCGAACGCCATCAGGTCGACAACGCCCGTACGTTTGACTGGCAGTCTCTGGCAATGTCAGGCAATACGATGTCTTTGTTTGGTGATAAAAAAATCATCGGCCTGCATATTCCGTCCGGCAAGCCCGGTACCGAAGGCGCCCAAGTACTGAAAAAATGGTGCGAATCACCGCCACCGGACGCTGTATTGCTGATCACAGCTGGTCGCCCGGAAGGGCGGTTTCAGACCAGCGCGTGGTTTAAAGCGGTGTATAAAGCCGGAGTGACAATGCAGGTCTGGCCTTTATCACCTGTCAAAACACGCAGCTGGATTGAACAGCGCTTGCGCGACTGCGATGTGCAGGCTGATGCGGTAGCGGTTGATCTGCTGGTCGAACGAGTGGAAGGCAATCTGCTGGCGGCGAAGCAGGAAATAGAAAAACTTGCGATATTATATGCGCAACAGAAGGTTGGCCCGCAGCAGGTGCTTGTCAGTGTGACGGACAGCTCCAGGTATACCATCATTGATCTGATAGATGCAGCGCTTGGCAGCGAAACGTCACGCGCTATAAAAGTGCTTAACAGTCTGCGTGCCGCCGGTGATTCTCCGGTTCTGATTTGTTGGCATCTGGGCAGTGAAGTGCGCAAGATTAACTCGGTGCTTAACAGGATTGATCAGGGTGACAATCCATCGCAGGCAATGTTTAAGTCCGGCGTTTGGAAAAATAAACAAGCGCTTGTCGGAAACATTATTCGCAAGCGTAAGCGTGTTTTCTGGCTGCGCGCCAGCGCTGACTGTAGCTACCTTGATTTGCTTTCCAAAGGTATGGCAAAAGGTGATCTGTGGACCGAAATTACAAGCTTTGTTATTCGATTGAGCGGTTCGCGCTGGCCATTGCTGCGTGTTAGTGATATCAATTAGTGGTGATGACTGTCGTTAGTCGTTTCATTCAAGCCCCGTAACTGCAAAACTCCCGGCGTCGGAAAATCCGGCGAAAGCGAAAATCGTGAATAAAGAAACCGAATTGTCAGTTAAAGAATACATGCAGGCACTCGGCGCCCGTGCGCGTGAGGCAAGCCAGACTATAGCTGAGGCTGACGGGCAAACTAAAAATAAAGCGCTGCTCGCGATAGCAGAAGCAATTCAGGATTCATCTGCCAGTCTGACAGATGCCAATAATAAAGACATGCAAGCCGGACATGCGTCCGGGCTGGCTGCGTCATTGCTTGACAGGCTGGAGCTGACTCCGGCCAGAATAGAAGCTATGGCCAATGGTCTGCGCCAGATCGCAACGCTACCAGATCCGATTGGTGAAATAAGTGATATGAAGTTTCAGCCTTCGGGTCTGCAGATAGGCAAAATGCGGGTGCCGATCGGTGTGATCGGAATTATCTATGAGTCACGCCCCAATGTGACTGCTGATGCAGCAGCACTGTGTTTGAAGTCCGGCAATGCCACTGTACTGCGCGGTGGATCTGAGGCAATCAACTCAAATATTGCAGTAGCTGCCTGCATAAAACATGGTCTTGCAGCAGCGGGCTTGCCGGATGCATCGGTACAGTTTGTTGAAACCACTGATCGTGCAGCGGTTCTTGAGCTGATCCAGATGCAGGACTACATTGATGTGGTTATTCCACGGGGCGGCAAAGGTCTGGTAAAACGCATCAGTGAAGATGCTCGAGTCCCTGTAATAAAGCACCTTGAGGGCTTGTGTCATATATATGTTGATGAATTTGCTGACGTCGACATGGCGATTGACGTTGCGTTTAATGCAAAGACTTATCGTTACGGCATCTGTGGTGCGATGGAAACCTTGTTGGTATCAAAGGCAATTGCCGCTGATGTACTGCCACCTTTAAATGAAAAGCTGATTAAAAAAGGCGTAGAAGTGCGTGCTTGTGAAACAAGCAAATCAATTCTGCCCGACGCTATTGATGCTACCGATGAAGACTGGGCAACCGAGTATCTTGCACCAATACTATCTATTCGAACAGTAGACTCAATGCAGCAGGCGATGGATCACATTAAACGTTATGGATCAGGCCATACTGATGCCATCGTTACTGCCAATCTTGATCGTGCGCGACAATTTACACGAAAGGTCGATTCAAGTTCAGTCATGGTAAATGCAGCTACCTGTTTTGCTGATGGATTTGAATACGGTTTGGGTGCCGAGATTGGCATCAGTACCGACAGACTGCATGTCAGGGGACCAGTGGGTGTTGAAGGTCTGACCACGCAAAAGTATGTTGTCTATGGCGAAGGCACGACACGTTGATGTTGGTCACGGGTTTAATAAGACATGTTTTTATGAGTCTTGCTTCTATTGAGTCCTGGTGTTGAGCGATTTGCCAAAGTCGATAGGTGTCTACGGTGGATCATTTGATCCGGTGCATTTTGGTCACTTGCGCTGTGCACTTGAAGTGCGTCGGCAACTCGGCCTTGATGAACTTCGATTTATCCCGTCTGGCGATCCCCCCCACAAAGCGGATCCACGGGCGAGTGCATCAGACCGCATTAAAATGCTCGATCTCGCCATTGCCAGGAGCCCCGGGTTAATCATTGATTCGCGTGAGATTGAAAGAAAGACAACCTCCTATACGATCGACACACTTGAGGAAATAAAAAATGAGTATCCCGATGCCAGCCTGACTCTGGTCATCGGAACCGATCAGTTCAGCGTTTTTGATACCTGGCATCGATGGCAGGAACTGCTTACTCTTACCGAACTGGCGGTAATGGAGCGACCGGGCGAGCAACTATCGGATCTTGCCGATTCACTGCTCGCAGGTGAATACGGTTCACAAATCACCTTGTGTCCGGTCACACAATTGGATATTTCATCCACCAGAATCAGAAACGATCTGCAGGCGGGAACAGATATTCAGTTTTTGCTACCCTGTGCTGTGCGACAATACATTTCACAGCACAGCCTCTACCAATCCTAAGGTGTACCTTTGAAAGCACTGGAATTACAAAAACTGACTGTTGAATCGCTTGAAGATCTCAAGGGAAAAGATATTGTTGTACTCGATGTGTCTGATCGCACAACAGTGACTGACTACATGATTGTTGTCACCGGTACTTCACAACGCCATGTGAAATCGCTTGCCAACGAGTTGGTCGAGAACTCCAAACGTGCCGGTGTCAGGCCATTGGGTATGGAAGGTGAGTCTGACGGCAACTGGATTCTGGTTGATCTTGGTGACGTACTTGCGCATGTGATGACTGAAGAAAGTCGTGAGTTCTACGCACTTGAAAAGCTATGGAGCGTGGTTGATCCCGCTGAACAGTCAGCCGCTCAGGATGATCGAGCTACAGTATAACGAAGTATGGAAATCACCCTGCTTGCCATTGGCACCAAAATGCCGAAGTGGGTTAACGACGGTTATCAGGAATATGCAAAACGTCTTGGCCGTGATTGCAAACTGATTTTAAAAGAAATTCCCTCACCGCGAAGAAGTAACGCTGAAGATAGCAGCACCGTGCGTAAGAAAGAAGGACAGTTGCTTCTTGCCGCAATTCCCAAAGGCAGTTATCTGATTGCGCTCGATGAGCATGGCAAACTTCAAAGCACCCAAAGCGTTGCGGATAAATTTCAACAGCTGAAAGAATCCTCACAGTCTCTTGCCCTGGTAATCGGTGGCGCAGACGGACTGTCTGATCAGGTGCTGGAGCAATGCATCGAGAAATGGTCGCTATCAAAAATGACTTTTCCGCACGCCATGGTAAGAGTAATTGTTGCCGAGCAGATCTACCGCGCCTTCAGCTTGTTAAATAACCACCCTTATCATCGAGCCTGAAATACATGAGTACAAGCCAACTGATACTGGCATCATCTTCACCGCAGCGCAGAGCGCTGCTGCAACAGATAGGGCTTGAACCGGTTTGTATTGCAGCAGACATCGATGAAGCGCGGCTTGCGAATGAAAGTGCTCCTGACTATGTGCGTCGACTGTCGTTAGAGAAGTGTCAGGTAGTGGCAAAGGCGTATCCTGATGCAGTAGTCGTTGGCTCTGACACAACTATTTCTATTGCCGATCGTGTGCTTGGCAAGGCTTCGGACCTTGAGCAGGCGATAGAGACTTTATCGTTGCTTTCCGACACGCAACACTCGGTTTTTACCGGTGTGGCGGTCGCCTCGGGGACCAGACATAAAGTCACCGTGTGCGAAACAAAGGTTCAGTTCGGGGTGCTGACAATCGACGATATCCGCGATTACTGGCAAACCGGTGAGCCGCAAGGCAAGGCAGGGTGTTACGCCATTCAAGGCCTTGGGGCGGTTTTTGTCAAAGCCATAAACGGCTCTTACAGCAACGTTGTCGGTCTGCCGCTGCGCGAGGTCGCAGCACTGCTGGCGCAATTCGGTATGCCGGTGCCAGGTGCCTCGAGTCTATCAAAGGATTCTTTCTGACCGGAAAATTGACGCCGCAGCAGCAAGGTTACAGGTGCTGCGGAATCTGGATTGGCGGCTAAAATATAACTTGCCGTATGCAGGCACGTGCAAACGAATTATGATGCTATATGTCTGAAGAAATCCTTATTAATATCACGCCACAGGAAACACGGGTCGCCAACGTTGAGAATGGCGTTCTGACCGAAGTGTGCATTGAACGGCGTGCCAAAAGAACGCTGGTTGGCAATATCTATCGTGGTAATGTTGTTCGTGTGTTGCCCGGTATGGACGCAGCATTCGTTGATGTGGGGGAGGATCGTGCGGCGTTTTTACATGCCTCTGATATCGCCGGCGCCGTTACGGTTGATGATAATGGTGAAAAATCACACAAGCCTGTAAGAGAATTATTGCGTGAGAACCAGATCATACTAGTGCAGGTTATCAAGAATCCACTGGGCACCAAAGGCGCACGTTTAACATCTAACCTGACTGTACCTTCGAGATACCTGGTGTATATGCCAGGCGACAGCTCAGTGGGTGTTTCGGCGAAAATTGAGGATGAAACCGAGCGCGAAAGACTGCGCAGTATTGTCGAGAAGCTACAACAGTCAGAGGACTCTGATAATGGCTTTATCGTCCGTACTGCGGCTGAAGGGGTGAATGAAGATATATTGGCCGGAGAGGTGGTTTTCCTAAAAAAACTCTGGGCTTCTATCCAGACTAAAATCACTACCGCCAAAGCCTGCGAACTGGTGTACTCAGATCTGCCCTTGGTAAAAAGAACGCTTCGCGATCTGGTTGGTGTTTCGGTTGAACGGATTCGTATTGATTCGCGCGAGAGTTATGTTGCCGCACAAAACTTCTCAAAGGAGTATCTGCCTGAAATTATCGATTGTATCGAACACTATCCGGGTGAGCGGCCAATATTCGATCTCTACGGTGTTGAAGATGAAATTCAAAAAGCGCTTGAGCGCAAAGTGCAATTGAAGTCAGGCGGTCACCTGGTGTTTGATCAGACGGAGTCAATGACCACCATAGATGTGAATACCGGTGCGTTTGTCGGTCATCGCAACCTTGAAGAAACGATATTCAAAACCAACCTAGAAGCAGCCCAGGCAATTTGTCGGCAGTTACGACTGCGTAACCTTGGCGGCATCGTGATTATTGATTTTATCGACATGGCCGTAGACGAGCATAAACGTCAGGTAATGCGGGCGATGGAAAAAGCACTCGACATGGACCACGCCAAAACTCAGGTGTGTGAGGTGTCGTCACTTGGTCTGGTAGAAATGACGCGCAAACGGACCAGGGAAAGTCTGGAGCAAACCTTGTGTTCCGAGTGTCCAACCTGCTCCGGTCGCGGTTTATTACGCACTGCCGAGACGGTTTGTTACGAAATTTCACGAGAAATTATCCGTCAGGTCCGACAGTTTGATGTCAAATCGCTTACGGTGGTAGCCGCGCCGGATGTAGTAGAGATGTTTCTGGATGAGCAGTCCGACTATTTTGCCGAGCTTGAGTCGTTTGTTGACAAGCCCATCCGGCTGCAGGCTGAGTCAATGTATAATCGTGATCAGTACGATGTAGTCATTGTATAATTACGTTAAGCCTGTAGCCCACAACCTGTATTAACCTGATCGCCATCGATTGAGCTTTGGCGGGGATCCCACATAGCAACATGGTAGTAAATGCGCTTACAAAAACCTGTAAGTGGATGCTCTATCTGCTGGCGGCAGTAATCATTCTGGTTGCTCTGCTTGCAGCGAGCATCCGTCTGGCTGTGTTTTACAGCGAAGACTACAGTGAAGAGCTGGCATCTCTGGTCAGTTCTATTGTCGGCAGTCCTGTCGAGATCGGAGAAGTTGATCTGGTCTGGAATCGTTTTGATGCCAATGCCAGCTTAAAAGATGTTCAGATTCGTTCTCCGGATGGCACCGAGACATTACTTGAATTGCCCGGGATCGAGCTTCAGTTAAATGTGCGTGATGTATTGCTCGAACGTCGTTTGAGTGTGCGCAACATACAATTGAGCGACCTGTCGCTTACAGCGAGTTATGAGGGGGGTGGGGATCTGCGTATGTTCGGTGTGCAGTTAGGTCGAACATCCGCGCAGCCAGCTGGCCAACCTCGTAACACCAGCGCACTCAATTGGTTGTTCAACGCGGAACGCATCTCGATACTCGACAGTGAGATTACTTTGATCGACGCGGCCGAAGATCGTGAATTCAAAGTCGACGATATAAATATCACAGTCTCCAACAATGGCGACCGGCATCAGATTCGTATCAGCAGTGCGCTTCCGGGTGACACGGGTGAAACCAGTCTGGCCTCTTTTGATTTTACCGGCAAAGCCGAGAACGTCGATGAATGGAACGGCCAGTTTTACCTGAAAGCCAGCGCATTAAACATTGAAGAGTTGTCAGAACTGTGGCGAGCGCCAGAGCAGGAGTATGCAGGTAACGCGGATGTGCAGGTATGGGGTGCCTGGAGTGGCACCAAAATAAATAAGGTTCGCGTGATCGCTTCGGCCTCTGATTTTAGTCTGCAACAGAACTCATCAGACAGTATTTTTGAAACGCCGCTTCAGGCAAGCAAAGTAGATGTCGATTTCGATTGGTTGCGTGACGACTCAGGCTGGCAACTGAATTTCAGTCAGCTCGCCGGACTTTTGGATGATCAAAAGCTGTTGCTGGATGGTCTGCAAATGCAAATGACGCGTGAGTCCGGAGAGGCGCACTATTCAATTGCCGGTCCGGATATCGATTTGCAGTCATTGAAGCCTCTGCATCCCTATATTGATGCCATGCTGCCGGCTGATACACCGTTCAGGATGCATGCTCTGCGCGCCGGGTCCCTGAATAGCTGGCGTGTCGCGGGCGTAGTCGCCGATGATACAACCCGACTTACTGAACTGCGAGCCAATGTCGTTGATCTCACAGTAGATCCCTATGATGAAACGCCCGGTATCCGTGATCTGAGTGCATCTGTTGTTTTTGCCGATGGCACCGGCAGGGTTAGCCTCGATAATCAGGATGTTTCAATCTCGCTGCCGTCACTTTTTGACGGTCCTATGCCTGTTGTGAATCTGGATGGTGATATCCGTTTTCTGGTCAACTCGGATGCGGCAAGTACCGATCAGTCTGATGATAAAACGCTGCAGGAGGACGAAGCTCCCCGCCTGATATGGAAAGCTGTAGCAGAGGATTTACGAGTCGGGTCACTGGAAGTTGAGTCATCTTCAGTTGCCTCGATTAGTGGCCACACTGACGGATCACTGATGGTTGATCTGCATACCTCGATTCTAAATGCCAGTGTGGCGCGGCTGAAAGACTTCTACCCGGTAAAGATAATAAAACCGGGACTACTCGACTGGTTGCAGACTGCAATCATTGGCGGGGATATTGTGCGTGGCAGAGTAGAACTTAAGGGTAACCTGAAAGACTTTTCTCCGGTCAATGACCGTGGGCACTTTTATGCCGAAGCCGACCTCGTTGGCGCGACGGTAAAATTCAAACCAGATTGGCCGGCGGCCAGGCGAATGGACGGCAATGTAAGCTTCAGTAGCTCTGCAATGAGAGGGCGCGTTTACAAGGGCTCAATACGGGAAGCAAGGTTTAGTGATGCAAGGTTGTTTGTGCCTGACTTTTTGGCACCGGTAATTGAAGTACAGTCCAGTGCGATAGGTCCTGTGGCAGATCTGCTTGACTTCGTGCAGACCGGGCCGCTGGCGCCATCGATAGGCGGAGTTTTCGGTAAATCCACAGGTACAGGCACTTCGCGATTCTCGCTCGATCTAAAAGTACCGCTTGACAGTAGCTTGCCGGATGAACTTTTTGTAGATGGAGAAGTATTCCTTGAAAATGCACAGATAAACTCCAGCGCCTTTGGACTTGATCTTGATTCGGTCACGGGTAAGGTGAAATTTAATCGCAACGGCGTAACATTTGACGACATGGTGGTGCGTTATCAGGGTTTACCCATGTCGGTTAGCGCGGTTCAGGAGAGTACCTCAAAGAACCACTTCAATAGAATCCGTGTTAAAGGCCCGATGGCGGCTGCAAGTGTCATGCAGTCATATGGTATTCCGATGGTCGGTCAGTTCGAAGGGGTATCTGACTGGACTGTCGATATCGATGTAAATCGACCGGTAGACGGTGGCAGGGCCCGAATTGAATTCAATGCAATCAGTGATCTGGCAGGAACAGAACTACATTTTCCAGTACCGTTAAAGAAAGCGCCGGGTGTATTGCAGAACGTTCGTATTTATTGTGATTTCAGTGGTCAGGAGAATGACTGGTGGATTGAAGTGCCCGGGCTGATGAAAAGCCGTATTCGTATTAGTGATGATTTTAAGTTCGAGAGTATGGCTGTCGCACTTGGTGGATCTGAAAACCATGTACTGCCGTGGCGCGGCATATCGATACAAGGCGATGCTCGCCGAATAGATGCTGCGGGCTGGGTGCGATTTGCTATGCACCTGGAGACGCCAGAACAGAGTGATGGCAAGGCCTTGCCGCTGTTTGCAAAAGTCAGTGCTGATCAAATGGCAATCGGTGACGAGATATTCGACGAGTTTGTCTACATCGCATATCAGGACGGCGCCGACCAGGTGCATCGAGCTGAAAATTCCCTGCTCAGTGGTGAGCTCAGGTTGAAACAAAACCGAGTCAGCGATGAGCCCCTGGTGTTTAACATTGATCGGCTGGATAAGCGCTTGCTGGTGGCTGTTGCGGATGATGCGGAGGCAAGGCTGGTGGCTGGTGAGGTGACAAATTTGTTACCTCATCCGCGAGACTATCCACCGCTCGAATTTAGTGTTTCAGAACTGAAATGGGATAATTGGCGTTTTTCCAAGGTGGCGTTGAGAACCGAGCCTGGTGAAGAGGGTATGCAAATTACCGCACTCACCGCTCGGCAAAACTTTATGCGGGTCAGTGGACGCGGGTACTGGAAACAAAGTAACAGCGCCGGTGGTGATGTAGCAGATCTGACAACGCTCGATCTGACAGCGAGTTTTGACGATTTTGGTCGCGCAATGGGCCAGATCGCAAACGTGCAATCGTATGCCAAAGGCACCGGCGAGGCGGCCTTGTCGCTTAACTGGCCGACTCCTGCCTACGCCCCTGATCTGAATCAGCTTCGGGGTCAGCTTTTGTTTAATTTGCGTGATGGACGAATTCTGTCTGTACAACCCGGGGCCGGGCGAATTCTCGGCTTGTTTGCTTTGCAGTCTCTGCCGAGAAGATTGACTTTCGACTTTCGCGATATCACCGATACCGGTCTCGCCTATTCAGGCGTTAGTGGCAACCTGACAATTGCCAACGGACAGGCGCATGCAAATGCCATCGCATTGAGCGGCCCCGTGGCAGAGATTCTTGTTCACGGCAGTACCGATTTCGTCAACAATACCTATGACCAGATTATCGATGTGTTGCCGCGTGTCAGCGGTACTTTGCCTTTGCTGGGTGCGCTGTCTGCTGGTCCGGCTGCCGGAGTGACGGCACTTTTAGCAGGTGGAGTGTTAAAAGGGCTGGGGGTAAATCTGGATGAACTTGGTAAACGACGGTTTACGCTAACGGGTAGCTGGAGTGACCCTGTCTGGACAACTGTTGATTTAGGTCCCCAAAATCAGAGGCCACGTTAACTACTTGCCTTGAGTAACTTTAATAATGATTTCGCCGCTTTGGTGTTGTCAGGAGTGATATCTCCAGCGCCATCTGTCACTGTTGCAGCAGTCTTCACCTGCTTGCATTCGTTGTGTGCATTGCGTACCAGTTGTCGCACCCGCTGAAGTTCTATGTCGGGATAATTTTTACGCAGCGCATCCACCATGCCTGCGAAATCAGCCAGCAATTGATTTCTGAATGCGAGGTGTGGATTGATCGGAGGCTGATTTTTCTGTTCCGGTCTGGCTTTGGCGTCGGCCAGGCCGGGTTGAGCCATTTCCGCTTCGGCCTTTCCGGCCTTCCTCATCGCAGGTTTTGACAGCTTCACTTTTAACTCATCGAGGTTATCGCTGGATCGCAGCAGTTTGCTGACAAAATGGAGCTGGCGCTTTCTGGCACCGTGTGAGCGGATTTCTGCGCAGTGCGTGATTGCGTCGCGGATATCAGGATCCAGTGGCAGAGCAGCCAATGCCTTAGGTTTCATTGCCACGAGCTGGCGCGCCAGCTCGGTTATCTGATGAGCATCGCGCTTACGCTGGGATTTGCTTTCAGGCTCGGAGGTTTCAGATGTTGTCGCATCCTGCCGTTTGTCGTCGTTCGGGAAGTTATCTGGCTCGGAAATCATTCGGAGATTTGTCTCCTTGTTACGCAAATATTACATCTTGTCTTGACATCGATTGTTTATAAAAGTTAATGTTCTACAACAATTTGGACAGTTTGACTGAGGTATCATACAAATTGATGCTGGAATGTCATATTTTTACAACAAGGACCCCACCGATCGCGGAATTATAGCTGCGAAGTGTGGTCAGAGTATGAACCCCGTGGCGACAGTGCGCCAGTAGTAACAGAGACCGTCATGAACACACCCAGGTTTTCATTAACCGGTACAATTTGTTTATTTGCAGTGTTGTATGCAAGCAACGCGCTGAGCCAGTCTGATGACTCAGGCGAGTTCGCTGCGGGTACCCGTTATGAACTGATTGCCACAGATCAGGTGAGCTTCGGACCCGGCGTACAGAATGGGGCTCGCAAAGAGCTTCTGTTCAAGCTCTCTGCCAAGTCAGATAAGAAAGCCTCAGATAAGAAGGGCATTGCCGATGCAGAAGACTCTGTTTTGGCTGACGATGACAGTGTTGTCTGGTCAGGTTCGCTTGCCTTTGACCGTATTGATTTTCTGCAACCCGGTGAAGTGCGCTTGCATGAGGTCTCGGACGGATTTTCCTATTCGGCATCGATCGAAGTCGACAGTAAAGAAGATTTTCGCAGCCAGTCTGAATTTGTCAGCAGCAGACAACTTGGTATCCACTACGGACGGCTCGGCTCGGAGAACTACAGTGCGGTAGATCTGGGCGTGACGAATTTCAAAACTGATGTGCGGGATCGTAATGACGCACTATCCGATGACAAAGAACTCTGGTCATTGGGTGTCACAACAGGGCGGCGATTCTCACTGACTGGTCTCGACAGCAACGATCCACTCTGGACGGTTGCACTGCGCGGTCAGTTTAATATCGCTGAAAGTGATAACATTGACGATGCGCTCGAGACTCAACAGTGGTACCTATCGCCCGGTCTGCAGTGGCGAAGTGACAGCTTCAGACTGACCGCGGACGTGCTCATGCCGTTTATACAATCGGGTGAGCTTGAAGATGACTCCGATTATCGAATCAGAGCGAAAATTCAGAAAAGATTCTAATCGGCTATCCCGGCCATATCGCTGCCGTTGCGCAGACGTATAACTGAGTTCAGAGCGACAGGCTGCTTATTTGCAGTACTACTGTAACCACCGAACAAGAAGATTACCCGAGAAACTGATCACCGCAGTGTTTTGTGCCGGTGCTGCCAAACTACCTATTCTATGGCCGAAAACTCGGCTATTTTAAAACGAGCTGTCATTTTTCCACGCTTGTAGTGTTCTATTTGTACCGGCACCGGAACGGCGTCCGGCCCTATTGGTGCCAGCCAGGTGATGGTGTTACGGCTGCTATTTTCGCGTTGTTGGTTGATACGGGTGACGCTCAGGTTGCCAAGGCTGGTTTTCAAAGTTTCCTGCCCCTCTGACACAAAATTGTAAGTCTGTATACCTTTGGTATCGATGGTATTGATGGAAAAATTTTCAATGTCAGGCTGAGCGCGGACCTGCTGCATCATTGAAAGCATCATAGACAGTTTGTCAACCGCATTATCTTCTATGGGTACATTCGTGGTGTTGTCATTGCGGACAAAGGTCGCTTCACTATTTGAGCGATTGAAAACCGAGGTAAAGCTGCGCTTCTTATCACCCTGGTTGGTGTATGAATATTTATCAGATAAAAATGGCGGGCTTAGTGATGGTAGTTCTGCTACTTCGCGTATCTTGCCTTTTTTGGACAAGCGGAAAACACCGGTAGGTTTGGTTTCCAGTAGCAGTTCGAAGTGATCTTCCTTTTTGGTCAGTCTTAATTTTGCCTTGCCGGCAGTGACCAGGTCGTTTTCCACAACGTAGCTTGCCGAGAATGTCGGCATGGGCTGGGCAGTAGCTGGGGAGGTCATCAGGCTGCATAGCAGTGCAGCTATATAAAATGGCAGAAGTGCGGTCGACTTTGTTTTTGCAGGTAATGGCATGATTGTCAGATTAGTTGCTTTGAGCTGCACAAAAGCTGAATAATCTGTGGTTCACATTGATGTCTGCTGATAAATGTGAATCACGCTGTGGATCGATAAATTTTGTTCCTGGTGTCACGATTAATATTCCCTTTATTGACCTGTTACCTATAGCAGTACAGTAACGGACTGTGTAGTGTGTTGCCGCCCAGTTTAATGTGGCTATCCTGACAGGTTAAGCCGCGTTGCAGAAACAGCCGGGCAATCTGCGGGAACAACAGATGCTCTGTGCTCAGTACCCGAGCGGCGAGCGTTGATTCGGTGTCGCCGTCGAGTACCGGCACAATACCTCTGGCAATCAGAGGGCCTCCATCAAGTGCCTCGTTGACAAAGTGCACACTGCAGCCGTGCCATTTATCGCCGCTCTGTAGCGCTTTTGCATGGGTATCAAGACCCGGATGTCTGGGCAGTAGTGAAGGATGAATGTTGATCAACATGCTTTCAAATCGCCGGGTAAAAGTGGCGGTCAGGCGTCGCATAAAGCCTGCAAGCAGAATTAAATCCGGACTGCCATGCTGATCGATTGTGTTTATCAGCGCGTTGTCAAAATCCGTACGCTGCGTAAACTCGCGATGACTGACAACTGATGTTTTGATGCCTTGCTGCGCTGCATATTCAAGTCCGCCGGCATTAGCTTCATTACTGATTACATGAGTAACACTGGCATCCAGGGTTCCATCACAGCAGGCTTTGTGGATTGACTGCATATTGGAACCACGGCCTGATATAAGGATTGTGATTTTTGCGGTCATCAGTTCCAGTGCACACAGGCGACAGCAGCACTGTGTTCTGTAACCTGGCCAATCACGAATGCCTGCTCGCCACTTGATTTGAGTGAGTCGAGGGCTGTCTGCTCCTGCTCCGCTGGTACGATAACCACCATACCGATGCCGCAGTTGAATGTGCGGTGCATTTCATCGTCAGAGATATTGCCGTGTTGTTGTAACCAGTTAAATATCTCCGACTGCTGCCAGCTGTTTTGAACCAGGCTTGCCTTTGTGTGTTGCGGTAGTGATCTTGGAATGTTTTCGGTAAGGCCGCCACCGGTAATATGCGCAAGCGCATTAACCGTGACATCGTTTAAGAGCTGCAGTAGTGGTTTGACATAGATGCGAGTTGGTTGCATCAGGAGTGATGCGATTGGTTTACCTTCAAGTGATGTATGAATGTCGGCCTTGCTGTCAGTGATGACTTTGCGAATCAGTGAATAGCCGTTTGAATGGAAGCCTGAAGAGGCCAGTCCAATGATGCTGTCGCCCGGTGCCACATTGGCTTTGTCGAGTATATTTTTCTTTTCGACTATACCGACTGCGAATCCTGCGAGGTCGTAGTCATCACTGTCGTACATGCCGGGCATCTCGGCGGTCTCACCACCGGTTAAAGCGGCCCCCGCCTGTACGCAACCGTCTGCAATGCCTGCGATGATCTGTTTTGATTTCTGCACATCTAGCTTACCGCAGGCATAGTAGTCGAGGAAGAACAACGGCTCAGCACCGCAGACGATGATGTCGTTGACGCACATTGCCACCAGGTCAATACCAATGCCGCTGTGATTGTCGAGCTGGTTTGCGAGCATCAGTTTGGTACCAACACCATCCGCACCGGACACCAGTACTGGCTCTTTGTAGTCGCCTGCAGGCAACTCGAACAGCCCGCCAAAGCCGCCGATTCCACCCAGTACGCCCGATCGGTGCGTGCGTTTGATGTCTGGCTTTATCGATTCGACCAATTGGTTGCCTGCATCGATATCAACACCTGCGTCCCGGTAACTCAGCCCGGACTTGAGGCTGGTTTCGGAATCTGTCGGGTGGTTTTCTGACATAGGATTGAAATCCGGGAAGGAACTGGGGCTTGATTTTACTATGTGGCGAGTGACTGGGTTACAATTCTTGGCTAAATCTTTTCAAGGTGAGTTATGCAAGCCTCTGTATTGATCCTGTGCCGATGCCTGATCAGTGGATTGTCCAGCGGATTGTCCAGCCGGCTATTGGCGATGTTTTTTTTAGCAGGCCTGACGACCAGCCTGCTGGTGGTTCAGAGCACGCAGGTTCGAGCCCAGTCAGTCAACGATTTCACGGTTGAAGTGCGGGTTGCTGATCAGGGTCGCAGCGAAAGAAACAGCGCCTATCTTCTGGCTTTTGACCGGGTCTTGCGTCGCCAGGTCGAGACCCGCGTCAGGGTGGAACCTGCGCAACGGGAGGAGCTGATGCAAGATCCCTCCCTGTACGTGCAGAGGTTCCGTTATCGCAGTGTTGTACCTGGCCAGGACGATATCCGCCTTGCCACCAGGAGCGTGCGCAACGGCACGGCACCAGCTGCTGTAATCGCCGTTACTTTTCCGACTGATCTGGCGGCAATCATTCAACAGCAACTGATACCGGTAGCCGAAGAGCCGCCCGCGCCGGTTATCGCACCGGTTATCGCACTGGTGGCGGTGGAGCAGCAGGGTAACCAGTTTATTATTGGTGGAGATCGTGGTCGCAGATTTCAGCAACGCGCAACCGAACTCGCAGCGGCTAATAATCTACAATTGCAGTTTCCCGAGATCACACCTGAGGATCTTACCCTGATCAGTGCATCGGACATCTTTAACGCAGATGCAGAGCGTATCAATGCCTTTATCGCACGTTATGCAGGTAACGAACTGCTTACCGGTGCAATTTACCGGTTATCGCCAACCACATGGCAGTCAGACTGGAGCTTTACAGGTCTTGCAAATACGGGTCAGGAAATTAGTACCGCGGAATCTCCGCTTCAGGAACAACAAACCCGCACGTTTAGTTTAACCACCATGACACTCGATGAAGCACTGGTTGCTGCAATGACTCAGATAGGCCCGGGTAACGGTTACCTGTCTGGCGATACATCAGTCGACAGCTTTGAGCGTGCGGGAGTTGTAATCAGAGTGGAGAACATCCGTTCGCTTACAGACTATGACAATGTCCTTGCACAACTACGTCAGCTGGACACCGAAGTGATGACCGAATCGCTCGAGTTCAATTCGATTGTTTTTCGCGCCAGCGAACAGGCCGCACAGAGAGTTCGCAACTCGCTATCGGCGAGTAACAGCTTCCAGCCGATAAATGATGATCAAGTCGGTCAGGGCCTTAGCTTCCGTTATCTGGCTCGATAGTCTGCTTATGCAATTACACAGCGATATCAGCCTGCATGGTCGATAACCGGCAGCTGCCGCTTCCTCTGTCGCCATCGGTACTACCGACCTGCGATAACTTTTTCGCAGGTGAAAACAGCCTTGCGCTTGCGATGGTGCAGCGTCTTGCTGAAACTCCTGATGCAAGCCAGCTTTATTTTTGGGGTATGCCACAAAGCGGTAAAACACATTTGTTGCTTGCAGCGCACAATGAATTTATCGCACTTGGTCTGCGTTCTTTTTATGTTTCCCTGAAAGAACAATCTCTGTCACCCGACCTACTGGAGTCACTTGACGGGTATTCACTTCTCGCCATCGATGATATCGATGCGGTCGCAGGTAATAAAGACTGGGAGCTGGCGCTGTTTAATTTGATAAATTTCAGTCGTGAGCAATCAGGCAAGATACTGTTCAGTGCATCTGCAGCCCCTGTGTCTGCCGGTTGGCAATTAGCTGATCTGACTTCACGCCTCGGCTGGGGTCCGGTGATAAAAATAGTCACGCTCAGTGATGCCGATATGCGAGAGGCTTTTTTGCTTGCCGTCAACGATAAAGGTTTGCAGATGCCGGATGAAACAGTTGATTATCTTTTAAAACGGCACAGCCGTGATCTCGGCAGTTTGCTGCAGACTGTGGCGCTGCTTGATCGTGAATCATTGGCTGCAGGGCGCGCGCGTATCACCATTCCTTTTTTAAAATCGTGCCTGTCGATTGATAACGGTTGATCTGTACGGCGCTGACTACTTCGTTAGCGTGTCCGTTGCAGCTTCAATTTTTTTGTATTTTGAATAGTAAGCGCTGGCAAAAAACCAGATCGTGCTCAGAATAATAAGTACCATGCCGAGCCACGGTTTCTCTGTTCTGTGAATTGCGGCATCTACACCGAATGCAAAGTAGGGCAGTGCCAGAAATCCCGCCCACGAATGTGTATATACACGACCGTGCAGAATACCTCGCAGAGGCAATAGCAGTGGTAGCAGCCCAATTGCCAACGCAATGCTTTTAGGTACTTGCGGAGGAGATATTTTGATAATCCACAACATCAGAAAAGCCATGGTCCCAAAGTAGCCCGCAAGTGCCAGCACCCGGGTGAGTTTTATACGATTGTTATTGGTCATTAGCGCTTCAGAGTTTTGCAGCGATAGAGGCGACTCTTTTGCCGAGTGCAGTACACAACGCTTTTTCATGTTGCTCCAGAGTAGTGTTAGCACCTTCACCGCTAACATGGCTTGCACCGTAAGGGGTGCCGCCCTGTGTAGTTTTAGATAATGATGCCTCTGTATACGGTAGTCCAACTATCAGCATGCCGTGGTGTAGCAGTGGCAGCATCATGGTAAATAGTGTACTTTCCTGCCCGCCATGCATAGATGATGATGAAGTGAATACCGCACCTGGCTTGTCAGTGAGTTCACCTGCGAGCCAGATATCCGAAGTAGAGTCAAAAAAATATTTAAGCGGTGCGGCCATATTGCCAAAGCGTGTTGGACTACCAACGATCAAACCACTTGCATTGCGAAGCTCATCTTTAGTGATGAGTGGAGAATCAATTTTTTCAGTGACTGATTGCGAGCCGGCTTGCGGGATTTCTGCCACTGTTCTGATCATTGCTTCACAGCCTTCAACCGAGGCGACCCCTCTGCCAATCTGGTTGGCCATGCGACGGGTACTGCCATCGCGACTGTAGTAAAGAACAACTATAGTTTTCATCAACTTTGTTTACTCATCCAACAGGTTAATCACGTTGTCCAGCGGCCTGCCGATAGCTGCTTCACCATTAAATCTCACAATCGGCCTCTCTATCAGAATTGGATGTTCAACCATAATGCTAATCAGTTGTTCATCGGACAGCGCATCATTTTGGAGATTGAGTTCTTTGTAGATTGCCTCTCCTTGTCGAATCAGCTCTCGCGGTCGGAGTTGAAGCTCGTTGAGAATATCAACCAGAGCCTGTCTGTCCGGAGGATTTTTCAGGTATTCAACTATTTCTACCTGCCTGCCAGTTTGCTGCAGATAGTCAAGCACGGCTCGACTCTTGGAGCAGCGTGCATTGTGGTAGATGGTCGCTTTGTCTGCCATTGCTTATTCAGTATTTCAGGTAGTCGCAAGGATTGTAACACCGGTGTGGTCTGTGCAAAGCAGGTATAGGACATCGTCGCACGAGACCGGCAGGGTAAAAAAACAGTGACGTTGTTGGCAGAATTTCCCTGCTCCGGGTCGATGTCGGTAGTAACCGGATCGCCGGAGCGGTGGGTATTTGTCATTCGATTTTTGTTTTGACACCAGGCAGATTTAGAAATGAGTATGAACGGCGCACTGTTTATTGACGACAACTCGTCACAGGGTTCAGGCTATGCCGACCCTTTGACCGGTAAACTCCTGCTGGCGCCGCTGCTGGATGGCTTGCTGAATGATGGACTGATCTCTCTTGAGAATCATCAGATACTAACCAGTGTACGAACCGATGCAGGCGAAGCCAACAAGGATGCTCTGCAAATCATAGCCGATAGCGGCTGGGACAATCAGCTGGAACCCGGTCGAAAACTGACCATCAATGTGTTGATGGATTGGTTGTCGACTAAAACCGGTGTGCCGGTAAGAAAAATTGATCCGTTAAATACTGATGTGCAGGCAGTAACATCAGTTATGTCTGTGGCGTATGCGAAACGCTTTCAGATAATCGCTCTTGAAGTCACGCCGACGAGTGTAGTGATTGGTACCAGCGAACCGTTTGATGAAAGCTGGCAGCTTGAACTTTCCAAAGTACTGCAAAAAGATATTGTCAAAGTGCTGTTGTCAGCGGCAGACATAAAACGCTATCTGCACGAATTTTATACGGTCTCGAAATCAGTACTTGGTGCCAAGAAAGATCAGAATGCACAAACGCCTGCCAGCGGTGTGCAAAATCTCGAGCAGATGATGGAGCTCGGCAGAAGCGGGAAGCTCGACGTCGATGATCAGCATGTGGTTAACATCGTTGACTGGCTCCTGCAGTATGCTTTTGAGCAGCGTGCCAGTGATATTCATCTGGAGCCTGGTCGCGAAAACAGTAATGTACGTTTTCGAATAGATGGTGTGTTGCATCAGGTCTATGAAGTGCCGGCGACTGTCATGGCCGCGATCACCAGTCGTATCAAAATTTTGGGTCGAATGGATGTAGCTGAAAAACGTCGTCCGCAGGATGGCAGGCTCAAGACCCGTAACGAAGAAGGACGGGAAGTAGAACTTCGTCTGTCGACTATGCCTACTGCATTTGGTGAAAAGCTCGTTATGCGAGTTTTTGATCCGGATGTGTTAGTGAAGAAGCCGGTAGATCTGGGTTTTAACTCTGAAGAACAACAGATATGGGAGGACATGCTGGCCAGACCACACGGTATTATTCTGGTCACCGGGCCAACCGGTTCCGGTAAAACCACCACGCTTTATACAAGCCTGCAGGAACTTGCAACACCGCAGGTTAACCTCTGTACTGTTGAGGATCCGATAGAGTTAATCGTGCCGGCATTTAATCAGATGCAAGTGCAGTCAAATATTGATCTGGATTTTGCTACCGGTGTCAGAACACTGTTAAGACAGGATCCGGATATCATCATGATCGGTGAAATACGTGATGTAGAAACCGCACAAATGGCCATACAGGCAGCGCTTACAGGGCATCTTGTCATTAGTACACTGCACACCAACGACGCACCTGCGGCAATTACCCGGCTTCTGGAACTTGGTATACCTTACTACTTGTTGCGCAACACATTGGTTGGCGTTATTGCTCAAAGACTGGTGCGTACGCTCTGTCCGAACTGTGCACAGACAACCCAGGTTAATGCTGATGACTGGCATGCGATGGTTACACCTTGCGACATACCTTCTCCGGATCTGGTACACGATAAAGGTGGTTGTGATGTATGCCGTGACACAGGTTACAAAGGTCGAATCGGTCTTTATGAAATCATGCAGATGACCCATGGTGTTAAAAAGATGATTCTGCCGGATTGCGATATCGGCTTACTACGTGAGCAGGCGATTAAAGACGGTATGGAACCGCTAAGAGTCAGTGGAGCGCGTAAGGTGGCAGCCGGTGTAACTACCATGGAAGAGATTCTGCGCGTCGCACCACCACCGATGGATTATTAGACTGACTGTTATTAAATCCGCGCTCATTAAATCCGCGCTGGCATGATCAGGCTGGAGTTTTAAATTTCGGTGGTGAACTCTTCATCACCAAACCTGATAACGTCTCCTGCCACTATTTTTTTTCGCTTGCGGGTTTCTATTTCTCCGTTGACGTACACCATCTCCTGTTCGATCATCATTTTTGCTTCTCCGCCGCTTTGTGTCAGACCTTCAAACTTTAGCAGTTTAAAAAGCTCAACCGGTTCTTTGTTGAGTAGTACTTTTCGCATAGGTGCCGACCATTATTCGCAATGTTCAGTGTAGTCGGTTAGGGAAATTATTTCCTGTTATCGGTCGCAGCGATCATTGCCTGGCTTATTCCTGTTATTTTAGATGAACAGGAGTGAAGTAATTCCGTATAACTGCTGTCAGGTAATTTTCGAATAGCTTATTGACGGCCAGTGGATTATGATCGGCAATACATGTCAGAAGGTGAGACCAGTATGCTAAAAGGATCCTGCTTATGCGGCGGAGTTAGCTACAAAATTTCCGAACCGCTCGAGAATTTTACCCACTGTCACTGTTCCATGTGCCGTAAAGTCCACGGTGCTATGTTCGGTAGCTATCTAAGGACCCGGCAAGTCGAGTTCACAGAGGGGAAAGATCTGGTAGTGAACTATGAGTCATCGCCAGGTTTTGAGCGCTGCTTTTGCGGTCAGTGTGGCTCGGTACTGCCGGAGCAGGTCGAAGGAGCGGAGTATAACTTTGTCGCCGCCGGTGGCCTGGATGACGATGTCAGTATTCGTCCTGAAAAACACATCTTTGCAAGTTCCCAGGCTGACTGGCATCAGATCACAGATGATTTACCACAGCTCGATTCCTATGGCGCAGATTTGCCTTACGAAGCAGGTCTGGTCACAGTAGAGCAGGAGGATCGCAGCAATCGGCATGAAGATCACGTTGGTGGTAGTTGTCTTTGTGGTGATGTGACATTTCGATTTGCAAAAGGCAGTGCAAAACTGATGATGCAATGTCACTGTACCCGCTGCCGGAAAGTTAAGGGTGCAGCGCATGCAAGCAATGTCTTCGTTGCACCGGAAGACTTTGACTGGCTCGAAGGTAAGGATCAGGTGGTGGTTTATGATCTGCCGGAGGCAGAACGGTTTGGAAACAGCTTTTGCAAAAGATGCGGTTCATCTGTACCCAGGCAAGCCAGCAACGCACCTATGATAAATGTTCCGGCCGGTTCTCTGGACGATGATCCGGGTATAAAGCCGAAGGCAAATATTTATGTCGGCTCAAAGGCTAACTGGTTTGAGGTTACTGATCGGGTGCCGGAGCATGACGAGATGCCTGCCTCCTAA
>CAZKAQ010000036.1:0-31991 GCA_964550655.1 uncultured Granulosicoccaceae bacterium
GTCTTTCATTTTACCAAAGTAGGTCATAAATCTGATCATTTCCACCGACATAAAGTGCGCTTGTAATTCTCGGAGAATTAACTCCATATTATAGTGCTCTTCAAGTACTACGCCTTTATGTGCAATAGACGGCTCGCTTATATCCCAGGGAGTTTCAAGATATAATGTTTCATTAGTTAGATCAGCTAATTTTTTTACAGAGTCAGTCACAGTAGTACCTTGATCAACTAACCAATGCAGCACTTCCATGCAAAGCACCACATCTTTAGAATCTATTTTCGGGTCAAGTTCCAGGAATCCCTTTTTAACAACATCAATTGGCAGCTCATGTTTTTCTACTACTGATTGGAAGAAATCAACCAGTGGTTCCTGAACGTCAACATACTGTATATTTTTTGCTCCAAGATTATAAGCGTAGAGTGATAAAATTCCAGAGTTACCACCAATATCGAGAACGCTTTTATCTGCAAACTGTTCTTTATCCCAACCAAGTTCCATTAAACGGATATAGGTTTTGTCATTAGCAGGTGTGAGTGATATTGGATCATATTCCTCGTACGCACAGGAGTTTTCGGGTATCTGTATTTTTTCAGCTGACATGTTAATTTCTCTTGATAAGTTTCTTTTTAAACAACCATGAAAGTCATAGTCGGGAGTATTCCGATTGAAACCATCATTGATCTTAAGTCAAAATCAATAGCCGCTGGCATAATATTCCAAAAATCAATAGAGCAGGATTTCAATACTACTAAAATAGAAAGTAATTGACTCATCGTAGGAACCCTTTGAATCGCCCCAGTGACTGTTCATCTGAGTAGATCTCCACTTTTGACAAAATCTTGCGCATACCTCTTATTCCTTCATCAGGAGAAAACAGAGATTCTGCTACTTGCCTTGAATTTTTAGATATTTGGTTCCATACATCTTCATTTTGATACAACAAATTTATATATTCACACCAGTCGCTTACTGACTCTGCAATATAAGTGTTTTGCGAATGAACAAGCCCTGTTCCCTCCGCTGATATAGAGGTCATTACCGAAGGTAATCCGGAAGCCATACAATCGATTACCTTACCTTTTAGTCCCGCTCCTGAAAGTAATGGAGATACGAATACCTTTGATTTTTGATATACTTCATCTACATTTTCCACAAACCCGACAACTTCTATATTATTCGACTCATAAATTTTAAATTCATCCGGTATTTTACTGCCGTAAATACGGAATATTACCTCAGGCATCTTTTCAACCAACACTGGCATTACTTGTCTGCAAAAAAAGTCTACCGCCTCAACATTTGGCTTGTGCCCATATCCGCCAAGAAATGCAATACCGTCTCGTTCTGCAAATGGACTGATTACACTTTTTGACTGAACTACCCAGGGGCAACGTAGAATATTACTTTCCTTCATTACATGGGAGGTAATAACCGCTCTTTCAGCATCGGTATAACATATGGTGACATCTGATTTTTCTATAACCTCAAGCTCTTTTTCACGCGTTTCCAATGGACCAGAAAAATCCATATCGGGAGATTGTAACTGTTCTCTCAACTCTCTTAAAAAATGTAAATCTGCGTTATTAAAAATAACTTTCGCTGTGGTATATTTTTCTATTAGTTCTAAGTATTCAGAAGCTACACCGTATCTCGTTACATACACAGCATCGAACTCCTTGCCCCGCATCATTAAAAACTGCTCCATCGTCTGAAAAAATGGATAATAAACTGCTTCTATACCGAGTTTCTGCAAGAATTTAGTATGCACACCCATATGGGCAAAATTTACAGGAATAAAGGTAAGCTTACAGCCAAGCTCCATCATGAGCTTCATTTCCTGAATCGCTGCATAACTTCCAGCGTCAGTATTTAGGCTCGGTGTACTAGCATCCAGAACAAGTATCCTGAAGTTGTTACCACGATCAACTTCCAAGTGAGGATTTAATCCTTCTTTTGCGTTATTTTTATATTCTTGAAACCATTTTTCCCGAAAGGTCGTGCTATTTATTTCCTGATACTTTTTTAAACCAGTTTTAGTACTGGTACCATTACTCTTACCTTCAAAATGTACCACCTCGGAAGTCGGACAATAGACTGTTCTATATCCAGCTTTTCGAATCTTAAAGGCGAGATCAGTATCCTCGTAATAAGCTGGAGCGTACTCATCACTGAAGCCATTTACTTCTTCCCAGACAGCCTTTTGTATAAATAGCGCAGCGGCAGACAGGTAGTCAGCATCACGAGTGTAGTTAAAGCTCGGATGCGAAGCATTTTTATTTTTACCATAGTTCCAAGGTACACCGGATCCCCAGACAATACCGCCCGCCTCCTGAAGCTTTCCATCAGGATAGACAAGCTTACAACCTACTGCACCGACGTTGTTCATAATTTCAAACATACTAAGAGCTTCGTCTATCCAGCCTGACGTCACTTCTGTATCATTGTTCAGCAAACAGATATATCGACCTTTTGCCTGTTTTACTGCTTTGTTGTTTGTTTTTACAAAACCGAGATTATGTTCATTACGAACCACTCTCAAGTTTTCGATAATTTCCTCGGCAGCGGTCGTTTCATCCGAAGATTGATCATCTGCAAGAATCACCTCATAAGTTGCTTTATTCTGTGCCAGTATCAGTGAAGCAAGACAATGGTAAGTTATTGGAAATTTGTCCCTTGCTGGAATAATAATCGAGACATCCGGATAAGCAACCTCCGGCAATTTGAGTTGAGCATAAGATTTACGATTATGAAATCCCTTCAACACCTCAGTATGTGCTTGGCACAAAGTAGCCAGTTCAACACCACTAACCATTCCATCTTCCATAAACTGGGTTAAATGGTTGTGAAGTGATTCGTAACGATACGAAGCATTCCGTGACAAACCGGGATAGCCATTAGACGTCATACTATCTGTCAAATGTTCATCTCGAGTTGTTATAGAATGCAGCAGATCAACATACGCAGTACTGGACAAATTTAGATCGTTAGCGACTATCTCAAATGCATGAGGCACCCCATCGAACAGAGTTTCAGGCAACTGACACTCGCATATCGCAACCTGGTTAACCACATTACTCACAGAACACGGCAAACGCGTACTATTGTCTACCAGTAGCTCGATACTCTGTGGCGATTCCTTTAATTTATTTGTATTCGAAAGCCGCGCACTTAGCACACGACCATTAATTCCAATAATCTCAGCCACACACTCAACGGATATTTTCATACTAAACGCGTTGGTTGATATCAAAACACCTGTGTGTTGTTCGCGAAGAATAATATTAGCGACGGACTGCGAGTATACTTTGCTGCTCAAATCAACTGAAAATCCGTGCCTGCCATCACCGTAGCCGATTTTTTCTAAATCTTCCCTGTATATATCAGCGACACCCTCACCTACCTTTTCACTTGAAGCATACACTTCGAACTGTATCTGAGCATCTGTATTGTTACTATCAATAATCCAACCTGACAGTCGTCGTTTATCAAGAGAATCAACATTACCCAAAAAAGAATGTGTTGAAGGTTGCACAAGCGTGTTTTCATTGAACAGGGAGTCAAATATTTCGCGTGCCTTCGACTCAACGCCTTTCTTTTTATTTTTCACTATATGGAATTCCGTGACTCATAAACAAGTAGTTCATTTAATTTCACAATGATGCCAAAGTCAGGCAACTTTTATCCGAGACTCAATAAGTGGCAAAGTTTCTCGTTCCCTAACAAGCGCTTTCAGGTAATTTCCATAAGTACTTTTCCCATATTGTTCAGCACTAATACTTAAAGTTTTAGTATCTATCCAACCTTTGTTCCATGCTATTTCTTCAGGTACACAAACCTTCAGTCCCTGACGCGCCTCTATAGTCTCAACGTAGGCAGCTGCTTCATGCAGAGAGGCATGCGTGCCCGTATCAAGCCACGCATGGCCTCGACCAAGCAACTCAACATTTAGTAATCCCTGTTCCAGATAGATATTATTCAGGTCAGTTATTTCGTATTCACCACGCGCTGATGGCTTAAGCGCTTTAGCCTTTTCAACCACAGAGTTATCGTAGATATACAAACCGGTCACCGCGTAATGTGACTTTGGTTTCTCAGGTTTTTCTTCAAGAGACAACACTCTCCTGGCGGCATCGAATTCAACCACGCCATAGCGTTCCGGGTCGGCTACCCGGTAGGCAAATACAGTGGAACCATTCAGCGAGATCGCGGCATTTTCCAGAATTCGTTCCAGACCTGCGCCATAGTAGATATTGTCACCCAGTATCAGGCAGCAATTATCGTCACCAATAAAGGACTCGCCCAGCACAAATGCCTGCGCCAATCCATCCGGGCTCGGTTGAATGATATATTCCAACTCAATACCGAACTGACTTCCGTCACCGAGTAGATGTTCAAATCGACCAATATCTTCCGGTGTGGAGATAATTGCAATCTGGCGGATACCCATCAGCATAAGTGTCGACAACGGGTAGAAGATCATCGGCTTGTCATAGACAGGCAGAAGCTGTTTGGACATCACTTGAGTTATAGGGTACAAACGTGTGCCAGAGCCACCAGCGAGAATAATACCTTTCATTCAGATTCCGTCGAGCAGAGTGTAAGTCTGTCGACTGGTGCAAAGAATATTCCACTACAACGCCGAAAAATGAACTGCTTCATAGAGAGTTTCAGGCAATAACGTCAGTGGATTGGCCAGAATCACTCTGGCCGACGTTGAATTGACGCTCTTCAGGTTGAAGAGGTATATCGGAACTCCCGGGAACCGCTGTGGGAATTACTCAGAACAAAGTATTAAATTGACTAGAGGACCGCCTGATCAATTTCGTAGTAGTCGGCGGCACTGTTTTCAATCGCTAAAAAGTGTGCTCTCGCATGCGGCGCTATTTTATCGAAGTAAAAACCGGCAATCGCAAGCTGCAATGCAGCAAAGCCTGTGTCATCGCTATGTTCAGTCGCGAGCACAACCCTGGACATTGCCCAGCTTCCTGTGGCGTAACCCATCATCATTAGATAATCCGTGGCAGCAGATGCAGCAACCGCCGGGTTTTCTTCTGCCAGTAACTTTTGACTGACAGATGTGATCATCTCTATTGCATCTCCCAGTGCAGCTTTTGCCTTTGACGCTGCTGCAATAGAAGAGCTTTGCAGTGCTTCACGAGTGTTGCGCATATCTTCCAACAACTCATCAATTCCCTTGCCGCCATCATGCAGCGTTTTACGCCCGAGCAAATCGTTCGCCTGTATACCGGTTGTACCTTCATAGATTGGCGTAATTCGAGCATCACGCAGGTGCTGCGCAGCACCGGTTTCTTCGATGAAACCCATACCACCATGTATCTGCACACCCAGTGAACAAAGCTCCACCCCTACCTCGGTAGACCAGCCTTTGACGATTGGTGTAAGAAGTTCTCCACGACGTTGAAAACGCGCGCGGGTGTCATCATCCGGATGACGAGCCGCAAAGTCAAAAGCCGCCGCACAGTCATAAGCCAGTACCCGCGCTGCGTCCACCTGAGAACGTATGGTCAACAACATGCGTCGTACATCCGGGTGATTGACAATACCGGCAACATCAGTGTCTTTACCCAGTAACACTGGCCCCTGCTTTCGATCACGCGCAAAGGCAAGTGCACGCTGATAGGACATTTCTGCGACTGCGTAACCTTCTATACCCACTGCCAGGCGAGCCTCATTCATCATCGTGAACATATACATCAGGCCGCGATTTTCTTCGCCTACCAGATAGCCGACTGCGCCGTCTTTATCACCAAAAGACATGACGCAAGTTGGACTCGCATGTATTCCAAGCTTGTGCTCTATAGATACGCAGCGCGCATCATTACGTTCACCCGGCGTACCATCATCATTCAACAGATACTTCGGCACGATAAACAGCGAAATTCCTTTAACACCGGCTGGCGCATCAGGTGTGCGCGCCAGCACCAGGTGAATGGTGTTTTCTGTCATATCGTGATCACCATAGGTGATAAAGATCTTTTGGCCCTTGATCCGGTAGTGACCGTTTTCAGGTTCGGCTGTGGCGCGCACGGCAGCGAGATCAGAGCCTGCCTGTGGTTCAGTCAGATTCATCGTGCCGGTCCAGACACCGGTGATCATCTTCTCGAGATATAGCTGCTTCAGGTCATCAGATGCATGTGATTCAATCGCGTGAACTGCACCTTGCGTCAGTAACGGACACAAACCGAACGCCATATTTGAGCTGTGCCACATCTCCTGCACCGCAGCAGACAGCAGACCCGGCATGCCCTGGCCGCCGAACTCAGGGTTAAACGCCAGGCCGTTCCATCCGGCTTCCGCAAACTGTTGATAAGCTTCCTTCCAGCCGTCAGGTGTTGTCACGCCCTCTTCAGACCATTTTGCGCCCTGCTGATCGCCATCCCAGTTAAGAGGCGCCAGCACTTCACTGGCGAACTTTCCCGCTTCTTCCAGAATCGCGCTAACTATATCGGGCGTTGCTTCATCATAGCCCGGCAGTGCCGCGACCTCATTCATGCCAACCACATGGTTGAGCAGAAATAGCATTTGTTTGGTGGGTGCAGTGTAGGACATGGTATCTCTCGCTGAATGGCCGCTTAGTTGCCGTTAATAGTTATCATACTATGCAAAAAGAACGACGTGCTGCTCTCTTTATACTGCATGTAATCAACCGGACGCCGGGGCCGGCGCATCTTTGACCCGGGCACCGGGAGGCGAACTGACTAAACGGAGGCTAGCTGCCAGCACCCCACCCGGGATCCCGGCGCCTCATTGATTATCCGGTACAAAACTACGGAGTGTGAACGGCAGCGGTACTTAGACGCCAGGCTAGCCAGCGTCTAAGCATGTGTACGTACCGTCTGGTTCGCCTAGCCCGCACCCAGAGCGGCATCAAGCTCTGGAACCGCATCAAACAAATCAGCAACCAGTCCATAGTCTGCAACCTGAAAGATAGGTGCTTCCTCGTCTTTGTTGATTGCAACAATGACTTTACTGTCCTTCATACCTGCCAGGTGCTGAATAGCGCCGGAGATACCAACAGCTATATAGAGATCCGGTGCGACAACTTTACCTGTTTGTCCGACCTGATAATCATTCGGGACAAATCCTGCATCTACCGCAGCACGCGAAGCACCAACAGCGGCATTGAGTTTCTCTGCTACCGATTCCAGCATCGCAAAGTTCTCTCCGTTCTGCATTCCACGACCACCGGAAACTACAACCGATGCGCTGGTAAGCTCAGGACGATCCGACTTGGTAAGCTCCTGCCCGACCCAGCTCACCTTGTCACTTGCACCGACCGCATCAATAGATTCGACTGCAGCTGAACCACCTTCAGCAGCAACAGGATCAAAGGCCGTGGCACGCACAGTAATCAGCTGACAACTGTCTGAACTTTGCACAGTCATCATTGCATTACCCGCATAGATAGGACGTATATAGGTGTCAGCACTGACAACTTCTGTAATGTCTGAAATCCCTGCCACATCAAGCTTTGCCGCAACGCGAGGCATAACATTCTTGCCACTGGCAGTGTTGGAAAACATCATATGCGAGTAGTCTCCTGCCAGACCTACAGCAAGTGGTGTCAGGTTCTCCGCCAGTTGATTTGCATAGGCTGCATCATCGCACTGCAGTACTTTACTGACACCTGCAACCTTCGAGGCAGCTTCGGCAACAGCACCGCAACCTTCACCTGCGACAAGCATAACGATATCGCCACCAAGCTTTTCCGCCGCAGCAACAACATTAAGAGTCGAAGGCTTTAATTCACTGTTATCGTGATCTGCAATTACTAATGTAGTCATTTTTAAATCACCTTCGCTTCGTTTTTAAGTTTATCTACAAGGTCTGCAACCGACCCTACTATCTCACCGGCCTTACGCTGCTCAGGCTCTTCTACCTTAACAACTTTAAGGCGTGATGTTATATCGACTTCAAGCTCTGCAGGACTGAGCGTATCAAGCGGCTTTTTCTTCGCCTTCATAATGTTTGGAAGCTTCGCATAACGTGGTTCATTAAGCCGCAGGTCCGTCGTAATCAATGCAGGTAATGATACATTGATGGACTCCAGTCCGCCGTCTACTTCACGGGTAACTTTGATTTTGTCAGCGTCGATTTCCACCTCGGATGCGAATGTAGCCTGCGGCCAGTCCATCAGAGCCGCGAACATCTGACCGGTCTGGTTGCTGTCGTCGTCTATCGCCTGCTTGCCAACAATCACCAGCCCCGGCTCCTCACGTTTGGCGATCGCAGCCAGCAACTTGGCAACCGCCAATGGTTGAAGCTCTTCTTCCGTTTCCACCAGAATGCCACGATCTGCGCCCATGGCCAGAGCGGTTCGGATAGTCTCCTGAGACTGACTGACACCCATCGATACTGCGATGACTTCGTCGGCCTTACCGGCTTCCTTGATCCGCAGCGCTTCCTCGACTGCAATCTCGTCAAAAGGATTCATCGACATCTTAACGTTGGCGAGATCAATACCCGTACCTTCAGCGTTGACCCGTGCTTTAACGTTGTAGTCGAGAACCCGCTTCACCGCGACCAGTATTTTCATGTGACATTATCCCGATAGTAAAAGTAACAACAAAACTCGCCTAATTTATCTCAGCTGGCGTTAGCTGATCATAGTGCCAACGACACCGCATGCCTGTCGCACGACTAGCCGCCCGACACAGTCCGCATCACCGCCAGTATCTGGCATTTTAGCTGCGTGTCACCCACCTGTTCAAACCAAGGGTGGCATTACTGGAGCTGAATCTGGCCGCTGATACCCACAGTGACTTTCGATTGCCCTGCATCAATAGCCGGTGCTGTGTCAACTGATCTTGCCAACGCCCCCGTATGGGTTTCCAACCTGACTCGCCCGGACCGATCACCGGTGTTGATATTGATTTTTACCACCCGATAGCTCGAAGCGCCCATGCTTTGTTGAACGATTGTGGCCCGGTGCCTGAAGTTAGCCAGAGCTTGCTGAATTAAACCATCTTCAATCTGTTTGCGAGTCTCATCACGCGGCAGAAACTGCATACGCTTTATCTGCAGTCTGGCTTGCAGTATCTGCAGGGCCTCTTTAACCTGCTCGAAATCTGTTCCCTTTACGAGTAACGTTTGAGACGAACGCCAGCCAACCACACGTTTTTGCTCATACCTGGGGTGCGTTGTGTAGTTGCGGGTTTCAGATTCAACCAGATTAAACGCCTTGAGCTGATCCAGTGCCCAGGTCATTTCACTGTTGACTTTCTCAGCCAGAACCGCAGCATCCCGATCTTCATGCTGAACCTGTAGATGCACTATCATCAGGTCATTGATGACTTCAGCTTCAGCACTGGATTGCAAAGTGTATTGTTCAAATACTACTTCCTCATGTGCAAGCACTACACTACCGAAAGGTATTAACAGCCATAAACTCAAACGCACACACAACCAGGCCAATTGATCTATCGCTCCATTATCGCTGTGACACCCATACCACCGGCCGTACAGACAGAAATCAAACCCCGACCGCCATTGTTCTCATCAATAATTTTTCCAAGAGTAGAAACAATTCTGGCACCGGTTGCCGCGAATGGATGCCCCACCGCAAGACTACTGCCCTTAACATTGAGCTTACTACGATCGATCGAACCCATCGCACCACTGCGGCCAAGCCGGTTGGTACAGTATTCTTCCGACTCCCAGGCAGCGAGCGTGGACAATACCTGCGCTGCGAATGCTTCATGAATTTCGTAAAAATCAAAATCCTGCAGCGAAATGCCGGCTCGATCAATCATTTCACTCACTGCCACAGCCGGCGCCATCAGCAAGCCTTCTCCGTCCACAAAATCAACCGAGGATGTCTGGCCATGGGTCAGGTAGGCAAGAATTGGCAGATCGCGCTCGCGTGCCCACTCTTCGCTTGCGAGAAGTACGGTAGAAGCACCGTCCGTTAGTGGTGTGCTGTTACCTGCGGTCAAAGTGCCTGCGTCTGATTTATCATAGGCATGTTTTAAACCCGCGAGTTTTTCGACAGAGGTATCAGGGCGCATATTGTTATCACGCAGTACCTTGTTACAAGGAGTTATCAGATCGTCAAAAAATCCCTCGTTGTACGCTGCCGCCGCATTCTTATGGCTCTGAAAGGCGAGTTCATCCTGAGCCTCACGAGTGATACCCCATTGCTTGGCCATCATTTCGCAATGCTGCCCCATGGAGAGCAATGTGCGCGGTTCATTAACCGAAGGTGGCAATGGTTTGAGTTCACGAGGCCCGAAGCCTTTCAGTATCGAGAGGCGATCCTTCATTGAGCGCGCCCGCCCGAGACTCACCAGCCGACGCGCGAACTTCTGACCGAAAACAATCGGTACATCGCTGACAGTATCTGCGCCACCTGATATGGCACAGTCGATTTGACCTGTGGCAATTTTGGCTGACGAAATCAATGCTGCCTGCAAACTGGTACCGCAGGCCTGTTGCAGTGTAGCACCAGACGATAACGGTGAAAGTTCAGTGCTTAAAACACACTCTCTGGCAAAGTTCCATTCTCTGGAGTGATTGATAACCGCGCCGGACAGAACTTCATCAATCTGTTCACCCTGAAGATTGAATTTTTCTACCAACCCCTTCAGTGCGGTGACAAACATATCTTTGTTGGATAAATCCGAGTACGCAGAGTTAGAGCGGCAGAATGGAATTCTCACACCACCGACAACTGCAACAGGTCTGATTGTATTATTCATAGTAGTATCCTGTGCTAAGCCTTCGCGCTGTTTTTGATGTAGTGCATCGGGCCACCTCTAAATGGTGCGAACCCGGTGCCAAATATAATTCCCGCATCCAGAAGGTCGTCATCCTCGACAATACCATCTGCACTGCAGGCCTTGCATTCGTCAAGGAAAGGCTTTAATAAACGTTCTGCCAGTGCATCAATATTGTCTATTGTTTCAGGCGTATCCCTGACCGGCTTATCATTAGACCACTTGTAAAAACCCTCTCCGGATTTTTTACCAAGCGTTCCGGCTTCAATCATACTGTCAAGCCGCGCTACCGCCTTGCTGATATCTTTACCACCAACGGTACCGACAACACTTTTACAAATATCGAGGCCGACAGTATCAGCCAGTTCAATCGGCCCCATTGGCATACCGAAGTGAGTCGCCGCGGCATCGATTTCTTCCATTGCAACACCGCTGTCGTGGATGTTCATCGCTTCGAGCATGTAGGATGCAAGGACACGATTAACCAGAAACCCTGGGCTACTTTTGACCGGTAACGGGAAACGACTTATCTGGCCACAGAACGCGCTGCCGCGCTGGATCATCTGCTGTGATGTATTGCCTGCATAAACAACTTCAACCAATGGCATCTTTGCTACCGGGTTAAAGAAGTGTAAACCGACCAGCCTGGTCGGGTCTTTTAATACCGTGGATAATTCCTCCAGCGGTATTGCTGAAGTGTTGGTAGCCAATACTGCATCATCGCGCATTCGCGGTTCTATGCTTTTGTAGAGCTCCTGCTTTGCTTCTTTATTTTCAAAGATCGCTTCAATAATTACATCTGCACGGGCAACACCTTCGCCGTTAACATCTGGTAGAAAGCGTGCCATCGTCGCTGTAGCTTCGTGCTTGCTGCGAGATTTTTTCTTAAACAGTGACTTCGCACGTGCAATGGCGGGTTCAATATATTTCAGTTCGCGATCCTGTACCGTCACCTCCATACCGCGCAATGCGCACCAGGCCGCAATATCACCACCCATAACACCAGCGCCAACAACATGTACCCGCCGACATTTGAAACTATTGTCTTTACCTAGCCCTTTCAGCCTTTCCATCAAATGGAATACCCGCTGTAAGCCACGTGACTCGTCACTGACCATCAGCTGACCAATCTGTGTTGCCTCCTGAGCAAACATCTCATCACGGTCGCCGCGATGCCCTTTCCAGAGATCAATCATCTTGTACGGACCTGGATAGTGATCCGGATTGGCCTTTTTTTGAGTCTTACTGACCATCTGGCCGGCCAGCAGATTACGTGTCGGCCCTGCGTTTGTTAGCCGATCAGTTAAAGATGCACCTTTAAACTTACGCTTTTTGAGCACCGCACGTCGGGCAGCCCATTTAAGATTGGCATGTACACCGACGACTTCATCGATCATACCCAACCCGCGAGCCTGCTTTGCTCTGTACATTTTACCGGTCAGGATTGCAGTCATGCCTTTCATGCCACCGACACGTTCTGTCAGTCGCGTCATTCCACCAAGTGCGGGCAAAATACCGAGATTAACTTCAGGCAGTCCGATGCGTGTATCGTCGGCTTCAGTTGCCACAATATAGTTACATGCCAGAGCCAGCTCATAGCCACCACCCAGGCAATGGCCATCTACCGCCGCCACGGTAGTGAATTTCAAGGCTTCAAGCTTATGAAAAACCGCCTGGCCACGCTTGACTTTCTCGGTAACGGACTCGGCACTGGTGAATGCTTCAAACTCACGAATGTCAGCACCGGCTATGAACCCTGCACTCTTGGCAGAATACACAACCATACCTGTCGGCTTTGTTCCGGCAAGGTGGTCAAGCACCTGATCAAGCTCTGCCAGCAGTTCTTCACCAAGCGTGTTGACCCGCTCATCCGCTCGATCAATTGCCAGCCAGACAATACCGTCGGTATCTGTGGTTAATGACCAGTGCTTATAGCCATTAGGATCACTGCCTTGATCATTACTATGTGACGCAGCAGACATGGATGGCCCCTATGTTTAATTCAGTGTGACTGTGACGACTTTAGCAGGAAATCTGCTGAAACCGATGATTACGGATCTTGTACAACGCTGATGGTATACAACAAACTGAGGTCTTACTCTGCTTTATTCAAACGAATTCTGCATTAAGTGTCAATCGTGCAACGATTGCAAAGAAAGAATGCGCGAAATGTATTAGCGGGCTAAGGCACAACTCCGGATATCGTCAGGATCATTGTTGATGTGAGTTCCTTTGTCCGAACAACATCTGATTCGCTGAAAAGATCGCCTGACTGAGCAATTGGATTTCCGGTTTTAGAGATTCTTGCCCCGACAACAACCTCGTCAAATGAACTTAACGTCATACTTTCGATCATTGCCTGTTGATCAGTCAGCTCTACCGTGACTGGTAACTCGCTTAGAGATAGTCGCACAACAGCGAGCGGCATCGGCGGTCCGTTAGCTGCCTTGGCATAAATGAAAATTGGCGTATCAGGCGACAGATCATCTGCCAGACCTTCCTGCACATCAACCTGGACTGAAAGACCGGCACCGGCAGCATTTGTATCTGTCTCCTGTTCAGTGATCACCACCCGCTCTGCAGCAGGCAATTGCGAGTTCGCATCGGCAATCAGTTTTTCAATTTCCGCTACCGCCTGCGGATCAGCGCGCAATTGCGGCAACAGTCTCTGCCATACCACAATCGCCTCTGCAGGCTCATCGTTTTGACTTAGAGCCGTTCCATAAAGCCACAATGCCTGCGGATGGTTTGGTTGATCTTCAAGTACGCCTTTCAGGATCTCAGTGGGCTCACCATCCAGACGCCGGCCTTGAGTCAATGCAATCGCATCAGCAAGACGGATTCTGACATCAACATTGCTCGCATCCAGTTCAAGTGATCTGCGCAGTGCGCCCTCGGCCTGCGTATAGTCCCCAAGCGACAGATGCGCACGGCCCAACATAAACCAGCCAACCGCATCATTCGGCTGTTCTTCCAGCCGTTGTTCAATGCGACTGATAATCGCCTGCATGTCGGGCACTTGCTGCTGCTGTTGCGGTTGTGCAACCGGCGGGGCTACTCGTGAATTTGGATCGAATGCTTCGGGAGTACCCAGCGCCAGATAAAGTGCACCTGCCGCGACAGGAATTGATATCGCCACAGGCCACAGCAACCATTGTCCTTTGGCACTTGTTGCCTGCTTTTCTTCGCTTTCAATATCACGCGCCAGTCCGGTTTCAAGCCTGGCTTTTTCATCAGCGTAATCTTCTTCACTGATCTCACCGCGCTCGAGCCGTTGTTTTAACTCCCGTGCCTGTGATTTCGCGATACCAACATTGATGTCAGTGCGATTCGGCTCCGCAGTGTCAGCATTGCGATAAAAAACCGGCAAAAGCAGCAGCAACACCAAAGCCACCAGTACGGCGGACGAAATAAAAAATACGATCAAGAGTTTTCCAGTTAATCTTCGTCAAGCAAACTGCGCGCGCGGTTCAGGGTAGCTTCATCGAGCGGGTTATTTGCCGGCTTTTTATGACTAAGCGTTGAGCGGTACAAAATAAAACCGCCGAGCATCAACAACAATGCCGGCCCTAACCAGAGCACCAGTGTTTTGGCACTGAAACGTGGTTTGTATAAGACAAACTCCCCGTAGCGCTGGACCATGAAATCCAGAATATCAGACCTTGTTTTTCCGCCTTTTATCATCACATAGATTTCGCGTCGCAAATCTACTGCGAGCTCAGCGTCAGAGTCGGCGATATTCTGATTCTGACAGACCAGACAACGAAGCTCTTTTACCAGAGAGTTAAACGTCGCCTCATCTTGCGGACTGTCAAACGTCCGCTCTTCATAAGCATTGAGCGATGTAAGCCAAATCAGTAAAACAACAGCCAGCAATTGTTTCATGAACTGCCACTCTCAAGTTCTGCGACCAGTGGCAGGATGGTATTTCGAAGATCTGCAGGCCCGACCGGTCCGATATGTTTGTAGCGTACTGTGCCGGACTTATCTATAACAAAGGTTTCGGGTGCTCCGTAAAATCCCCAGTCAATACCAACACGACCAGACTGATCAACCGCTGTTGCCATATACGGATCACCGAGTTCCTTTAACCACTGTATCGCGGGTTCGTTCTGATCTTTGTAGTTAAGCCCGATGATTTCAACTATGCCTTGCCGCGCAAGCTCAACAAGCACCGGATGCTCAACCCGACAAGCGGCACACCAGGTAGCCCAAATATTCAGCAACCAGACTTTGCCTTTCATATCTGTGGTGGAAAAATTGCGCTCCTCCTGCCCCAGTACCGGCAAGGTAAATTCCGGCGCGGGTTTACCGATAAGCGGAGACGGCACAAAAGTCGGGTCTCTATCGAGCCCGACCAGTAAAAACGCGCTCATACCGGCAAATAAAATCAGAGGAATGAGAAACTTCATGATTTCGCTACCGAAGCAGCACCGGCCGCGACACTGTCTTTTGATTTGCTGCGCACCCGGCGGAAACGTTTATCCATCACCGCGATAACGCCACCAAAAGCCATGAATAAAGCACCCAGCCATATCCATCGAACAAAAGGCTTATGGTAAATACGTACACTCCATGAATTCGAACCGAGCTGTTCACCCAGTGCAAAAAACAGATCGCGGGTCAGTCCGGCATCAATGGCAGCTTCAGTCATGATACCCATCTGGCTGTTGTAGTCGCGCTTCTGTGCTCTAAGCTGAGCAATCACCTGATCTTCTCTGGTGACTGTTAACAAGCCTTCTTCTGCAAGGTAGTTAGGACCGGTAACGTCTTTTACGCCGCCAAAAGTGAAATCGTATCCGGCAATATTTACTGTTTCACCTTCATCGAGTCGGAGATCTTTTTCAATACTGTAAATAGAAGTCAGGCTGACGCCTACAGCAAACACAGCGATACCGATATGACCGAGTGTCATGCCCCAGAAACCCGCCGGTATCTTGGTCAATGAAAAGAATTTATTTTTGCGGTTTTTAACTCTTTCATAGATACCCTGCAGAGAGGTGGTTGTAACCCACAACGCGAGACCAATACCCAGTGCCGCACTGAACTTGAACGTGCCCATAGCGAACGGCAATACCAATGCCCCCACAACACTTACGGCCATTGCCCAGCGCAGGCGACGCAGGATCTCTTTGATATTATCTTTCTTCCAGCGTGTTAACGCACCGACACCCACAACCAGTGCCACCATGACACCAAGCGGTATAAAGACAATATTAAAGTAAGGTGCGCCGACAGATAATTTATCAAGTCCCATCGCATCGAGAAACAACGGATACAGAGTACCAATTAAAACGCTCGCACAGATAACCACCATCACCACATTATTAAACAACAAACCCGACTCACGCGATTGAAGACTGTACTTGGCATCACTGACAAGCCTTGGCGCACGCCAGGCATATAGAACCAGTGAACCTCCGACAACCACCGCCAGAAACGCCAGAATAAACTGACCACGTTCGGGATCGTTGGCAAAAGCATGAACAGAAGTAAGCACACCGGAGCGCACAATGAAGGTGCCGAGCAGACTCAGTGCAAAAGCGCACACCGCAAGCAGTACGGTCCAGGCTTTAAACGCGCCACGCTTTTCGGTAGCTGCCAGCGTATGGATTAATGCAGTACCCACCAGCCATGGCATAAACGACGCATTCTCAACCGGATCCCAGAACCACCATCCGCCCCAGCCAAGTTCATAGTAGGCCCACCAGCTACCGAGACCAATACCCAGCGTCAGAAATACCCAGGCGATATTGGTCCACGGCCGCATCCACTTTGCCCAGGCCATATCAAGCCTGCCACCTATCAGTGCTGCAACAGCAAACGCAAACGCCACTGAAAAACCAACATACCCCATGTACAACATGGGTGGATGAATCACGAGCCCGAAATCCTGCAACAAGGGATTTAACGAGTGACCATCTGCCGGCGCCGGCAGCATACGGTCAAAAGGATTGGAAGTTAGCAATACAAAGAGTGTAAAGCCGACGCTGATCATGCCAAGTACCGCGAGCACCCGGGAGATCATTAACAGCGGAATACCACGGCTGTAGATACTCACCAGCGCAGTCCATCCGGCTAACACCAGCAGCCACAGCAGCAGTGATCCTTCGTGAGAACCCCAGACACCGGTTATTTTATAAATCATCGGTTGCGAAAGATTTGACGTATTGGTGACGTAAGCCACCGAGAAGTCATCGACAACAAACGAATAAGTCAATACAGCATAAGACACCGCAATCAGAAAAAACTGTACACCGGAAGCCGGTCGCGCCAATGCCATCCAGCTGTATCGTCCAACAAAGCTGCCAACCATTGGCACTATAGACAATATCACCGCTATACAGAGCGATAGTATCAATGCGAAATGTCCGATCTCTGGAATCATTGGATCTGTACCGTATCAGCGCCGTAGGGTTGTGATTTACCCTGTTGTGCCGCTTTGGTTTTATTCAAGGCATCAGCAACTTCGGGTGGCATATAGTTTTCGTCGTGTTTTGCAAGCACCTTATGGGCGATGAAAACTCCGTTTTCATCGAGCTTGCCAACACTGACCGTGCCCTGACCTTCACGAAACAGGTCAGGCAGAATACCTGTGTATCGAACCGGTATGGTTTTGCCGTTATCTGTCAGTTCAAATTCAACTGTCAGACCATCACCAATGCGTTTCACGCTATTGGCTGCAACAAGGCCACCGACCTTGAACTCCGCCCCTTCAGGCACCATACCTTCGGCAACTTCTGTCGGTGAGAAGAACAACTGAATGTTACTTTTAAAAGCACTTAAAATGAAACCGGTCGCGACAGCCACTGCGGCTACCATGAGTCCGACCAGTATCAGTTTCTGTTTTCGTTTTGGATGCATAGTGTCTTTAGCTGACCTGGTCTTCGCGATCGGCGTTGCGCTGCAATCTGGCGATCACTTTTTTGCGCCGATGCACGGCAAAGAAAAGATTAGCCAGTACCACAAGCGCAGTCAGCACAAACGAGGGCCAGACGTAGACGGCGTAGCCGCCCATAGCGAAAAATTCAATCATAAGCGGTTCTCCGTGACTCTGTCCTGAACCCACGCTGATTTACTCTCACGTTCGAGAATCAAGGTGCGTGTTTTTAACAGCATGACAACAAAATAAAATAACGTAAAGCCAATGGCGCACAACAGCAGTGGCTGCAACATACTTGAATGTATTGACGGTTTATCAAACTTCATAATGGATGCTGGCTGGTGCAGCGTATTCCACCAGTCAACCGAGAATTTGATAATCGGAATATTCACCACCCCGACCAGCGCCAGAATTGCCGCCGCTCGGGCACGAGTGGCAGGATTATCGATTGATGCTCTGAGCGCCATGTAGCCGATATAAATAAACAACAGCACAAGCTCCGAAGTTAAGCGTGCATCCCATTCCCACCAGGTACCCCACATTGGCCTGCCCCAGAGCGACCCTGTAGCCAGCGCCAGAAAAGTAAATGATGCACCGATCGCGGCTGATACTTCGGCCACCATATCCGCAAGTTTCATTTTCCAGACAATCACCAACAGACTGCAAAAGGCCATCACCATGTAGATAAATAAACTCAGCCACGCAGACGGCACATGAACAAAGATTATCCGATAGCTTTCGCCCTGCTCATAATCAGTAGGTGCCACGACCAGGCCCTGAAAAATCCCGACCGCCAACAGAATAGCGCACAGACCCGCCAGCCACGGCGCGAGTATCTCCGACAGGCGATAGAAGTTCCTGGTCGAGGCCAGTTTATGAAACCAACGAAACATAGAGGTCCTGGATTGCACTGTTTTGAGTTTGTGCGTTAAACAACTGCTGCAAATTGCCGCAAAAGGCCAAGGCTCGCAGTTGAGACAACAGGCCGAAACATTAGTTTATGGGCAGAAAGCACAGTCAAACCAGCACTGCGCTAAAACAAAGGATTATAGACAAAATTCCACCCTGGCGGCGTAAAACCGGTCGGTCGGATCAGGCCTCCACACTGATACGAAGCGCTGCGGATGCCGCCCAGGGTGCGAGCGCGAGGGCCAGAAAAAACATTCCTGCCAGCAATGACAACTGTGCCTTTGTCTCAAAGCCACCCGCAGCTGCGACAACGCAGCCACTGCCAAAGATCAGCACCGGAATAAAGAGTGGCAACACCAAAAGCGCCAGTAACACACTGCCCCGCTTGAGCCCGACAGTCAAAGCAGCACCAATAGAGCCAATCAGGCTCAAACACAAAGTACCCAGCACCAGTGACAACAGCAGCGCTGGCAATGCACGCAGGGGTAATTGCATCAGCAGCGCCAGCAGTGGTGAAAGCAACACCAGCGGTAATCCCGATACCAGCCAGTGCGCTGTGGTTTTGGCCAGAACCATCAATGGCAACGGGTGCGGGCTCAGCAGCAATTGCTCGAGTGAACCATCCATGTAGTCGTCCCGAAACAACCCGTCGAGCGCCAGCAAGGTAGCCAGTAGTGCTGCAACCCAGATCACACCGGGTGCAATTTCACTCAGCAGCTCTGCATCCGGTCCGACACCAAGCGGAAACAGGGTCACCACTATGACAAAGAAAACCAGCGGATTCAGCCATTCACTACTGCGGCGCAGAGAGAGGGTTAAATCTCTTTTTATTAAAATGACGAACGACTCGAACATCAGTGCGACAACATCAGCGTCTGATCAGCAGACCGTGATGCCAGAGGCAACGGCTGATGGGTGGAGTAGATTGCGCTGCCGCCGGCGGTGATATGATCTTCAATTAAGGTGGCCACCAGTTCACGTCCCGAGGCGTCCAGTGCGGTTAAAGGTTCGTCCAGTATCCACAGCACCGCATTGCTAACTAACAATCGCGCCAGTACTACTCGTCTGCGCTGCCCTGCTGACAACACACGACACGGCAAGTCTTTTTTATTACCGAGTCCGGTTCTCTGAAGTGCAGCTATACAGGCGTCCTCTGCAGGTGGTGTGTCTGTCAAACTCCACTTTAGATTCTCAACCGGTGTCAGCCCGGCCTTTAGTCCATCTGCGTGACCTGCAAATGCCATGGCGGCAAAGTAGCTGTCTCGTGCCGCTGGAAGGCTTTCACCTCGCCACAACAACTCACCCTCATCAAGCGGTATCAGCGTACACAGCGCACGCAGCATAGTGGTTTTACCTGAACCGTTATCACCTTGCAGTTGAAACAGCTCACCGGTGCTCACCGTAAAGGAACGCTGATCAAACAACTGGTGTTCACCACGACTGACGCTGAGTTGCCTTGCCTCCAGCAATGTTTCAGGTTGTGTTTCAGGCATGCAAGCTACAACGGTGGCAATGCATGTTGATCCTGAACTGGTTTGTTAGATGTTTCATGTTGAAGTGCATCCTCGAAAGCTGTCTGTATATCTATTAAAGAGACAGATGGATTGGCATCCTGATGACCCGAAAAACGCTGCCGATCGAGTTGATGCATGGCATCACCAAGCTGGCTGTGGCCTAGCCGGTTACCAATTTCCGGAAGGTTATGTACCTGATTGTCCGGCCAGCGATACTGCGCCCACTCTAACACAGCTTCACTGTATGCTGATGTATCACCACTTTGGGCAAGAGACTGCATCCTCTTCAAGGCTCTTCGCTGCGAACCATTGTCGTGTGATTTTTCATTTTGAACATCAGCCCTTTTACCTCTTCTCACAGACCACCACCAGGCAAGCAGAGTTGCAAGCCATGCAGTTGCCGCCGCTACTGCGAGCCACAGCCAGTGTCGCGGCACAAATTCAGTAGTATCAGTGTTTAGACTGACATCCTGCACCGCTAAATTTTGCGGCGTCTGCTCTTGAGAGTCAGTCGACTCGAGACTCTGTTGGTCGGAAACTTCAGGCTGTGGAGATAAATCAGTTTGTACTGAGGCAGTATTGTTAACGGCATCTGTAGCAGTAACGTCAGCAGCATCAGTAGCACTGCCCTGGGTGACTATCTGTTGCGCCGGTATCACAGCACGTCGTTCAACATCTGCCTGCGTGTCCCACCATTTGACTTCTATTTCCGGCAGCAACAGTTGTCCGCTCTGATTCGGAATGACCGACCATCTCTCACGTCGAATGCTACTCAGACTACCATTCTCCAGATCCGATCCAAATTCCGGATTGTCACCATAGATTTTAATACCGGGCACATCAGGAATTGATATCTCTGGCAGTTGAGTGGAGGTAGAACCTGTTGCGATCGTATCCAGAGTCAGGGTTAACGGTTCACCTGTTTTTGCATTGCTGATATCAGCCGACCAGTTATGTTTTAGTTGCAGAGATTTTACCGGCAGCCACCAGCTGGATGTACTTGCTGCCGCACGCGGCTTGACCGAAAGTGAAAGAGAATCACTCTTTATTTCAATGCGCCGTGTCGGTATGTTAAACAAAATGCGGTTACCAGCGTAGCTATTGTCCCTGATACTTGCGGGTATTGTGATCTCACCAATAGTGATATCACCGCTTTGTTGTGGAAACAATGCATAGCGATAGGCTCTTACCCGATACTCCACACCACCTCTATCAATAATTTGTTCACGCTCCCGTCCCAGATACACAATCTGATAGTCACTGTTACCTGTCAATTCCGGCCCAGGAAGGCTGGCAAGGTTTCCATCGTCAAATACTTTTAAAGACAAGATTACCTGTTCCTGCACGTAGGGCTCAGGGTTATCCACAGACAGTTCTGCAAATACCTGGTCTCTTGGTTCTACACCCGGCGTTCCGCGCGCTACCACTTCAATAGCAATGGGATCAGAACTAACACCACCCACTGTAAATGCAGGAATCACCGTGGCACCCAGATTCTTCGGCTGCAACTCAAGCCTGATAGTTAATTTATGACTACTCTTGCCATTAACTATAGTCTGACTGCTGGACTGACCTGATTGCACAATGCGAAAATTGGCATTCAGTGCCGAGGTATCAGGTAGCTGTTTTATATCTGTACCTTCGAGATACAGCACAACCGACTCACCATCAATAACCGTTGTACGGTCTAGTTGAGCCGTAAGCTCCGCCGCCTGCAGTCTCAGGCTCATTAATAAAGCCGACACCAATAACAAAGCGCACAACGCTCTGCCAATCAGACCCGGCTTACAATTACTGTCAACAGAGTTAAGATGCAAACTGTTCACCACGGCTCCTGCATGTCACGTACTTCGGGGAATTCAATTATATGATTCAATCGTATTTTGTTGCGCAGCAGTTGCGATGCGTCATCAGGAATACGGCGCAGCCATTGTTCTGTGGCCTGATCATCTTCGCTGACTGATTCTGTGGCAGATGCTGCCATCTGCTGCTCTTGTTGTTGCTCTGGTTGCTGTTCCGATTCAGCCTGTTGTTGTTCCTGTTGCATCATTTCGCGCAGGTCTTCGGCTGACTGTTCCTGCTCCGGCGAAGATTGATCGTTCTGATCGGCGCTCATTTCACCGTTGCTTTGCTGCGAGGCATCTGACTCCTGCTCACCAGACTGTGGCGATTCACTTTCCGCTTGTTCGTTTTGTTCGCCTTGCTGGCTGTCGTCCTGCTGATCGGATGACTCGCTCTGCTCAGACTCACTACCTTCCTGGCTACTTTCATCTTGCTCAGACTGCTGTTCATCGCCGCTTTCCTGCTGTTGATCTCCTTGATCGTTTTCCTGTTGCTGCTGTTCAGCAAGGTCTTTCAGTTCACGGGCGATGTTGAGATTGTGTGCAATATTGGTGTCTTCCGGTGCCAGCTCCAGCGCCTTTTCGAGTGAACTCACAGACTGATCGTAGTCTCCTGCACGTGCCGCTGCTACGCCATGGTTATACAACCCTTCCGCATCTTCTGCAGCAGCGAAATCTTTCATCGCCTCTTCATAAAGGCCGGCTCTATATCGGCTGATACCACGCCATTGCTGATCTTTAAAAGTATCAGCCGCAGCTTCAAACTCACCGTTCTCAAGCATCTCTACTGCTCGCTGATCAGGACGCTTAAAAATTTCTTCAAGCTCCAGAGCCTCTGCAAAGCCTGCGTGTAACGCAAGACCGACAGTAACAACTGCTATTCCCTGGAATGTCATAGCCACCCCTTTCTGAATGCAAAAGCCGTTAAAGGTAAGAGCAAAAGCATCAGCCAGGGTCCACGATCAACCCACGCTTCAATGGTTTGTTTGTCGTTTTCAACCTCTCCGTCTGCATCATCGTCAGTGCGGCTATAGTTGCTAAGCAGAGAATCGATATCAGACTCGTCTGCAGCGATGGGCCGATAGGCTCCGCTGCCAGCGGCAGCAAGTGATTTCAATGAAGCTACATCGAGCTGAGCAATAACAATGTTGCCGCTACGATCTTTCAAAAAACCTGCACGAACATTAGGCACCGGTGCACCGTCTTCAGTGCCGACACCAATAACGGATAAAGAATAACCCTCTAACGAGAGTGCCGCAGCAGCAGTCAGTGCACTGCTATCGGCGACACTGTCAGTAAATAAAAGCACCTGCCCTTGTTTACTTCGCACCGCTTGCAACAGTTCACGTGCTTTATCGAGTGCCAAAGCAGTTCGGCTTCCCTGTGCAGGCATAATGTCGACATTCAAGGCAGACAACATTGATCTGATGGTTTCAGCATCATCGGTTAGAGGCGACACAACGAAAGGCGAAGCTGCATAAACCACAATAGCGTGCTCAACTGCGTCTGAGCGGGCCAGAATATCTTCAACTTTTTGTCTGACTCTTATCAAGCGCGATGGTTTGATATCTTTGGCATCCATTGATTTGGAAAGATCAATCACAATAACCCGTTCAGCAACACTTCTGAATGTCGGTACGTCTCGTTGCTCCCAGCTTGGGCCTGCCAACGCCAGGGCGCAGGCAATCCACCCCAGACCTACCCACCAATGCCATCGACTGCGGCCACGGACACCATCTTCTCCCTGCAACAGATGATCAAGTAACTCAGTATCGACAACATCCGCCCACTGATTGGCAGTAGTTGAGCTGCGTTGAAGCTGCCACCACAGATAAAGAGCTGGCAGCAGTGTCAGCAACAGCCACGGTCGGATAAAGTGAAAAGGTTCAATCCAGCCCACGGTATCTCCGCCAGGCCAGAACAACACTGAAAGCAAACGCAAGAAACAAAGGCCAGAAGTACAACTCACTCATGGGTCGCTGTTGCAAACCGCCTATCTCGCTTGGCTCCAGAAGATTAATCTCATCATAGATACTCACCATTTCTTTGGTGTTACGTGCACGGAAATATTTGCCTCCGGTGAGGTCGGCTATCTCCTGAAGTGTTTCTTCATCCAGCGCTTTGGAAGGGTTCACCACCCGTGTACCAAACAGGTCGCGCACGACAACCTGTTCAGCACCGACACCGATGGTGTGAATTCGAATATCGAACTGCTGCGCAACTTTAGCGGCTTCTATCGGTGTAACAGCACCGGCTGTGTTAGCGCCATCAGTAAGCAGTATAAATACTCTGGATTCAGCGGGCCTTTCTTTCAGTCGTTTCACGGCAAGTCCAATCGCATCTCCAATGGCTGTCGACTTACCGATTAAACCTACCAGCGATTCATTGATGAAGTGCTGCACTGTATCAAGATCATAGGTAAGCGGCGTCTGTACCTGCGCATTGTCGCCAAACAAAATCAAACCGACTCGGTCGCCTTCACGTTGTGCGACAAACTCACTGGCCACTATCCGGGCTGCATCCATTCTTTCAACACTACGACCACGGACTGCAAAATCTTTCTCAGTCATACTGTGCGAGATATCCAGTCCCAACATCAGATCGCGACCGGTCAGCGGTATATCGGTAAGTTCACCGAGCCATTGTGGCCGCATACATGCAATCACCAGCAGACACCACATCAACACAGCTAACACCAACCGCAAAGTTGAACTGTGCCTGCCATCTTTAGTAGAGGATGCGCTTTGCAGTTGTTCGAAAAACGGTACTCGAAGGGCTGCCTGCTGGGTGCGTCTGGCAGCAGGCAACACCCAGCGCATCAGCAACGGCAACGGCAACACCACTGCAATCCACCACCATTCAAAGTGCAGCAACTGACGCACCTCCAGTCTGCGGTAGTTCCGGTGACGCAGTTTTTATTGTCTCAGCGGTTAAGTTGAACAGATTGATCATGGTATCGTCATCCAGCTGCGGGGCACGTTGGTACTGGTGACGATACAAGATCGTACCGACACCGTTGCTGTACTCGGTTGTGCGGCCTATCGCATCAAGTTTCAATAGCCATTGCTCATCTGTTAAGGGTGCGATGCGTTGACGAGGCTCTACCGCCAATGCAACTCTTCGCATCAACATCGACAGTTCGGCAACAGATTGAGCCCGATCTTCAACGTCCTCTACCGATTCAAGCAAACGCTGATGCTCGGCAAGTGCAGACCGGCGCCAGCTATCACGGCTTTTGCGTTCGCTATGAGCTTTTATAAAGCGATACAACATAAAGCCGAGCAACAGGATACAGAACAAGAGCAACCACCAACCCGGAGCCGGAGGCCACCAGCCGGGGTTTGCCGGCTGAGCGACATCTTTTAACTGTTCAAGCAATGCCTGCTGCTGCGGGTCCATCAGGTACTCCCCGGCAGCGAATTCATCACAAATGCCGCAACTTCAAGCGGATCATCGACTACGCTTACACTGGTGAAACGACTACCCGCACCACTGAATACCCGTTCCAGTTGCGCTGTGCGAAATTCAAAATCATGCAGATACTTTTGCCTTGAACTTGCGGAGCTACTGTTAAACCTTCCCTTGGTGACACCGTCGGTAATTGTGTATTCAGCCGGTGGCGGGAGTTGTACCTCGAGAGGGTCATAGATGCGCACAGCAGCAGTATGATTATGCTGCAAAAGATTGGCAGTATGAGGCCCTGAATCAAACTGACTGAAGTCAGACAACAAACAAATAGAACTGCCGGTATGTGCACAACGGTCAAGACGCATCAACGCGTCGCTCAGGGGTTCACTGTTATAAGTTTCAGGGGCGGCACTGTTATGCATTTTGACAATCTGGTGAAGTAACCGGGTGACACCCCGGCTACCCGCCTGCGGTTTGATTTCTGTAATACGACTGTTATCAAACACGAGTCCGCCAACGCGGTCGTTTTGTGCCGCAGCAGCCCAGGCTACGATTGCGCATATTCTTGCTGCAACAACAGATTTAAAAGCCACCCTCGTGCCAAAGTACATAGCAGGTCGTAAGTCCAGCGCGATAAAAAAAGGCCTTTCACGTTCTTCGTTGAAGAGCTTGGTATGCGCACGGCCGGTACGTGCTGTGACCTTCCAGTCAATAAGCCTGACGTCATCACCTGCGTGGTACTCACGCACTTCGGAGAAGTCCAGCCCGCGACCAAGGGCTGCTGAAGATGAAGATCCGGCCATCGGTGCCTTGACGCGTTTACCGGCGTACCGGTTGAGTCTGGCAATTGTTTTACGCAACGCGACAAGCTCTGCAACCGAGACAGAAGTGGCACTTGCTTTTGTATCAGCGGCTTCAATCACTATAAATCTGCCGTGAATTCATAGCTGCAGCTACCGGTTTTATAACCTGCAATAACATCAGCTAATCAGGGTACCGCAACCAATGACAACAGCTGATCAATAACGTCACTGGCAGAGATACCTTCGGCTTCAGCTTCGTAAGTAACCAGTATGCGATGTCGCAGAGCATCGTGGATCACTGCATGAATATCTGCCGGTGCGACATAGTCCTGACCGTTCAACCAGGCATGGGCACGGGCACAGGCATCAAGTGAAATCGTGCCTCGCGGTGAAGCACCGAATGCGATGTGTCGTGCCAGAGGACCGGACTTATCACGAGTCTCTGTGACCAGCCTTACCAGATAGTGTTCCACCGGCTCGGAAAGATACACCTGATTAACTTCGTGTCTTGCCTGGCGGATATCATCAAGCGTCAGCTGCGTAACCGGGTTTTGCTGCAACGGTGACGAATCACTATTCTCCGAGCGCACCAGCCGCAGGATCTGCAGCTCGTTCTCTGCCGGCGGATAGTCGATAGTTACGTGCATTAAAAAGCGGTCAAGCTGCGCTTCCGGGAGACTATAAGTACCTTCCTGTTCTATCGGATTCTGCGTTGCCATTACCATAAACAACTCCGACAGCGGATAGGTTTGCTGACCGATAGAAATCTGCCTTTCAGCCATGGCTTCGAGTAACGCACTTTGTACCTTTGCCGGTGCACGGTTGATTTCATCGGCAAGAATAATCTGGTTAAACAGCGGCCCGGGCTGAAACTTGAACTCGCCACTGGCAGGCAGATAAATTTCTGTACCGGTGATGTCGGCCGGCAGCAGGTCCGGGGTAAACTGTATGCGTTGGAAAACGCCATCAACGCAATTGGCCAGCTCTTTCACCGCACGGGTCTTCGCAAGACCAGGTGCGCCTTCAACCAGTAAATGCCCGTCTGCCAGCAAGGCGATTAACAATCGGTCTACCAGCATCGACTGGCCAATGATGGCACGGCCCAGTTCCAGCCTGGCGGTATTGAATTTTTCGTGAACGCTCATTGATACTCTTAAATTAAAGCAGTTTAAATTAGTACATCCGGATTTCACCTCCACACCTGCCCCAAAAGGTCAGGCGTTGTCACGGTAACTCATTTACACTACTGAACTACCGCGGCGAGATCATACCAGCCACGCTTGAGAATTTTCAGTGAACGCAACAATAAAAGATCGCGCGGTACTGATTACCGGTTGCTCCAGCGGTATTGGCCGTTGTGCTGCAATCACCCTGCACGAACGTGGTTATCGGGTCTTCGCGACCACCCGTAAACCGGAAGATACAGAGGCTCTGACGAACTCAGGTATCAGAGCACTGCATCTCGATCTCACCGATTACCACAGTATAGAAAAAACGCTCGCTATTGTGCTCAACGAAACCGGTGGAAACCTTTACGGTTTGTTCAACAACGGTGGATTCGGTCAGACAGGCGCGGTAGAAGACCTGCCCACTGAGGCACTTCGGGCGCAGTTTGAAACCCTGGTCTTCGGTTGGCATGAACTGACAAGACAGATCATTCCGGTCATGCGCGCTCAGGGCCACGGCAGAATAATACAGAACTCGTCAGTACTTGGCTTTGCAGCAATGCCTTACCGGGGAGCTTACAACGCTGCCAAGTTCGCGATTGAAGGCCTGAGCGATACCCTGCGACTCGAGCTGCGCGGCACAGACATACACATATCAGTTATTCAACCGGGGCCAATCCGTTCAAAATTCCGTCAGCATGCAATGACCAAATTCGAGCAGCACATAGACAGTGAAAACAGTGTCCATGCGGCAACCTACCAACAGACGCTCGACAGACTGACATCCACCGGCGATGCAAATCGGTTTACACTGGGGCCGGATGCGGTGGTGGAAAAACTGATTCACGCGCTTGAGTCTGAATCGCCCCGCAGTCGTTATCGGGTGACCACGCCCACTATCGCGTTTTCGATTGCAAAAAGACTTTTTCCAACAAGCGTTCTCGACCGCATACTTGCGGGTGTTAAGTAGTCAGGTAAACCCATGGCAAAATTTCTTATCGTAACGGGCTCTGTGTTCGGCGCCGCCCTGTTGACCGCTGATGAAATCGAAGCGGCTTTAGTGAAAGAATCACATGAAGTCATTCGCCCGGACCCGCAGACCATCGATGCATTGACTGATGAATCAACAGACTTTCTGGTAGTCTGCACATCGACCACCGGCACCGGAGATGTGCCCGATGACCTGTTGCCGCTATACACCGGGCTGCGAACAGAATACCCTCGCATCACGCATATAAAGTATCTGGTGGTGGCATTGGGTGACAGCTCTTACGATCACTTCTGCGGTGGCGGCGTCAGTATGGACGAGGCACTAGCCGATTTAGGCGCGACGCAGATAACAGCACCGCTCAAACTCGATGCACTGAAAGACACCGAGCCTGAAGAAATCGCACCGGACTGGGTCATTAAAGCAATTGCAGAACATCAATCCTCACAATAGCCCCGGGCCATCTCTTTATCAGGCAATTAATAACCTGCATTATTCATGAGGCGACCTGCAAATTTGGCTTTTATGTCTTTATTTGGGGTTTTTGCGGTAAATTTATGGTCAATCCTGAAATGACAGACTGTCTATTCGACGCCAGAGCCAATAGCGCGTCACATCTCACCCTATCCCCTTCGGCGCGTGGCGGGCCACGCTTCTCAGGCGATAGGACGACCTGTTTAGTGCTATTGACTCTGGACGCCGAATCCTCATGAATAATGCAGGTTAAACAACTCCTGTTCCAATCAACAAATAAAGGCACCACAAGTGGAAAACACAGAGCAAGTAAGAGAATTCGGTGGTTGGTTAAAACGCTACACACACAAAAGTGAGGTCTGCCATTGTGAGATGACCTTCTCGGTATACCTGCCACCGAAAGCAGAAACCGAAAAAGTCCCTGTGCTCTATTATTTGTCCGGCCTTACCTGCACCGACGATAACGTTCGTACCAAAGCGGGTGCACAACGCTATGCAGCGGAGCACAACATCGCACTGGTTATGCCTGATACCAGCCCGCGCGGTGATGACGTCCATGACGAACCCGATCGCTACGATCTCGGTAAAGGAGCGGGCTTTTATGTCAATGCAACTCAAAGCCCGTGGACACCACACTACAACATGTTCGATTACGTCAGTCGGGAGCTGCCGAACCTGATTGAAAGCAACCTGCCTGTGACGGAAGCTCGTTCAATCTGCGGCCATTCTATGGGCGGTCACGGCGCGATGATCACCGCACTTAAACACCCGGGCCGCTATCAATCCGTGTCGGCATTTGCGCCGATCGCCAATCCGGTTAGCTGCGCCTGGGGTGAAGGTTGCCTTGGTGCTTATCTTGGTGACGATAAAGACTCCTGGAAAGCCTGGGACACTATCTGTCTGATGGAATCGGGTGCCGCATGCCCGCCACTACTGGTTGATCAGGGGGGCAGTGACAACTTTCTCGATGATCAGCTGTCGTTTACAAAACTTAAAGAAGTTTGCGGTGCACTGGATCTGGATGCAACACTCAGACTGCAGGATCACTACGACCACAGTTACCATTTTATTGCGTCGTTCATTGGCGAGCATATCGCTTTTCACGCAAAGCATCTCAACGCCTGAAACAGTACCGACAAGCGGAACAGTCGCATGGCCGTTATGTGGACAAAAAGCCAGCGTTTAACTGAAGATCTTGCGCTACTATAATGCGCCGTCAACATGTTTGCTTTGCAGTTACAACAATCGCCCTGCGCAAAGCCACAAACATCTACATAGGTAGAATATTGAATCCATTTGGTGGCGCGAAACGTGCCACTGCGAACATGCAGTTTGACTATGAATCTGCATCAGATGCATCAGGCCACATTACAGTTTACGGAATATTTCGCAAGTTTACAGAAGTTTTAATTCTACTCCTCTATCATCGCACCTGACCAGTTTTTGTCAGGACAAATTAAATCCTGGATCCGCTATCTCAAGATCAGTTAACGCCTCTAATGGACAGTAGCAACGACCCGATCTGGCACCCTTCATTTATTTATTCGAGGTACCATTTTGATCACGCTTATACGAATTACTACAATCAGCCTGTTCGCGTTTTTCGCTGCAGCTTCGCAGTCGGCATTTGCTGTCACGCTGCCAGTTTGTCAGAGTCCCGGATCCGATTCTGACGGGGACGGCTTCGGTTGGGAGAACAATGCATCATGTCTGGTGACTGCTGCAACTCCATCCCAGCCAGTTCCCGCCTCACCAAATTCAAATCAGGCAAGCGCAGGCCGAACAAGCTCCGGCCTGCCTGTGTGCGTTTCAGCATCCAGTGATCCTGATGGCGATGGATACGGCTGGGAAAATAACGCATCCTGCGAGGTTGCGGGATCATCTGTATCTTCAGGTTCAACTGTCCCTACAAACTCAACGCCTGCAAATAACTCTCCCTCATCAGCAAGCCCGCCCGCTTGTGTCAGCCGTGACAGCGACCCTGACGGTGATACTTACGGCTGGGAAAACAACGCCACCTGCAGAGTGACAGCGAGCACCGGAACCGGTGTCATCAATGATGATGCAGCCAGTGAACCCGACAACAGCAACAACGGTGGCACCGCAGACAACGCACCTGACAATAACAACAACGACAGCAACAACAGCAATACGGGCGGCGACGGTTCGATCATTCGCGTAAACAGTCCGCTACGGGTAAGCAACCGATCCGTTTCTGTAACTGCCTCTTCAGGGGGTCGATTCGATACGATCCAGGTCGGCGATTTCATGCTGCATCAAAACGCCTGGCAGGCAGAGCGAGTGGCTCCGGGACACAACTGGATGCAGACTATTTATACCAACAATAATGGTGCGCTACTGGGCTGGAACTACGACTGGGGACCAGGTGTGCCGGGCTCCAATGGCCGTGCCTCGCTGGACTACCATGTTCGCTCCTATCCCGAACTGATCTTCGGTATCAAAGATGAATTTCGCACCAGTGCGCCAAAATCACGGATTGGATTACCTGTACGAGTAGACGACTTTCCAAGCGTAAGAATCGATTACGCATTTAACTCGTCACAGTTTGCAGAACCACGAATAGTCGACGCTTCTGTTACCAGCCGGTTCCCTAACGGCAGCACTATTCGAGGCGAAAGAAACGTTGCTGTAGAATCGTTTATGTATGAGTCCGTTGGCGGTGTTTGCGATGACAACCTTCCGGTTAATCGTTCCAATGGTTCAAATCACGCCTTTGAGTTGATGGTCTGGCTCGATTCTGGTGCTGAGCGCCTGCCAGCCGCAGCACGGCACTACGTCACAACGGTATCATTCAGTGGCGCAAGCTATGACGTATACACCAAATCAGACGACTCCCGCTACATTGCCTTTCTGGCGAGAAACCCACAAACCTCGGGCACCATCTTCTGGAATGACTTCCTTGACTGGGCTCGAGACAATGCACACCGCGTTGAAGAGCGATTCGGAGCTCTCGCTAATTCAAATCAAATTCAGGATTCATGGTGTGTTGCCAATATACTTGTTGGTACTGAAATTTTCTGGGGTGCGGGCAACCTTGATGTGTTCGACTGGACCATCACGCAAAGCCGGTAACACTTCACAAAATCCAGTACCAATATCACTGTGAGCTTACAAAGCTCCGGTTTTAAAGGGCTGGAAAGTTTGACTAAACGGTAGTCAGGTCTTCCTGGCTACCGTTTTTTTATGTCTGTTTAACCCGGACTATTCACGAAATCGACGGCATCTCACTTGATCTTTGATTCCACAGC